>CAMJUL010000011.1 GCA_946408995.1 uncultured Clostridia bacterium | reverse complement strand
GCCTACATGGGAAAGGGGCTGCTGCAGATTTTGGTGCTTCTGCAACAGCCCCTTTATGGAGCCGATAAACGGAAACCCGCTCAGATCCCCATCAGGTCGCTGTAGACCCGAAGGGCGCCGTCGGTATCGTGGCTCAGCACCCGTTTGGCCAGCACTTTGCCCAGCTGCACGCCTTCCTGGTCAAAGCTGTTCAGGTTCCAGACAAAGCCCTGGAACATCACCTTGTTCTCAAAGTGCGCCAGCAGCGCGCCAAGGGCTTCGGGGGTCAGCTGTTCGCCGATGATGATGGAGGAGGGCCTGCCGCCGGCAAAGCTCTTGTTGGGATCCTCGGCTTTCTTGCCGCAGGCGAAGGCCATGATCTGCGCGGCCACGTTGGCGCACAGCTTCTGCTGGCTGGTGGTCCCCTGAATATCCACATCCATGCCCGCCTGGTTCTTTTTGAAGCCCACGAACTGCAGGGGGATGATGTCCGTCCCCTGGTGCAGCAGCTGATAGAAGGAATGCTGCCCGTTGGTGCCGGGTTCCCCGAAAATCACCGGGCCGGTCACGTAATCGACCTTTTCCCCGAAGCGGTTGACGCTTTTGCCGTTGGACTCCATGTCCAGCTGCTGCAGGTGGGCGGGGAAGCGGCTCAGGGCCTGGGAATAGGGCAGCACCGCCGTGGCGGGCCAGTTTTGCACATTGCGCTCATAGATGCCGATCAGCGCGTCCAGCATATCCGGGTTCTTGCGCGGATCCGGTTCCTTGGCCAAAACGTCCTCGGCGGCCGCGCCTTCCAGGAAACGCCCGAACACCTTGGGCCCAAAGGCCAGGGACAGCACCGCGCCGCCCACGCAGGAGGTGGAAGAATACCGGCCGCCGATGTAGTCGTCCATGAAGAAGGCAGCCAGATACTCCTTGCTGGAGGCAAGGGGAGAAGTCTCGCTGGTCACGGCCACCATGTGCCGGGCCGGATCCAGACCGGCCTTTTTCAGGGCGTCCTTCACAAAGGCCTCGTTGGTCAGGGTCTCCAGGGTGGTGCCGGACTTGGAAACCAGCACGAACAGGGAGCGGCTGACGTCGATGGAACGAAGCACCTGGGCCGCGTCATCCGGGTCCACGTTGCTGATGAACCGCGCTTCCATGTAGAAGGAGCCGTTCTGTTTGGCCCAGTTCTCCAGGGCAAGGTACATCGCCCGGGGGCCCAGGTCGCTTCCGCCGATGCCGATCTGCACCACGGTCGTAAAGGTTTCCCCGGCTTCATTGGTGATTTTGCCGCTGTGAACGGCGTCCGCGAATTCCGCGACCCGCTCCTGCTGGGACAGATAGAACTCCCGCTTGTCCACGCCGTCCGCGACGACCGCTTCTCCCAGCTGGCCGCGGGTCAGGTGATGAAGGACCTTGCGCTTTTCGCCGGTGTTGATGACCTCGCCGTTGTACAGGGCGGCGAATTTCTCCGTCAGCTGGGTCTCCTTCGCAAGATCGCAAAGCGCGTCCAGCACCTTTTCGTCCACCGCCTTGGCGGCATAGTTGTAACTGAGGCCTGCGGCCATGGGAACCGAAGCTTTCCTGACCCGCTTGGCCCCCTCCTCCCCGGACAGGACTTCGGGAAGGCACACGCGGTTGCGGAGGGTCTGAAGATGGGCAAACGCTTTGGAGGCATCCAGATTGTTCCAGGAAATCATGGCAAACACCCTTCCTTGCATTTTTGCTTGAGTTTGTGTTCATCGGCCTCCGGGGGAAAACCGCCCGGACCAAAGCCTATTATACATGATGCGCGGCCCGTTTTCAACCTTCCCCCGTTTTCTTTGCCCCGCTGTCCGCCGCCCTGCGGTTCCGCTCGACGGCGGCGCGGAGCCGCTCGCAGAAAGCCTTCTGAAGGGCCTCGTCCTTCGCGCCGTCCCGGTCGGCTTCCATCAGTTCTCCCACCACGATGCGCGCGGGACGCAAGACCGTATAGCTCTCCGCAATGCTGACCGGCACGGCCGGCGCCCCGGTCAGAATGCACAGGAGCGCCGTTCCCGGCTTGAATTCCCCGATCTCCCCGTCTTTCCGGACCTTTCCTTCCGGAAACACCAGGATGTTCTTCCCCTCCCGCAGGGCTGACCGGGCGCTTCTGAGCCACGCCAGGCCCGGATGCTGCCGATCCAGCGGGATGCATTCCGCCGCCTTCAGGAAGGGCCGCAGCAGGGGCTTCTCATACCAGTCCTTGGCCACCAGGGCCCGGTACCTCCCCTCCAGCGCCTCAAACACCACGGGTCCGTCGCTGACCGCCATGTGATTGCACACGGCCACGCATCCGCCCTCCGCAAGCCTTGAGCGCACGGAGGGATCCAGGTATACGATCCGCGGCCTGTAAAGGACGCGGACCAGCCTCCTGACGGCGCGGATCAGAAGGGATTCCTCCCGGCCGCCGTTTCCCAAAGAGAGCTGTGCCGCTGCAAAGCCCGCCAGGCTGCCCAGAATGATCCCAAGGACGCCGTCCGCGTCCATCCGTCCAAGCCCCGTCAGATACCGCAGGATCCAAAGGCCTGCGCCAAATCCCTGCAGCAGAAGGACCTTTCGCCCTCCGTGCCTTTCGCAAAGGCCTGCCGCGAATCCCAGCGGAACAAAAAGGAGGATGCTCTCCAGCCCGCGCAAGGCCGCCTCCGGGTCCGACAGCATCTGCCCGCAGGATCCGAAGGGGACAAGGGGCGGTCCCCCGTCCGGCTGCGGGTCCCGGAGGGTGAGCAGCCTGCAGGCCGCAACCAGCAGGCACAGTCCCGCCAGCAGTTTTTCCTTTTTTTCCTTTTCCCCCTTCCATCTTTTGAGCAGCGCCGTCACAAGCGGCGCGAGCACCCCCGCCAGCAGCGGCGGCAGGTACGGCGGCAGGTACGGCGGCAGGTACGGCCCGCTCCCGTCCCGGGGAAGGGCCGCTTCCCCATCCGCAGGCTCCCCCCTTGCCCCCTCCCGGTCCAGGGCCGCCGGGGTCCCCTCCGCGTCAAAAACCGGCTCCCCGGAGGGCTGTTCCTCCCCGTCCGCACGGTCGGTCTGCAGCGGGTACGTCTCAGGCTCCGTGTCCGGCGTCTCCATGGCCACGGCCGGCCAGCTGAAAAAAACCGTCAGCAGGACAAGGAGCATCCCCCAGGCCGCAGCACGGACACGGAAAGGGGCGCGGATGTCTGCTTTCATTCTATGGTCCTCCTTTTTCCCCAACGATCGGGCCCGCACACGAAAAAAGCCGGACTTCAGCCCCGCGGACTGAAGTTCGGCCCTGTTCACAATGGTGCCGGTGGTCGGACTCGAACCGACACGGGTGATTAGCCCAACGGATTTTGAGTCCGTCACGTCTGCCAATTCCATCACACCGGCATCAGCGGTCCCATTATACCCTGCCGTTTGCTCCTTTGTCAAGGGAGACGATGGTTTTTCGCCCTCCCCCCATTGCCCGCCCCTCTTACGGCACATTGACAAGAAGGCCCAAAAAGGATAGGATAGGGACAGGGGCCCTCTGGGATTTCCCGGTTGGGTCCCATTTCTTTTCGGAGGTTTCAATCCTTTGTCCGACCTTGATCATCTTCTTGCCTCGCCTCAGACCCCGGCGGACTTCCCGCTCCCCCAGCCGGTCCGGCACGCGCTGTTTTCCCTGCAGGACGCAGGCTTTAAGGCCTGTCTTGTGGGCGGCTGTATCCGGGATCTTCTTTTGAACGGCCAACCGCTGGATTGGGACATCGCCACCGATGCGACGCCCGATGAAATGAAGGCTGTCTTCGGGCAGGAGCGCCTTCACGGCAGCTGCGAGTCCCTGGGCTCCATGATCCTGTCAGAGGACGATACGGAGATGGAGATCACCACCTTCCGGCGGGAGGGGGATTATGCCGATGCCCGCCATCCCTCTCATGTCACTTTTACGAAAAACCTGGAGGAGGACCTGAAGCGGCGGGATTTCACCGTCAATGCCCTGGCCTGGAGCCCGGGGGCGCCGGTCACAGACCTCTTTGGAGGCCTTCAGGACCTGAAAAACGGCCTGATCCGGACCGTCGGCGACCCCGCCGTCCGGTTTGAGGAGGATGCCCTGCGGCTGCTTCGGGCGCTGCGGTTTTCCTCCCGGCTGGGCTTTGACATCGAAAAGGCCACCGCCGATGCCCTCCACGCCAAAAAAGCGGGCATCGCCCTTCTGAGCCGGGAGCGCGCCTTCCATGAGATCACCGGCATCCTGCTGGGCAAGGACCTTCTTAAGGTCGGCCTGGACTTCGCGGACCTTCTGTTTGAGGCCCTGCCGGAGCTTGAGCCGATGAAGGGCTGTCCGCAGGAATGCATCTACCACTCCTGGGATGTGTGGGAACATTCCCTCCGCACCGCCGCCCTCTGTCCCCCGGAGCCCCTGCTCCGCTGGGCGGGGCTCCTGCATGATATCGGGAAGCCCGCCTGCCGCACCCGGGACGAAAACGGCACGGACCATTTTTACGGTCATCCCGTCAAGGGCGCCGCCCTTGCGGACAAGCTTTGCCTTTCCCTGGGGATGAACGCGGAATGGCGCAAGGAGATCCATATGCTGGTCCTCCGTCACGATGAAACCTTCTCCCCGGAGGACATGCTGGTCCTTCTCAGTCAGATCGGACCGGAAAGTGCCCGGGGACTCATCCGTCTTCACATGGCGGACCAGGGCGCCCATGCCCCCTTCATCGCCCGCCAGGCGGACCGCGGGATGGAACTTCTCGGCGAGATCGATCGTCTGGAAAGCAGCGGCGCCTGCTGGCGGCTGGACCAGCTGGCCGTCAACGGCCGGGACATGCAGGCCATCGGGCTTTCCGGCCCCGCCGTAGGGGAAACGCTGAACCACCTTTTGCAGGCCGTGATCCGCTTTCATGTCCCCAACGACCACGATCTGCTTCTGCAGGCGGCCAAGGCGCATTTCGAGAGCACCGTCACCGCCTTTATCTCCAAGCCGGCCAAAGAAACCGGGCGGAAAGAATCGTCCCCCAGGGACTAAAGAACCCATTTGGCCCCTCCGCCCGCGGAAAGGAGACAGATCCATGAGCAACGAAAACCATCCCAGGGAAACCGACCTCTCCCAGAGCGAGGAACGGAAGCTGGACCTGACCCCCGTCCAGCCCCAGGAAGTGCGTCCCCAGGGCAAAAGCAGCCTGATCAAATCCGTCGGGGATTTCTTCGGCAGCGCCTTTGGCGGCGGCAAAAACCAGGACCTGGGGGCCCTGATGGAGGAATTCACCAGCGAGATGACCCTGGTGGCCGAAGGCCTCAGCCAGGATCAGGACCGCCTCAACGAGCGCTGCGCCCGTCTGGAGGCCCGTCAGACCGAGAGCGAGGAGCGTCTTCATCAGCGCCTGGACGATGTTGAGGAGGACCTGCACGAGCAGCGCGACGCACTCAGGGACCTTTCCGGGCAGATCAAGGACCGGACCCAGCCCCTGGAAGAGCGGCTGGACAAGGCGGAGGAGCGGCTCAAGCGCGCGGAAAACGTCCTGGCCGAAGTCAAAAAGGCCGAGGCCAAAAAGGCCAGGGGCAATGAAAAATGGGGCGGCACCCTGCGACAGGTGACCATTCTTGCGGCCATCGTATGCGGCGCCTGGGTCCTGACCACCATCATCAACAAGTTTTTTTGAGTTTGGCTTTTTTCCGCCGCAAAACGCCTTGCATTTCTTCCCGAACCATGCTATACTGACAAAGCGGCTCATAATTGAGAAGCATTTATGAATCCGCGCGGCTCATGGAAACGGCATCTATGAATCCGCCATCTGCATGCGCAAGAAAGGTGATTATCATGAAAGAGAAGATCCATCCCAAGTATGGCAAATCCATCGTGCGCTGCGTGTGCGGTGCGACGTTCGAGACCGGTTCGATCAAGCCCGAACTGAAGGTTGAAATCTGCTCCCAGTGCCATCCTTTTTACACCGGCAAGCAGAAGACCGTAGAAACCGGCGGCCGCGTCGATCGCTTCAAAAAGCGCTTTGGCATGTAAGAGGCCCAAACAGCATGGCGGAGCGCCATGCTGTTTTTTTATCCCCCCTTTCCAAAGCCCTGTCCTGCCCCGGCAGACAGGAACGATCCTTACAGAGAGGAGCAACCGCGCGCAAGCGTGTAAAGAACGTCTATGAGTGAACCTTTTTCCTGCCCCCGCGCCGACATCGGCGGTCAGGCCGTCCTTGAAGGCGTCATGATGAAAAGCCCGGAGGCCATCGCGGTGGCCGTCCGCAGGGAAAACGGCGACGTGGTCGTCAAGCGCGAGACCTACGAATCCCCCGCGAAAAAGCACGCGTGGATGGGGCTTCCCTTCATCCGCGGCTCCGTCAACATGGTCCAAATGCTGGGCATGGGCATGCGGGTGCTCACCGATGCCACCAATATGCTGGGCCTTGAGAATGAGGAACCCACCAAATTCGAGAAATGGCTCAGCAAAACCTTTGGCAAATCCATCGACAAAATCGTCATGGGCGTAGCCATGGTGATGGCCGTAGCCCTGAGCCTGGGCCTGTTCGTGCTTCTGCCCAACGCCGTCATCAGTCTCTTCCCCAAGAACGGCTCCAACGGCATGCTGCTTGTCAAGAACCTGTTCTCCGGCCTGCTGAGGATTCTGATCCTGGTGGCGTACATCTATTTTGCCGGCAAGATCCCCGACATGCACAGGACCTTCCAGTACCACGGCAGCGAGCACAAAACGGTCTACTGCCAGGAGGCGGGCCGCCCCCTGACCCCCGAAAACGCCCGTACCTTCAGCCGCCTGCATCCCCGGTGCGGCACCAGTTTCCTGTTTATCACCTTCTTTCTGTCCATTCTGTTCTACTCCGTCATCGATGTGCTGGTGCTGATGCTGACCGGCTTCAACCTGGGGGACCATTATTTCCTCCGGGTGCTCAGCCGCATCCTGCTTTTGCCCTGCGTAGCCGGCATCAGCTATGAGACCCTCAAGGGCCTGGCCCATCACGACGGGAAGATCTCCCGCATCCTCCGCTGGCCGGGGCTGCAATTGCAGCGCCTCACCACCCAGCCCCCCACCGACGACATGCTTCAGGTGGCCATCGTTTCCATGAAGACCGCCCTGACGGACCTTCCCGAGGGGGAAACCACTCCGGAGGGCTGGGTCGTGCTGACCCCCCAGCAGGTGGACAGCCTGACCGGCTATGTCCGGAACGCCGCATGATCCTGGGGCAGATCCTCCGGGACACCGAGCAGGCCTTCCGGGCCGCCGGTATCCCCGACCCGAAACTGGACGCCGAACTGATCCTGGCCGAGGCTCTTCATGAGCCTCGGCTGAACTTGCTTCTCCGGAAGGACCGTCCCCTCACGTCGGCGGAGGAGGAAACGGCCCGCGGCCTCATCCGGCGGCGTCTGTCCAGGGAGCCCCTGCAGTACGTTCTGGGAGAGGCCTGGTTTTTTTCCCTGCCCCTCCGGGTGGGAAAAGGGGTCCTGATCCCCCGCGCGGATACGGAAAGCGTCTGTCTTCAGGCCTTGTCGGTGCTTGACAGGGACCGTCCCAGCGCCGTTCTGGACCTGTGCACCGGTTCCGGCGCCCTGGCGCTGGTCCTATGCAAGGAGCGGCCCCTGTGCAGCGTCACCGCGACCGACCTGTCCTGGGAAGCGCTCTCCTACGCCCGTCTCAATGCCCGGCAAAACGGGCTGGAGGTGACGTTTTTCCAGGGCGATCTCTGGGACGCGCTTCCCCCCGGCCTCGTCTTTGACCTGGTGGTTTCCAACCCGCCCTACATCCCGGATGCGGAGATCAAGCATCTGCAGGCCGAGGTCCTCTTTGAGCCCGCCTCCGCCCTGAAGGGCGGCCCGGACGGCCTGGTCTTTTACCGCCGGATCCTTCTTGGGCTGCCCGGCCGCCTCCGGACCGGCGGAAGCCTGTGCCTGGAATGCGGAGACGGTCAGACCGCCGCGCTCGCGGGCCTCATGGAGGGCCGGTTCGACCGGGTCCTTCCCTTCAGGGATCTCAACGGACACCCCAGAGGGGTGCTTGGAAAGGGTTATCATGATTGAAAGTGCCTTTGAAGCCTTCGCGGCCCGGTATGAGGAATTGAACGTGGCCTCCGCCCAGCCGGAGGTCATCGCCGACGTAAAGAAATACCAGGCCATCCTTCGGGAATTGACGGACCTGGAGCCCCGGGTACAGGCCTGGCAGGCCTGGCAGGCCCTGGAAAAGCGCCGCCTGGAAACCGAGGAAATGCTCTCCGATCCGGACCTGAAGGAAATGGCCGAGGAGGAACTGAAAGCCCTCCGGCAGGAGACCGAAGAGCGGCTTATGCAGATGAAGCTGATGCTGATCCCCCGGGATCCCAACGACAGCCGGAACGTGATCCTCGAAGTCCGGCCCGCCGCCGGGGGCGAGGAAGCCGCCCTGTTCGCCGCCCTGCTGCTGAGAATGTACCAGCGCTACGCCGAACGGTCCCGCATGCGTTTTGAACCGCTGAGCGTTTCCGATACGGAGCTGGGCGGGGTCAAGGAGGCCGTGGTCATGATCTCCGGCGCCGGGGCCTTCAGCCGGCTGAAATTCGAAAGCGGCGTTCACCGCATCCAGCGGGTGCCCATCACCGAGGCCGGTGGGCGCATCCATACCTCCACCGCCACCGTCGCGGTGCTTCCGGAAGCCGAGGAGGTGGACGCCGAGATCCGCCCGGAGGACGTACGCATCGATACCTACCGGGCCAGCGGCCACGGCGGACAGTATATCAACCGGACCGATTCCGCCGTCCGTCTCACCCATCTTCCCACGGGCCTGGTGGTCACCTGCCAGGATGAAAAGAGCCAGCTGAAAAACAAGGAAAAGGCCTTCCGGGTGCTGCGCAGCCGCCTGTATGACCTGCTCCAGGGGCAGAAGGACGCCTCCTACGCCCAGGACCGGCGCAGCCAGGTCGGCAGCGGGGAAAGGAACGAGCGCATCCGCACTTACAATTTCCCCCAGGGCCGGGTCACGGACCACCGGGTCAACCTGACCCTGTACAAACTGGAAGCCGTTCTGGACGGGGATCTGGACGAGATCATCGACGCCCTGTTCATGAAGGAACAGGAGGAAAAACTCAGGGCCCTCAGCGCCCTGTAAGGCCTTTGCCGCCCCCGGGGGCGGCGGAAAGAAGGAAACATGAGAGCGGTAGTTCAGCGGGTCACCCAGGCCAGCGTCACCAGCGGCGGGGTGGAAAGCGGGCGGATCGGCGCGGGGCTTCTGGTCCTTTTGGGGGTGGAGACCGGGGACACGGACCGGGACGCCCAGTACATGGCCGCCAAGATCTGCAAGCTGCGGATCTTCGACGACGAAAACGGCAAAATGAACCTGAGCGTCCGGGACGTGGGCGGCAGCGTGCTGTGCGTCAGCCAGTTCACCCTTCTGGGGGATGCCCGGGGCCAGAACCGTCCCGCCTATATCCGGGCCGAGCGGCCGGAGGAAGCGGACCGTCTGTACGAAAAGACCTGCCTTGAGATGGAAAATGCCGGTGTCCCGGTTGAAAAAGGGGTGTTCCGCACCCATATGGCCGTCTCCCTGGTCAACGACGGCCCCGTGACCTTGCTGCTGGATTCCCGCAAAACCTTCTGACGGAGGGACCATGGAACGCCTGACCGTTGGCATGCTTGCCACCCAGTGCTATCTTGTGCCCGGGGACCTGGATCCCCGGAGCGTCCTGGTCATCGATCCGGGCGGGGACGGGGAGAAGATCCTTTCCGCCCTGGACGGCCGCCTTGTCCGCGCCGTCCTGCTGACCCACGGACATTTTGACCATACCGGCGCCCTGGATCTCTTTGGGGACTGCCCGGTGTATCTGGGCGCGTCGGACGCGCCCATGCTGCGGAATCCCACCCTCAGCGCCGGGTTCCTGACCGGCGACAGGAGTACGCACCTTTGTGAACCCCGCCTGCTCCACGGCGGCGAAGCGCTGCGCTTTGAGGGGTTTTCCGTGCCCGTACAGGTCCTCGCCTGTCCCGGCCATACCCCGGGCGGAGTCACCTACCGGATCGGACAGCGCCTTTTCTGCGGAGACACGCTGTTTTTCCGCGGCTATGGGCGGACCGACCTGCCCGGCGGGGACGAGGCCGCCCTGTTTCGGTCCATCCGCACCCTTTTGACCCTGGAAGCGGACGCCGAGGTCTTCCCCGGCCATGGGGAGAAGACCACCCTGGCCGCCGAAAGGCGTTTCTGGGGCCTGCCCTGGCCGAGCGAAAGTCCTGTCTGACATCATTTTGGAGGTCCCATGCATTTCCGTGTCGATACACCCTGCCCCGCCTTTTCAAACGACATCATGGACGTCATCCGGATCTTTCTGGGATCCGATGCCGTCCTTTCCCCGGAGGATCCGGAGGCGGTTCTGACCCATAACGAGCAGGACGGGCCTGAACGGCTCGTCCGGGTCCGCCTGTCCCTTCCGCCCCAGGAGTGGACCGCCCAAAGGACGGGCGGGCACGGGGCGACCCCCCTGGAGGAAAAGCGCCTGCACAAGCGCCTTGTCAAGCAGGCAGTCTTTGACGTGTGCCTTCAGGCCTTCGGCATGACGCCTCCCTGGGGCAGCCTGACCGGTATCCGGCCCACCCGGCTGATGTACATGGCCCTGGACCGGGGGCTTTCCCTGAAGGAAGCGGAGGAGGAGATGCAGCGGGAATTCTCCGTGACCGGGGAGAAGGCCTCCCTGCTGGCCGAAACGGTGCTGACCCAGCGCTCCCTGTCCGCCCAGCAAGCCGGGGAGATCGACCTGTACTGCGGCATTCCCTTCTGTGTCAGCCGGTGCGCCTACTGCTCCTTCCTGTCCGGGGAAGTGGGCAAGGGGGCCCAATTGCGCCCCTATACCGATGCCCTCCGGTATGAGATCCGCCGCGTGACGGACCTTGTCGACGCCCGGCATCTGCGCCCCCGGGCCTTTTACATGGGGGGCGGCACCCCCACCAGCCTGCCGGAGCCCCTCTTCAGGGAGGTTCTGGAGGAATTAAAGCCTCTTTTGGAAAGGTGCAGTGAAAAAACCGTGGAGGCCGGGCGCCCGGATACCATCGACCGGGGCAAGCTCGAGGCCATGAAGGAGGCCGGAATCCAAAGGATCTCCATCAACCCCCAGACCGGCCACGACGAGACCCTGCGCCTGATCGGCCGCAGGCACACCGTCGCCCAGACCGAGGAGGCTTACCGTCTTGCCCGGGAGATGGGCTTTGACGACATCAACATGGACCTGATCGCCGGCCTCCCCGGGGAGACCCTGGACATGTTCCTGGAAACCCTCCAATGGACCCGCAGCCTCGCCCCGGAGAGCATGACCGTGCACACCCTTTGCATCAAGCACGCCAGTCTCCTGCATCTCTGGGAGGCGTGCCTGCCAGACGGCGCCATGGTGGCCGACATGGTCCGCTTTGGGCGCCGGGAGGCCCAATCCAGAGGCATGCGGCCCTACTACCTGTACCGGCAGAAATACATGGCCGGCAATCTGGAAAACGTGGGGTATGCCCTGCCGCGCAGGGAGAGCCTGTACAACATCGGCATGATGGAGGAGACCGCGGACGTGCTGGCCCTGGGGGCTGGAGGCATCTCCAAACGGGTGAACACCGCCACCGGCAAAATCCTGCGGGCCCCCAACGTGTCCGACATTGACCACTACATCCAGCGGACCGACGAAATGGTCCGCAGGAAGGAAGCCCTCCTGGAGGCAGGGCTTTGACCGTCCGTTTTCCCGCGAACAAAACACCATCGACCGGCGGAGCCTTTCCGCCGTACAGACAGGAGGAATCCCCATGATCCCATCAAATCCGTATCTTTCCCTCTCCCCCCGGGTCAGGGAGGCCCTGGAGGCCGGCCGGCCCGTCATCGCGCTGGAGAGCACCATCATCTCCCACGGCATGCCCTATCCCCAGAATGTGGAGACCGCCCTGGCCTGCGAGAAATGCGCCCGTGACAACGGCGCAGAGCCCGCCACCATTGCCATTCTGGGCGGAAAGCTCTGCGCCGGCCTGACGGAGGATCAGATCGATCATCTGGGCCGGGAAGGCACCCGGGTCACCAAAGCGAGCCGCAGGGATCTGCCCATCCTCTGCGCCAGGGGCATGGACGGCGCCACCACCGTGGCCGCCACCATGATCGTGGCGGCCATGGCGGGGATCCGGGTCTTCGCCACTGGCGGCATCGGCGGGGTGCACCGCGGGGCCGAAAAGACCATGGACATCTCCGCGGACCTGCAGGAACTGGCCCACACCCCCGTAGCGGTGGTCTGTGCGGGCGCCAAGGCCATTCTGGACCTGAAACTGACCCTGGAATACCTGGAGACCCTGGGGGTCCCGGTGCTGGGCTACGGCACCCAGGAGCTTCCCTGCTTTTACACCCCCCACTCCGGATTGAAGGTGGATTACCGTGTGGATACGCCCAAGGAACTGGCCGCGATCCTCCGCGCCCAGCGGGCCCTGGGCTTCCAGGGCGGCATGCTGATCACCAATCCCATTCCGGAGGAATACGCCATGCCCAAGGATGTGATCGACGGCGCCATCGAGCAGGCCCTCCGGGAGGCGGACCAGCAGGGCGTCCACGGCAAGGAGATCACCCCCTTCCTGCTGGCAAGGGTGTGTGAGCTCACCGGCGGGGACAGCCTGGAAAGCAACATTCACCTGGTGCTCAACAACGTCGCCCTGGCCAGCCGCATCGCCGCGGCACTGTAAGAACATTTAGAACTGAAAACTGAAGACTTAATCCTTAAAAATACAAAAAGCGGTCCGATGCTTCGGACCGCAGGGAGGGCGTCGAAGGAGACGTCCCTTTCTTTTTTGTGTCCGGCCGGAAAGCCGTCCTTCTTTTTTATTCTTCAGTCTTCAGTTCCTTTTCTCCTCATGCCCGTTCCTTTGCGGTTTCCGGGTCCTCCTCGATCACCTCATACATGGCGGAGGCCTCTTCCTTGCGCACCACCTCCCGCACATCGGTGATCCTGTAGCGCCCCACCCGGCTGCCAAAGCGGATTTCCAGTTCATCCCCTTCTTTCACCAGGGTGCCGGCCTTGGCCACCCGGCCGCCCACGCTGACACGGCCCCCGTCGCAGGCCTCCTTGGCCACTGTGCGGCGTTTGATGATCCTTGAAACCTTCAGGTATTTGTCCAGCCTCATTTCCGGTCCTCTCCTCTTCCCCCGGAGCGGTTCAAAAACGCCCGCCGCATCCGGGGATACGGCGGGCACGGACGAAAACGTCCTTTATTCCAGGGAGTTCGCTTACTCGTTGATGGCGTCCTTCAGGGCTTTGCCGGCGGCGAAATCCGGCGCTTTGCGGGCGGCGATCTCAATGGCCTCGCCGGTCTGGGGGTTGCGGCCCTTGCGGGCGGCGTATTCCTTGCACTCAAAGGTGCCAAAGCCGATCAGCTGGACCTTTTCGCCGGCCTTCAGGGTGTCCTTGACTACGTCCATGAAGGTATTGATCACATCTTCGGTATCCTTCTTGGTCACTCCGCATTTATTGGCGATGGCGGCAACGAGTTCGGACTTGTTCATAAACAAAAACCTCCTAAAATGCTCTTCTAAACGCTTTCTGGGCTCCGAAGGGAGCCTTCTACCAGTATACCGTCATTTCCGGGATTGTCAAGCCTTTCTGTAGCAAGCCTGAAGGCTTCTCAGGTTTCTTTGGAGGCGGAGCCGTCCTTTTCCCCCGTTCCGAGGGTCAGGTCCTCCACCTGTTTTTTCAGGCTCATTTTCTCCTTCAGGGCCGACAGCCGCCGGGTCCTTCCCAGGATCCGGCTGCCCAGCATCGCCCTGCTCTTGTGCTGGTCCAGCAGCGCCCGCACGCCGATGGCGGCGGGGATGGCCGCGGGCAATCCCGCCACAGCGCCCGCCAGGGCGCCCGCGCCCATGGCGGCGCCGGTTTTCACCATGCGGTAGACCGTGTTCTTGACGGCCTCTTTTTGGGTTTTTTTGCCCATGATGACCTTCGCCTGTTCGGTCACGGCGATCACCGCGAAGGGCAGCGCCCCGGTGATGGTTTCGGCCATCTCCCCCAGAAGGCCCGTATCCTCCAGCAGCCCCAGGTCCACCACCACTTCGTCGGCGTAGCTCAGGCCGGTGGTCACCGTGTCCACCAGGGTATCGTGCTGCCTTTTTTTGTATCTGGACACCAGCTGCCGGTAGGTTTTTCCCCCCTCCGCCCCTTTCCTGCTTTCCTCCCGGGCGGAAAGGGTCTCATCCCCCAGCACGCTCAGGGCATCCTCCCCCACGCGCTCAAAGGTCAGGGGACGTGCTTCCTCCCGGGTCTGCAGCGGTTTCTGCTCCAGGGGTTCCATCTTCCTGTCTTCCTGCATGCTGTTTCGTCCTTTCCATCAGGTTTCCCGCCCGAATCCGGGCGAGGTCCGCCTCATACCGGTCCTGCATGGCTTTCGCGTCCTCCGCCTGGGTGCCGGCGCATTCACAGATGAGCAAACCGCGAAAGCCTCTTTCCGCCAGCTCCGGCGACAGCAGCTCAAACCGCGGGCCTCCCCCGGCCTCCCCGAAGGTGAGGTGCCGGATCTCCCCGGCGCCGCCGTACTGGATGGCTGAAAAATGCATGTGCGTCCTTTGAGCGCGCTCCTTCCCCAGCCGCCGCTCCAGGGTGTCCAGCACCCGGGCAAAGGCCTCCCGGCTGTCCAACCCTCCCCGCGACAGGGCGTGCAGATGGGCAAAATCCACACAGGGCAAAAGCCTTTCGTCCCCCTCGCAAAGGGACAGGATCTCTTCCAGGTCTCCGATCTGCCCCGGTTTGCCCATGGTTTCCGGGCAAAGCGCCACCCCGGACAGGCCCTCCTCCGCCATGCGCGTCAGGGCCTCCGACAGGTTCTCCCTGACATGGCGCAGCGCCTCCCCCCGCTCCTGTCTCATACCGCTTCCGACGTGCACCACCACTTCCGCCGCGCCGATGCCGTCAGCCGCGCGGACAGCCCCGAGAAGGTATCCGAAGGAACGAAGGATCTTTTCCCGGTCCGGATTGGCCAGGTTGATGAAATAAGGCGCGTGGACCGAGAGGGTGACGTGATTCTTTTCCGCCTCCGCGCGGAAGGCGGCGTGATCCTTCTCCTGCAGCCAGATCCCTCTTCCGAAGGCCAGCTCATACACATCCAGGCCCCGTTTCCGGAGGAAGGAGGGGGCCTCCAGACTGGTTTTGCATCCGGAGGCGTAAAAGCTTCGGCTGTTCCCGGCGGTCCCGAAAAGGACCCGTCCCTCCCGGGGCGCTTCCTGTCCCATTTCAGCCCCGCCCCTTCTTCAGGATCGGCGCCAGGAACTGCCCGGTATAACTCTCCCTCACATGGCAAACCTCTTCCGGCGTCCCCTCGGCCACGACGGTGCCGCCCTTTTCCCCGCCTTCCGGGCCCAGGTCGATCAGGTAATCCGCGGTCTTGATGATGTCCAGGTTGTGCTCGATGATCAGCACCGTGTTCCCCGCGTCCGTCAGGCGCTGCAGTACGCCGCACAGGCGGCTGACATCGTCCACGTGCAGGCCGGTGGTGGGTTCGTCCAGAAGGATCATCGTCCGCCCTGTGGCCCGCCTGGACAGTTCCGTCGCCAGCTTCACCCGCTGGGCCTCGCCGCCGGACAGGGTGGTGCTGCTCTGCCCCAGGCGCATGTAGCCAAGGCCCACGTCATACAGGGTACGCAGGCGGGTCATGATCCGGGGATGGTTCTCAAACAGCTCCATGGCCTCCTCGACGGTCATGTCCAGCACGTCCGCAATGGTTTTCCCCCGGTAGCGGACCTCCAGGGTCTCCCGGTTGTAGCGTTTTCCCCCGCACACCTCGCAGGGCACATACAGGTCCGGCAGGAAATTCATTTCGATGCGGATCACGCCGTCCCCGGAACAAGCCTCGCACCGCCCGCCCTTGACGTTGAAGGAAAAGCGGTTTTCCCTGTAACCACGCACCTTCGCCTCCGGCGTCTGGGCAAACACCTGGCGGATCAGGTCGAACAGCCCGGTGTAGGTGGCGGGGTTGCTCCTGGGGGTCCGGCCGATGGGGCTCTGGTCGATGGCGATGACCTTGTCCAGCTGTTCCGTCCCCTCCACCCGGTCGTACTCCGCCCTCCTTGGATGGGCCCGGTTCAGGGCGTGGGCCAGGTGGCCGTAGAGGATGGCGTTGACCAGGCTGGATTTTCCGCTGCCCGAGACCCCGGTGACGCAGCACATGACCCCCAGGGGGAAGCGCACATCGATGTTTTTCAGGTTGTGCTCCCTGGCGCCCCGGACGGTCAGAAAGCCTTTGGGGACACGCCGCCGGGCCGGGACCGGGATGGTTTTTCGGCCGCTCAGGTACGCGCCGGTAATGCTTTCCGGGCAGGCCATGACATCCTCCGCCGTCCCATAGGCAACGACCCGGCCGCCGTGCTCCCCGGCCCCCGGCCCGATGTCCACCAGATAATCCGCCGCCCGCAGGGTCTCCTCGTCGTGCTCCACCACGATCAGGGTGTTCCCCAGGTCCCTCAGGCTCCTGAGGGTATCCAGCAGCTTCCGGTTGTCCCGCTGGTGCAGGCCAATGGAGGGCTCGTCCAATACGTACAGCACCCCCGTCAGGCCGCTGCCAATCTGACTGGCCAGACGGATGCGCTGGGCCTCGCCCCCGGACAGGGTAGCCGCCCCGCGGCTCAGCGTCAGGTATTCCAGGCCCACGTTCCTGAGGAATCCCAGTTTCGCGTTCATCTCCCGCAGGATCTGATCCGCCACCGCCTTCTGATTGGGGGACAAGGTCAGGCCGTTGACGAAGGCCTGACAGTCCCGGATATTCATTTCACAGACTTCGGCGATGTTCTTCCCGCCCACGGTGACCGCCAGGGATTCCCTGCGCAGCCTCCGCCCCCGGCAGTCGGGGCAGGGCTCGCTGGTCATGTACATCTCGTACATTTCCCGCATCCCCTCGCTGGCGGTCTCCCGGTAGCGCCGCTCCAGGGAGGGAATGACCCCCTCAAAATCCGTCTGGTACTTTCCCGCGGCGGAGCCGCTGCCAAAGCGGATGGTGATTTTTTTGCCCCCCGTCCCGTACAGGACCACCTGCCTGGCCTTTTCCGGCAGCGTTTCAAAGGGCGTATCCATCGAGAAGCCGTATTCCTCCGCCAGGGCGGCGAACATCTGGTGGGCGGTGGAATCCTTCTCCCCGCTGTTCCAGCCCATGCAGGAGATGGCCCCGCCGTTCAGGCTGAGGGTCTCGTCCGGGACCACCCGGTCCTCGCTGACCCGCATCCTTTCCCCCAGGCCCGAGCAGGCCGGACAGGCCCCGAAGGGCGAGTTGAAGGAAAACATCCGCGGGGAAAGCTCCTCGATGTTGATGCCGCACTCCGGGCAGGCGTAATTCTGGGAGAACATCGTCTCCCGGTTCGAGGAAACGTCCAAGCAGACCGCGAGTCCTCCCGACTGCCTCAGGGCGGTCTCCAGGGAATCCGTCAGGCGCTGAAGGATGCCTTCCCGGATCACCAGGCGGTCCACCACGATGTCCAGGTTGTGCTTCTTCATTTTGTCCAGTTCCGGCGGATCGTCCAGGTCGTAGACCTCCCCGTCCGCGCGGATGCGGGCATACCCGTTTTTCCGGGCGTCCTCCATGACCTTCTGCTGGGTCCCCTTTTTCCCCCGGACCACCGGGGAAAGGATCATCAGCCTTGTCCCCTCCCCCATGGAAAGGATGGCGTCGGTCATTTCGTCCACGGTCTGCCGGCGGATCTCCCTGCCGCAGTTGGGGCAGTGGGGCATCCCCACCCGGGCGTACATCAGCCGCAGGTGATCATACACCTCCGTCACCGTCCCCACGGTGGAGCGGGGATTGCGCGCCGTGGTCTTCTGGTCGATGGAAATGGCCGGAGAAAGGCCCTCGATGGAGTCCACGTCCGGCTTGTCCATCTGCCCAAGGAACTGCCTGGCGTAGCTGGACATGCTTTCCACATAGCGCCGCTGTCCTTCGGCATAGATGGTATCAAACGCCAGGGAGGATTTGCCGGAGCCGGAAAGCCCCGTAAAAACCACCAGCTGGTTCCTGGGCACCTCCAGGTCCACGTTTTTCAGGTTGTGCTGTCTGGCGCCTCTTACAATGATCCTATCCTGCATCAAAAATCTGTTTTCCCCCGATTGATTTGGTTCCGGGGCTGTCCCCCCCGGATCTTTTCCATTATACCATGCCGGGCAAGAGGGCTACGGGTTCCCCGTCAGAAAGCGGAAAATGTCCCCCGCCACAGGCGCCGCGGCGGTCCCGCCGCCCCCCGCGTCCTCCACCAGGACACAGACGGCATAAGGAGCTCCGGCCTCCTCCAGAAACCCGACGAACCAGGCGTTGGTGTTTTTCTGGCCGTCGATCTCGGCGCTGCCGGTTTTCCCGCAGACCTTCAGTCCATTTACCCCGGCGCCGCTCCCGGTGCCGTTCACCACCGCTTCCCGCATGCAGCGGCGGATCACAGCGGCCGTTTCGGCGTCCACGGTCCTTCTGAACGCCCTGCTTTCCATCTTCCGGACCGTGTCCCCCCCGGGGCGGACCACCGCCTGTAGCAGCGTCGGCTCCATCATGACCCCGTCATTGGCGATGGAGGCGGCGATCAAAAGCATGTGCATGGGCGTCACCTGCAGCGCGCTCTGCCCGATGCCGGTCATGGCGATCTCCCGCTCGGTCCGGTTTTTGTCCGGATAGGAGGAATTTTCCACCACCAGGTCCGGAAACAGGAAATTGACCCCAACGGCAAAGTCCTCCGCCGTTTTTTTCAGGTTCGCGTCCCCCACCTCCACCGCAGTCATGGCAAAGGTGTTATTGCAGGAAACCGCGAAGGCCCTTCTCAAATCCAGCGTCCCGTGCCGGACATAGACCTGTCTTGCAAGGTCCGTGCCCGCGTCAGTGATCAGGTGATCGTTCAGCGTCAGCTGCCCCGTACAGATCCATTCCCGCTCCATGGCGTTTTCCAGGTTCCTGAGCGCGGCGGCGAGGGTGACGATCTTGAAGGTGGAACCGGGGGCATACAATCCCTGCAGGGCCCGGTTGAAGAAGGGCTGCCCCCAGGCGCCCTTGGCCTGCTCCGCCCCCTGGGCCGGGTCAAAGGAGGGGAAGGAGCACAGCGCCAGCACCTCGCCGGTAAGGTAATTCATCACCGCGGCGCACCCGCGGTATCCCTTGGGGAACCGCTGCTGGATGTAGGCAGACAAAGACGCGTCCACGGTCAGGTGCACATCGTCGCCCCTTTTGGGTTCCCCCCGCAAATACCGGACGGCCTCCTCCGAAAAGGGCTGGTCAAACCCGTATAAATAGTAGCTCATAAAGCTTTCGACGCCGTTGGCCACATACCCCTCGGTATCCCCAAGGACATGCACCAGCCCCCGCCGCGTCCACTCGTCCGCCGCGTACAGGCGCTTTTCGCCCTCAGACCAGGCAAGAAGGGTCCCCTTCCGGTCGAAGACGCTCCCCTCGGTGACCGTTTTTTTCAGTCGCCGCACATAGGTGTTGGCCGAGGAGGAAAACCACCGTCCCCCGTTCACCGCCAGGCTGACCCCGCCGTAAACCCCCAGCAGCACGAACAGCGCCGTAAGGAGCGGCACAAGCCGCAGGATGTTGTTCCGGATCTGCTTCACGGTCCTCCTCCTTTCCCAAATGCTTTATTTCCCGCCTTCGCCCGCCAGCCTCCGGTCCCGCTCCAGGCCGTATTCCACGCGGGCGGCCACCCCCTGCAAAAGACCCAGGACGCACAGGCTTGAGATCATGGAGGTCCCCCCGTAGCTCAGCAGCGGCAGCGTCACGCCCGTCAGCGGGATCAGCTTGATGTTCCCGCCCACGATGACGAAGGTCTGCAGGCACATCTGGACCCCGCAGCCCACCGCCAGAAGGGCGTCGAACACCGTGTCCGCCCGCCGGGCGATCATCAGCGCCCGCATCCCGATCAGCAGGTAGATCCCCAGCACCGCGAGGCCAAAAAGGCCCCCGAACTCGTTGAGCAGCACGGAAAAAACAAAATCATTGTAATAATAGGGGATCACCGACGCGTTGCCCAGCCCCAGGCCCACCCCAAAAAGCCCTCCGTTGGCGATGGCGATCAGGGACTGAACGATCTGGTATCCCGCCCCGGAGGGATCCGCCCAGGGGTTTCTCCAGATGGCCACCCGGCGCTTGACATGGGAAAAGGCGGTATAGCCGTAGACCGCGCCGGCCGCGCCGGCCGCAAGCCCGATGCCCCCCAGCGCCAGGGAGCCCGTGGAAACATACATCATCACCAGGGTCACCCCGTAATAGAGCAGCGCCGTACCCAGGTCCCGCTGCAGAAGAAGCAGCGCCAAACAGCCCAGGGAAAACACCCCCGCCCCCACCAGCTTTCTTCTTGAAAGCAGGTAGGCGGTCACGCACAGGTGGGCCAGCTTGACCGCCTCCGAGGGCTGGAAGGTCACCGGCCCTACGGTCAGCCACCCCTTGGCCCCGTTGATCTCATGCCCGAAGAGCACTGGCAGCAGCAAAAGGCCCCAGCCGCCGAGCATCATCAGGGGGGCGTAAAGGGTCCATCGTTTTGCGAACCGGACAAACAGGATGCAAGCCGCCATGGCGCCCATCCCCAGAAGGACGCTCAGCGCCTGGTTCCAGCCCCGCCCCTCGTCAAAACGGAACTGAAGAAGGAGCCCCAGGGAGCAGAGAAACGCCGTCAGCGCCAGAAGCAAACCGTCGGCATAGAATCGTCTGCGCATCAGACGGTACAAAAGTCCCAGCGCGCAGGGGACCGCAACGGCCATGCCCAGGGCCGCGAAGGACCCCGTTTTCAAAAAAAGAAGCAGGAACGAGAGAACATCGAATGCCTCCACCAACGGCAGGATCCCGCCGGAAGAGTGCTTCCGTTCGTCCCCTCCGATCCTCCGGGGCGCGCCGGAGTCCTTATTCTTCCTCACGCTGTCTCCCCCTGTCCTTTCTGCCGTAAGGCCCCGCCGGCGCATCCGCTTCCTCCCCGAAGGGGGGTAGGTAGTCCTCCTCCCCCTCCACATGGTCCGTGGGCAGCGGCACCATTTCCGTCCAGTCCTCCGCCTCTCCGTCTCCAAGCTGCTTCAGTGGATCCGCTTCCCCCGCGCCGTCCTCCAGGCCCGAAAGGCCGCGCTCCGGGACCTTCAGTCCCGCGAACAGGCGTACCCGGAGGGTGCAGGCGCCGATGCTCAGCCGGCTCCCGTGAAGGGCATAGCCGCTGCGCCCGATCCTTTTCCCGTCCAGCATCACCGCTGCGCCTCGACGCGGCGTGATCCGAAGGCCCCTGCCCTCCACAAACAGGAAATCCGTATGCCTGCCCCGCACCTCTCTGCCCGATACTTTCACGTCGCACCGGGAAGATGCGCCGATGCAGCCCTGATGGGGCAGCGCGGAGGCCTTCATGCTGTCCTCGTCCACGATTTCCCCGATGAAGCCTGCGTCCGGCAGCTGCTTTTTTTCCTTCCGCCAGCGGCCTTTTTCCCGGGCCATCATCCTCAGGCCCAAAAGAAAGACGAGAGCGCCCAGCAAAAGGAAAACAAACCGCATACACCGGGCCAGGATCTGATAGGCCGCTTCGTTCATGGCGCTCCCTCCTTTCCTGTGGGAGACAAGTATACCATATCCGGCGCTCTTTTTCCATCCTTCCCCGTTCAAGGCGCCCCTCTCCGGTCCGGGCAGGGGGCCGGGGTTTCCCCTCCGCCCCGGCAAAACCGGATTGTATGCCGGAGGGAATGATGGTATAATCGGAAGGACGGCTTCCCCCGCGGCTCGCGGGGGGGCCAGCCCTGTTCAGGAGGTTCCCCATGGAAGAAAGAATCCGTTCGCTGATCGATCGGCTCAACGCCGCTTCGGAGGCTTATTACGGCGGCAAAAGAGAAATCATGACCGATTACGAATGGGACGCGGCCTTTGACGAGCTTTCCCGTCTGGAGGCGGAAAGCGGCCTGATCTACCCGGACAGCCCCACCCAAAGGGTCTCGGAGGCCCCTCCAGCCCACAGCCTGGAGGAACGGCATGAGTTTCCCGCCCTTTCCCTGGCCAAAACAAAGGACGTGGGCGAGCTGGTCAAATGGGCCGGAGGCAAACCCGTCTGGTGCTCCTGGAAGGAGGACGGCCTGACGCTGGTAGCCACCTATGAAAACGGCCTTCTCCGGCGCCTCCTGACCCGCGGCAACGGCGTGACCGGCGCCAACGTGACCTCCCTCGCGGAGGCTCTGCACGGCATCCCCCGGCGCATCGCGGAGACGGGAAAGCTGGTCATCCGGGGCGAGGCGGTCATTTCCTACGCGGATTTTGAGGCCTTTTTGCTGGAGAGCGGCGAGGATTACGCCAATCCCCGCAACCTGGCCTCCGGCTCCCTCTCCCTCAAGGACACGGACGAGATCCGCCGCAGGCACATCCGCTTTGTCCCCTTCACCCTGGTTTATACGGAAAGAGACCTGCCCGGCTGGGGGCAGCGGCTAAGCTACCTGGACAAGCTGGGCTTTGAGACCGTCCAGCGGGAGAGCGTTCCCGACCCGGACATGCTGCCGCAGGTCATTTCCCGCTGGTCCGACCGGGCAGACAAGGGCCTGTCCCCCTACCCGGTGGACGGCCTGGTCATCACCTACGACGACACGGTATACGCTTCCGGCGGGTCCGTGACCGGGCACCACATGACCCGCGCCGGCCTCGCCTTCAAATGGGCCGACGAAAGCGCGGATACGGTGCTCGAGCGCGTGGAGTGGTCCTGCGCCGCCTCCGCAATTACTCCGGTAGCGGTCTTCCGTCCGGTGCGCCTGGAGGGAACGACCGTCACCCGCTCCACTTTGCACAACATTTCCGAATGCCGCAGGCTGGGCCTTGGGGGGGCCGGCACCCGCATCCGGGTCATCAAGGCCAACAAAATCATCCCCAAGGTGATCGGCGTCCTTGAAAAGCAGGGGGACTTCACCGTCCCCGCGGCCTGTCCCGTCTGCGGCGGGGAGGTCTCGCTCCGGCTTTCCGCAAGCGGCGCGGAGACGCTGCACTGCCTGAACGCCTCCTGCCCGGCCCGGCAGATCCGCCGGTTCGCCCGTTTTGTCTCCAAGCCCGGGATGAACATCGACGGGCTCTCCACCCAGACCTTGGTGCGGCTGATCAACCTGGGCCTTGTAAAGGAATACGCGGATCTGTACCATCTTTCCGCCCACGCCGACCGCATCCGGGAGCTGGAGGGCTTCGGGGAAAGATCCGTCTCCAATCTTTTGTCCAGCGTCGAAAAAAGCCGGGACGTGGCCGGGAAAAAACTGCTGTACGCCCTGAACATCCCCCTTTGCGGCCCGGAGGTCGCAAAGCTGCTCCTGTCCCGTCACTCCCTGGAGGAGATCCGGACCCTTTCCCGGGAAGGGAACGGGGAGGACGTGTTCGCCTCCATTGACGGCATCGGCCCGGAGAAATCCGCGGCCGTCGTCCGCTGGTTCCGGGACGACAGCCAGGACGCGGCCTTCCGGCGGCTCCTTGCGGAGGTCCATGTTTCGGAGACGGACAAAACCCCCGCCGGGACCCTCTGTCAGGGGCTTGTGTTCGTCATCACCGGCGAGGTCACCCGCTTCCGGAACCGGGCCGCCCTCAAGGCCCTCATCGAAGCCCAGGGGGGCAAGGTCACCGGCAGCGTTACGAAAAAAACCGATTATCTGATCAACAACGACCGCTCGTCGGGATCCGCGAAAAACAAAAAGGCGGCGGAGCTGGGCGTTCCCGTCCTGTCCGAGGACGAATTGATCCGGCGTTTTTCACTTCAAGGAAGCGAGGGATAACATGGCATCGGATCCACACGCGCCCCTGAAGCTGCCCGTCCTGCCCGAGAACCTTGTCCGCACCCCGCCCGCCGGACTGACAAGCGCGGAAGCCGAGGAAAGGCGCCGGCAGGGCAAAGGCAACCAGCACGGCGCCGACCCGGGAAAATCTTTTCTGCAGGTGCTCTTTGGGAACCTGTTTACGCTTTTTAACCTGCTCAACTGCTGCCTCGCCGCGGCGCTCATCTGGGTGGGCGCCTACCGGAACCTGCTGTTCATGGGGGTCGTCATCAGCAACGCCCTCATCGGCACGGTGCAGGAGATCCGCACCCGGCGCACCATACGCAAAATGCAGCTGCTCAGCGAAAGCCCCGTGCAGGTCCTCCGGGACGGGGAACCCCGTCAGGAAAAGGCCGGCCGCCTCGTGGAGGGGGACCTTGTGATCCTGCGCGCCGGGGATCAGGTCCCCGCCGACGCGCTGGTGGTGGATGGGATCGGCGCCGCCAACGAAAGCCTGATCACCGGTGAAAGCCGGGCCGTGCCCAAGGAGGCAGGGAGCCTGCTTCTGAGCGGCAGCTACATTTCCGAGGGACGCTTTACCTGCCAATTGGTCTTCGTGGGCGAGGAAAGCTACGTCAGCCGGCTCCAGAAGATCGCCAAACGCGTCCGTCCGCCCCGGTCCCGCCTGATGCACGACATGAAGCGGCTGGTACGCATCGCCTCCTACCTGATGCTCCCCATCGGCGCGGCCCTGTTCTACCGGCTGTACGCCGTCCGTCATGTGCCCCTGCAGGGGGCGGTCCCCTCCGCCGTGGCCGCCATGATCGGCATGCTGCCCGAAGGACTGATCCTGCTGACCTCCACCGCCCTGATGGCCGGCGTCATGAAGCTGAGCCGGAAGGGGACCATGGTCCGGGAACTATACTCCATTGAGTCCCTGGCCCGGGTGGATACCCTTTGTCTGGACAAAACCGGCACCCTGACCAGCGGAAAAATGACGCTGGAGGAGGTCGTGCCCCAGGAATGCGGCCGGGAGGAGATCGCCCGGGCGCTTTCCCGGTTTCTCGGCGGGGTGGATACTTCCGGGCCCACCATGACGGCGGTGAGCCTTGCCTTCCCCGCGGGGACGGAGACACCCGTGGCCTCCCTTCCCTTCTCCTCGGAAAGGAAATACAGCGCTGCGTCCTTCGCGGACGGGGTGACTTACGCCGCCGGCGCCCCTTCCTTCCTGCTGGGGGAATTGTTTACCCCTGCCCTGAGGGAAAAGTGCGACGCCTGGTCCTCCGGGGGCCTTCGGGTACTGTGCCTTGTGCGCTGCGGCGGCACCATCCGGGACCGGAAGCTGCCCGGCATCGAACGCCTCATGGGCTTTCTTTTGCTGCGGGACGAGATCCGTCCCGGCTGTGAGGAGACCCTGCGCTACTTTGAGTCCCAGCACGTTCAGATCAAGATCCTCAGCGGGGACGACCCCCGCACCGTTTCCGCCATCGCCAAACGGGTCGGCGTCCCCGGGGCGGATCGTTGCGCCGACGTTTCCTTCCTTGGCCCCGACACCCCCAAGGAGGAGGTACGGGCCCTGGCGGAGGCCAACACCGTTTTCGGCCGCGTGACCCCCCAGGGCAAATGCCTCCTGGTGGAGGCCCTGCAGGCCGCGGGCCGCACGGTGGCCATGACCGGGGACGGCGTCAACGATATCCCCGCCATGAAAGCCGCCGACTGCTCCATCGCCATGGGGTCCGGCAGCGACGCGGCCCGCCGCGCAGCCCAGCTGACCATGCTCAGCGACGACTATTCCACCCTGCCCCAGGTGGTGGGCGAGGGCCGGCGGGTCATCAACAACATCGGCCGGACGGCTTCCCTCTTCCTGGTCAAAACCCTGTATTCCTTCGCGCTGAGCCTTGTGATGCTCTTCCTGCCCGCCACCTATCCCTTCAGGCCCATTCAGCTCTCCCTCATCTCCTCCCTGACGGTGGGCATTCCCTCTTTTTTCCTGGCCTTTGAGCCCAATTACACCCCCATCCGGGGCGATTTTCTGCGCACCGTGTTCCGACGGGCCCTTCCAGCCGCCTTTGCGGTCACTGCAGCCGGGGTGACCGCCGCCCTGCTGGAGGGCACCTTCTCCCCGGAGGTCTGCTCCACCATGGCCACCCTGGCCGCCGGCTTCGCCGGCCTTGTGATGCTGCTGAGCGTCTGCATCCCCTTTACGAAGCTTCGCTTCTGGGTGGTCACATTGTCCGCCGCGGCCTTTTTCCTGTGCGTGCTCCTTTGGGGGCATGTGTTCTACCTGGTCCCCCTCACCACCCGTCAATGGCTGATCCAGGCTGCCATGTCCGGCTTCGGCGCCCTGGTGATCCTGCTTTGCGGTCCTTTGCGTCCGGACCGGAGGACGGTCCATGAATAGACAGCGCGCCGCCCTCCTTCGGCTGCTTCTGACCAGCGTTGTCTGGGGCTTTTCCATGTCCTTCCAGCGGGTGGCGGACGCCTGCATGACCCCCTTCCAGTTCAACACCTTCAAATACCTTCTGGCAGGGCTGAGCGTGCTCCCCTTTGCCCTGGCAAAGATCCGGCGGGAACGCCTTTCCCTGACCGCCGGGGATCTTGTCCGGGGCGGGATCGTGGGAACCGCCCTCTTTGCCGCCGCCCTGGGCCAGCAGAGCGGCGTCGGCGAGGCCGGGGCCGGCAAAACCGGGTTCCTCACCTCCCTGTACGTAGTGCTGGTGCCCCTCAGCGGCCTCGCCCTGGGGCAGAAAATACGCCCGATCCAGGCGCTGGCTCTTCTCCCCGCCCTGACGGGCAGCTACCTTCTGTGCGTTTCCCCCTCGGAGCAGTTGTCCCTTGGGGCGGCCGAGGCCGCCATCCTGCTGGGGGCCCTGTTCTGGACCGTCCACATCCAGTGCACGGACCATTTCGTGCGCTTCACCGATCCCCTGATCCTGTGCACCGTCCAGTTTTTCATCTCCGCCCTTCTGAACCTTTCCGGCATGCTCCTGACAGGCCTTCCCTCCCTGCCGTCCCTGCGTACGGTTCTGGGTCCCATGCTGTACTGCGGCGTTTTGTCCACGGGCTTTGGCTTCCTGATGCAGGCCGTTGGACAGCGGGACGCTCCGCCGGCCCTGGCCGCCTTGGTGATGAGCCTGGAAGCGGTGTTCAGCATGGTTTCCGGCGTGCTTTTGCTGGGGGAGGGCCTGACGGCCCGCAGCCTTTTCGGCAGTGCCCTGATGATGACGGGGGTACTGATGACCCAATGGAGAAAGGATCCGACCCATGTTTGAAATGGATGCCGACGCCCTCATCTATGGCGTGACGAGCGTTGAAAACCTCTTTATCCGGGATTACCTGCCCGCCGCCAAGGGAGACCAGGTCAAGGTCTACCTGTGGGGCCTGTACCGCAGCACCCGTCCCGGCGTCCAGGAGGGCTTCACCCTGGAGGACGCCGCCGCGGAAATGGAAATGGAAAAGGCCGAGGTGGAAAGCGCTCTGCGCTATTGGGAACGCCGAGGGCTGGTCACGCTGCGCACAAGCACCCCGCCCGTCTATGTGTTCCATTCCCCCCTGGAGCGCCGCAACAGCGGTACGGGCTTCAAGGCGGACGATTCCTATGTGGATTTCGCCGAATCCGTCTACGCCGCCTTCGGCGACCGCCGCAAGGTGCGTCCGCCGGAGATCGCCCAGGCCTGGGAATGGGTGCAGGACCTGGGGCTGAGCCAGGAAGCGGTGCTGATGCTGATCAACCACCTGATCGCGGTCTCCGGACCCCAGTTTTCCTTCCGCAAGGCGGAAAAAACCGCCACGGAAATGCGGCAGAGCGGTGTCCGGTCCGCCGAGGACGCGGAGGGCTGGCTGAAAAACGACCTGAGCCTTAGGAAGGGCGCCGAAAGCGTGCTCCGGGCCCTGGGCAGGCGGGGACGGCTTGCCAGCGACGCCGAGATCGAGCTTTACCGCAAATGGCGCGAGGAATGGAAATACAGCCACGACGCCATCCTGGAAGCCACGAAGGAAACCACCCGCGGGGAGCCCACCTTCGCCTATCTGGACGGCATTCTCGCCGGCATCGGCAAACGGACCACCAGCCGCACTGCCGCCGGGCTTGAGGAGCATCTGAAGTCCCAGAAGGACGAGGGCGAGCGGGCCTTTGAGATCTGCGGCCCCCTGCGCCCGGCGGTCTCCCGCCAGGTGGCCCTCAATTTGTACCGGGAATGGCGCAAGACCTTCCCCCACGCCGTATTGAAGGCCGCCTCCCAGGAATGCGCCCGGGCCGGCGGCGGTACGGAGGAACTGACGATGCTGCTCTCCTCCTGGGAGGAGAAGGGGCTGACCACCGAAGAGGCCGTCACCCAATACCTGGAGCGCTTCCGGGCAGCCGGGGCCGATCTGCGGGTCCTCTTTGAAACCTGCGGCCGGCCCGGAAGGATCACCCAGGCGGACCGGAACTGGTACGCCAAATGGCGGGAGGCCGGCTTTGGCATGGATATGCTGACCCTGGCGGCCCAAAGGGCCTTCGGGATCACCGGCAACAAGATCGCCTACATGGATTCCATCCTCGACCGGTGGAAGCACAGCGGCGTCACCACCCCGGAGGAAGCCGCCAGGGAAAAGCCCCCGGAACCCCAGGGCAGACCGCCGAAGGTCCTCAACGCCCAGCGCTTCAGCCAAAGGGCCTACAGCGAGGAGGACATGCGTTCCACATCCGACGACATCATCCGTGAGGCCCTGCTTGCGGCCCGGGAAAACGGCTTGGAGGATCATCAATGAACAGCGACCTTTATCAGCGCCTGATGGAAGAGTACCGCCTGCAGCGGGAAAAGGACCTGCGGGTGGAAGAAAAACGCCGGCAGGAGGTGTTCGACGCCCACCCGGAGATCCGGGACCTTTGGGAGGGCCGTCATGCCCTGATCCTCAAGGGGCTCAGCGGCATCCTGCAGGGGGACGCGGCCTCCGACCCCGAAAAGGGCATGCTGGAATTCAACGCCCGCATCCGTCAGGCCCTGGAAAACGCGGGCTATCCAGCGGATTATCTGTCCCCGGTGTACCGCTGCCCCGACTGCCGGGACACCGGCCTTGCCGGGGAGGGGATCAAGGTGGAATGCGCCTGCTTCAAGCGCCGCGCCCGGGAGCTGGAAATGAAGGAGACCCTGGGGGCGGAAGGCCCCGAGGCCTTTGAAAATTACGACCCCAGCGTCTTTTCCCCGGAGCCCCTGAAGGAATACCCCGCCATGTCCCAGCGCAACCTGATGCGCATCGTTGCCGAAAAATGCCGTGACTTCGCCGACAGCTATCCCGACGGGCCCAAGAAAAACCTGGTGCTTCACGGCGCCACGGGATTGGGGAAGACCTGGCTGCTTAAATGCGTGGCCCGCCGCCTGCGGGAGCGGGGGCAGGACGTCCTCTACGTTACCGCCTACCGGCTTCTGGAGGACCTGCGGGCGGACTATTTCCACCCCGGCACCCGGGATACCGAAGGCTATTTCCGCTGCGGTCTCCTGCTGATCGACGATCTGGGCATGGAACCGCTGTTTGACAATGTGACGGTGGAGTTCTTTTTCAACGTCCTCAACGAGCGCACCCTCGCCGGCCTTGGCACCTGCGTGAGCACCAATCTGTCCCCCACCGAGCTCAAGGCCCGCTATTCCGAGCGCTTCACCAGCCGCCTGCTGGACCGCCGCCTGGCCCTGGAGATCGCTCTGATGGGCAAGGACCTTAGAAACTGAACCCGCCCCGGAGGGATCGGGCCCATGAATCACACGAACATCGACCTTCACCTGCATTCCACCGTCTCCGACGGCACGGACACCCCCGCCGCGCTTCTTGAGAAAGCAAAGGCCGCGGGGCTCGGCCTGATCGCCCTGACGGACCACGATGCCGTCAAAGGGTACGGGATGCTCCGGGACCAGCTGAAGAAGGACGATCCTCTTCTGCTTTCCGGCGCGGAATTCTCCTGCCGGGATGGTGAAGGCAAATATCATATCCTTGGTTATGCCTTTGACCCGGAGAGCGATCCCATCCGGCGCCTCACCGACGAGGCGCATCATCTGCGTCTTGACAAGGTCAACGCCCGCCTTGAGCATCTGCGGACCGCCTTTGGCTTCACCTTCCCGGAGGCCGAGCTCCAGGCCCTTTTTGCCCTGGACAACCCCGGAAAGCCGCACATCGCCAATCTGATGGTGAAATACGGCTTTGCGGAGGACAAGCAAACCGCCATCCACGCCTATATCGACCGCGCCATCACGCCCTCCGCCTTCCTCCGACCGGAGCAGGCCATCGATGCCATCCTTCGCTCAGGCGGCATCCCCGTTTTGGCGCATCCTGTTTTCGGCAGCGGGGAGGAGGAGATCGTCGGCGCGGACCAGGATCAAAGGGTCCGGAGGCTGAGGGGGCTGGGTCTGAAGGGCATCGAAGGGTTTTATTCCGGCTTTTCCGCCGCCCACCGGGCCCAGGTGCTTGCCCTGGCGGAAGAATACGGTCTGATGATCACGGCGGGCAGCGACTATCACGGAAGGAACAAGACGGTGCGCCTCGGCGACACCGGCCTCGACCCCTCCCGGGGCCTGCCAGAGGGCCTTGAGCGGTTCCTTGCCTCCGTCCTCGCCGGATCCTGAATAAAGCCTGCTGTTTTCCTGTAAGCCCCGGAGGATGCCCTCCGCGGGCTTTTTTCGATCTGCGTCCCGGCACAAAAAAAAGCCGCGCACCCCTTCTTCGGGGGGTACGCGGCGGATCTGTCCTGCGTCAGATCCCGCTCAGGGCAGGATCGGTACGGGGACCGGAGTCGCCTCCGCGGAAGGTTCCGCGGCAAACGCTTCCGGCAGGATCAAAACCGGCAGCTGAGTGGGCTGGTCCTGAGGGATCCCGTAACCGGATGTCTGATAGGAGGGAGCTGCCGCCGGAGCAAACAGGGGAAGCTGGGTCGGCTCGTCCGTCGGGACCGCTGCGGGCACGGGCGCATCCGCCGGAACATAGATGGGCAGCTGGGTCGGCGCTGCCGTCGGGGCCGCGGTGGCCGCCGGCGCGAGCGTCGGCAGGGGGGTCGGTCCCGCGGGGGCCTCCTCAGGTTCCGCCGGGGCCGAGGCAGGCGCCGCTTTGGTGAACATTCTCAAAGCGGCCGGCCCGTATTCGTTGGTTTCTGTGTCCACCACGTTCCCCTCTTCATCGTACCAGCTCGTCGTTTTGGTGGTCTTTCCCGTCTCGCTGTCATAGGCATACGCCGTCACAGAATCAAGGTACGTTTCTCCGTTTTCGTCGTACCTGTAGCTGCGCTCTTCCACAGGCCTCTCTTGGGAATCATACTCGACCTCTCGATAGTTCTCCAAATTGTACTGAACGAACTTGTTGTAATAGTTTGCTCTTGTCATTTTACCGTTTGTGTCATAGAATGTTTCGTTTTCAAATTTCCTCGCAATGCTCCCATCCGTCTCAAAATCGAAGGAAGTGTATGTGGAATGCGTCATATTCCTGTCGGCATCCCAATCTGCTTGAAATTGATACGAATCTGTAAGGATTCCATCCGTATCATAGTTTGATTGATGGAAGATGTTGGTTTGGCTCCCATCTTCACCATATTGATACTGATCGTCCCTGTCGAACTTCCCCGTAATCTTTCCGTCGCTATCATACTTTGAGACATGACCCACACTGGTCTGAATTCTTCCCCGCTCATCATAGGCTTCTTCGTAGCTGCCTTGCTGGGTCATATTCCCATCCTGATCATAGGAATAGCTCTCATAAGTCTGACCGGTAAAAGCGCCGTTTTCGTCGTAACGCTGCTGATACTCCCTTTTATTTGTTGTTCTTCCTTCTTCATCCAGGATCGAATTCACACCGGCCCTTGATACGGTCCTGCCATTGCTGTCATATGCACTTTGATATTCGTCCGTCGAAGTGGCGCTCCCGTCTGCATTGTAATAAGTCAGTTTATTACTGTCCGATGAAACGATTCCATTTTCATGAAACCCGGTGACCTGGTTTTCATTTTTCTGTATAATCGTTCCCGCCTGGTTATAATAGATTTCGGTTTGGTCCTCGGATACAGGTTCGCCGTTCTGATCGTACCTGACCAGGCTTTGAATGGAAGAAAACGGAGTCCCGTCTGTTCTCAAATACTTCCAAGATGAAGATTCCCGCGTAATAACGCCGTTTTCGTCATATTCGGCATTGCCGTATACTTCATGGGTCCTTACTACCGTACCATTTGAATCATACTCAGTGCCTGTTCCTGTCCAGTCCTTCACTTTGTCATCTTCGTAGTTATATTCAAGATCTCTGTGAATGAAAGATCCGTTCGGAAGGCAAAAATCGACGCTCGTTTGCCGGTCAGTCGTCATCCCATCGGCATCAAGTTCTTCGATTGTATGCTCTTCCCTGGCCACATCGCCATTCTCATCATACGACGCCCTGTAATAATATACTTTTCCGTCCTCCCCATACTCCTTGGAGTAGATCAGCCTGCCCTGACCGTCATATTTGTAGATCGGTTCAGGCGTGGGGACCGGGGTCGCCGTCGGTTCCGCGGTAGGCGTTGCCGTCGGGGTCGCCGTGGGCTCCGCGGTAGGCGTTGCAGTCGGTTCTGCAGTCGGGGTCGCTGTGGGGATCTCCGTGGGCTCCTCCGTGGGTTCGGGCGTGGCCGTCGGCTCCGCGGTGGGCGTCGCCGTGGGGATCTCCGTGGGCTCCGCTTCTTCGGTGGGAGTCACCACCGGCGCGGTTGTAGGCTGGGGCCTCCGGGTAGGCGTGGGCGCGTCCGTCGGACGAACGTAAGGCTCTTCCTCCGTGAACCAGACAGGTTCGGCCGTGGGGGCCTCCAGCGCCTTCAGCAGCGCTTCCACTTCCGCTTCGGTTTGCTGCCGGGTCATGGATCCCCATTCGGGGTCATCCATCAATTCCCGTACGTCGTACAGCGTGATGATGGCGTCCAGCACGGCCCTTTCCCCGTCATAGTCCACCTTGCGCACTTTGCCGCAGCCCATAAAAGAATCATGGGCGATGATCTCGATCGTCGAGGGGAACGAAACGCTCTCAATGGCCGTCAGGTCCCGGAACACTTTGTCGCTCACCGTGGTGATCCCGTGCATCAGGATGATCCGCCGGATCTTTCCGCGCCAGGCGTCCCAGGGCTCACGGTTCGTTTCGTCAAAGTCCGGCATGGGGCCGTCCCCCCGCAGGACCAATACGCCCTCTGTCTCCGCGAACCAGTATTCGATCTTGTCGCTCCCGGGCAGCGGCTTGAAGGGATCCGCCGCGGCAAACACAGAACCGGGCAAAAGCGTAAGCAGCATGACAGCCGCCAGCAGCACTGCGATCACTTTTCTGGTCTTCATCCAAAAAAACCCCTCTTTCGATGATGATTCCGGAATGGGTCCAAACAAGCGCATCCAAAAGGGACCTGCCCCATGGAATGCACCGATTTGGATTTATTTTACCTTTCTTTTCCAACTCCGTCAACCATTTCCCGTATGTTTGATCTTTTTTTCATCTTTTTGGAATACACCCGGAGGGAAAGCCCGTCTTCCCCCTTCGTCCAAGGAAAAGGCAGGGCTTCCCTTCTCCCCGGCGGTCCAGGCAGCCGCCCATAAAAAGCCGCCGCGTGCCTCCCGATGGGGGAAGCCGCGGCGGCCCGTTTGCGCTATGCGGTTTTCTCTCAGGTCAGCTCCTCGCCGTCGTTTTCGACCGTCACATCCTCGACGCCGCGGATGGCCCAGCGGGCCACCACCATTTCCATGCGGTCGCTGCCCACATACAGGGTGATGGTCTCGTCCTTGATGGACTTGATGGTGCCGTAGATGCCGCCGATGGTGGTGATGCGGTCCCCGGGCTTGAGCGCGGCCAGCATTTCCTTGACCTGCTTGTCCTTTTTCCTTTGGGGACGGATCAGCATAAAGTAGAAGACGGCGATCATCACCGCGAACATCACGCCATAGGAAATCAGGGTGCCCGTGGGATTCATTTCCGGTGCGGCAGCGCCGGCGTCCCCGGTGGCGGCGGCCGTCTCGGCCATGGCGGGAACGATCCCAAGGAGCTTTTCAAAGTTCATCGCATTCATCCTGCCTTTCAGTTGATTTACAGCCCATATTATAAACGCAACCGCTTTCAATGTAAAGAAAAAAAGTCCGGCGCCCTCCCCGCGATTACGGGGCGGCGCCGGAGGCGTTCCGCCTTGCTTTCTTCAGACCGCCTCGGCGCAAAGCCTGTAGCCGTAGCGGTACACGGTCTCGATGGTGCGGGCCCCCAGCTTCCGCCGGAGCCGCTGGATATGCACATCCACGGTACGGGTCTCCCCCATCAGCTGGAAACCCCAGGCGTTTTTGAGGATCACCTCCCTGGAGACCGCTTCGTCGCCGTGCGACGCCAGCTCCTTCAGCAGGCAGTATTCCTGCCGGGTCAGGCCGCATTCCCGTCCGTCCAGAAAGGCTTGTCCTCTGTTTTCATCAATCCGCAGCAGCTTCTGCGTGTCGTGCTCATCCTTCAGAATGTACAGGTTGCTCATTTTCATCACCTCAACCATAAAACGGAGCTGAGGCGGATATTCTTCCGGCCGCTGTGCCAGTTTACAAAACGTTCACCAATGGACCGGATCGTGGCAAAATCATGACAGGAAGCGGGCAGGATCCGTCTTTACTGGGCGCCGCCCCGGTTCCTGAGGGACAGCCCCCTCCTGCGCGGCTTTTCCCGCAGGAAGCGCTTGACGCCCTCGCTTTCGGTGTAGCCCTGCACGGAATACAGGCCGCTGGAGCTGGTCCTGGACCGGGTCACGTTGATGACCAGGGCCACCGCGATGATGTTGGTCATAAAGTTGGATCCGCCATAGGACAGGAAGGGCAGCGGGATGCCGGTGATGGGCATCAGGCCCAGGCACATGGAGACGTTCTCGAACACATGGAAAAACAGCATGCCCATGACCCCGACGATGATCAGCCGCCCGTACCGGTCCTGGGTATACCTGGCCAGGTACATCATGCGGAAAATGATGAAAAAATACGCCGCCAGCACGCCGACCACCCCGACGAACCCGAAGGCCTCCCCAATGGTGGAGAGGATAAAGTCGGTGGAGTTTTCCGGTACGCCCCCCAGCTGGGTCACCGTGCCCAGGGTAAAGGCCCCCAGGCCCGTCACCTGCCCGGAGCCGATGGCCTTCTGGGAATTCAAAAGCTGGTAGCCGCCGCTGGAGGAATACTTGGTGGGATCCGTAAAGGCCAGCAGCCTTAAGATCCGGTAGTCCGTGGATTCGGTCACGATGGCATAGGCGATGACCGCGGTAATGGCCAGGGCCGCCGCCGTCACGATGCCCACCACCAGGCGGATGTCCGCGCCGGAAAAATAGATCATGAACACGAACATGACCGCGATCACGATGACCGACCCCGTTTCGCCCTGCATCAAAACGATCAGGGAGGGGACCGCCACAAGAAAGCCTACCCGCAGGAATTCCCGGAAGGTGCCCAGGGGCTTTTCGGATTTGGACAGTTCCCGGGCAAGCACCAGCAAAATGGCCAATTTGGAGAATTCCGCCGGCTGAATGGACCGGCCAAGGCCGGTCTCCAGCCACGCGCTGATGCCGTTGACCAGGGTCGCGGTCAAAAGCGTCACCACCAGAAGGAAGGTGACCCCCAGGTAGATCAGCCGGGTCTGGCTCCGGATCAGGTCCAGGGGCACCGACGACACGATAAAGACCACCACCGGGGAAACCAGCACAAAAATGCTCTGCCACATAGAGGACCTGGAGTTGAGGATCAGGCTCAGCAGGGTCTGATCCGTCCCCCGGTCCGGGTCATAGGTGGCGGAAGCGATACAGTAGATCCCAAACAGCGCCAGAAGATAGACCACCACCAGGATCGGCCATTCAAAATGGGCCCTGGAGCGTCTTTTGGTTTCTGCGATCATCCTCGGTTCCTTCCCTGTCAGGCACGCTCAGTCCTCCGTACGGCTGAAAAACCTTACCAGCGGACTGGCCTGTGTATTTTTCAGGGGCACCCGGCCCCCCATCAGCCTGGAGGCCGCGTCCTCAAAGGCCCTGCGGACCTCCCGGTCCCCGCATTCCAGGGCCGGGACCCCCCGAAGCATGGCCCCGTATACCAGAGGGCTCTCCGGCACCGCCCCAAGGAGGGGGACGTCCAGGCTCATGGAGATGTCCCGGGGGGAGGGCAGGATCCCCTTGACCACATAGCTTTTGACCATCCGGTTCAAAAGCAGGCTGATCTCGGTTTTCCCATGCTCCCTCAGCACGCTGATGCTTTTTTCCGCGTCCCGCACGGCCACGGCGTCCATGGTGCTGACCACCACGCATTCGTCCGCCGCGTCCAGGAGCACCTTCAGGTTCCTGCCGACGCCGGCGGGTCCGTCCACCAGCACCACCGGGAAGCGTTCCCGAAGCCTGGCGCAGATCTCCGCCACCTTTTTAGGCTTCACCTGGGACGCCCGCAGCACCTGGGACGCCGCCAGCAGACACAGCCTGCCTTCCCTGCCCGGCACCTCATAGAGCGCGCTGTCCAGGGAACAGGTGTCCTCGCACAGGTCCATAAAATCATAAACCACCCGGTCCTGCATGCCCAGCATCAAATCGGCGCATCTCAGTCCCGTGTCCCCGTCCATAAGCACGCAGGAAATGCCCCGGCCGGCAAGGGCCGCGGCCACGGAGACGGCGGCGGTGCTTTTGCCCACGCCGCCCTTCCCGGACAGAAACAGACAGGTCTTGCTCATAACGCCTCCAAACCGTCAGGGGGTCAGCTGGTTGCCCCCGGGTAAGGTCAGGTTCTCTTCCCCTTTGTTCATCTCATCCAGGTACCAGCCCACAAAGTCCCGCACAGCCTGGGTGGAGTGGGCCCCGGCGTACCCGTTGGGAATGAAGGAGACCACCGCGATCTGGGGATTTTCCTGGGGGGCCAGGCAGATGAACCAGGCATTGTTTTCCAGATCCAGCTTGATGCCGCCGATGGTGACCTGGCTGGTCCCGGTCTTTCCCATGATCCACTGGGAAGCGGTGTATTTCCAGGAGCGGAAATAACGCACGGCGGTACCGCCGTCGTCCACCACGCCTTCCATCCCGGCCTGGATGAAGGGCAGGTAGGGTTCCGCGTCATCCAGATGCCCGAAGAGGTTCGGCTCCTTGGCCGAAAGGATCTCGCCGTCCGGGGAGATGATGGAATCCACGATGTTGACATTCCATACATTGCCCTCGGCGAGGGCGCCCAGGTAGCGGACCACCGCCACCGGGGTCAGAAGGGTGATGGACTGGCCGATGCCCACCTGGATCTCCTGGCTGCCGCCCCATTTGATGGTGTTCAGGTAGATCCACAGATCGCTCATCAGGGCGGCCTGCATCACCATGGTGCGGGTCATGTTCAGTTCGCTCATCAGGATGGGCCGGGCCTGCTGCACCCAGTAGTCGGAACCTTCCCGGATGGCCATGTCCATCAGCTGTTTGATGGTGCGGTCCAGGCGGGCGTTGTCGTACTCGATGCCGTAGCTGGCGCCGTAATTGATCAGGTGCCGCTTGATGGCGTTGGCGACGATGATCGGCGTATCGGTCACCTGCTCGGTCAGGGAAGCCGTGGTGTCATACAGGTTCTGCTGGTTTCCCACCAGGCTTCTCAGTTCGCCCGGCAGCTCGATGCCAGTTTTGCTGGTCAGGCCCATGCGGGCCGCGTATTTGTACAGAAGCTGCTGGGACGCGTGCTCGCCGGTGGGGCCGTAAAGGTAGCTGGCCAGCGTGTAAAAGAAATAGTTGCAGCTGTTGGACAGCCCCTGGACGATGGTCTGGTCGTGGTGGTTCTGGGGGTAATTGGTCCAGCAGGTAGGCGCTTCACTTTCATTCTTGGTGTATACGGTGAATTTTCCGCCGTCGGAGATCCGGGATTCCACCGTGAACTGGGTCACGTCGCTGTTGGTCAGCGCCGCCAGGCCCGTACACATTTTGAAAATGGAGCCCGGCTCGGCCCGGGTCTGGGTGGCGTAGTTCATCAGGAGGTTCCGCTCGTCGCCGACGATCTCCCTGGCCGCCGCTCCGCCCTCGATCATGGCGTTGAGGTCGTAGGTAGGGTACTGGGCGGAGGCCAGGAGGGCGCCGGAATTGACGTCCATCACCAGCAGCACGCCCGTATCCGCCAGCTGGATGGGATAGGTCACCCAGTCCCGCCGGTTGATCTTGTCCCGGTTCACTTCCATCCAGGAGCCGGACTGCATGGTTTCCTCCTGCAGGTCCCGCACCGCCTCCACGTTCTTGGCAATGGCGGTCTCGGCGATGCGCTGCATGTTCACATCCAGCGTCAGCTTCACCGTATTGCCGTCCTGAGGCTCGGTGTAGCTCAGCTCCCGGGTGATCTTGCCGTTGGAGTCCTTTTCCACCAGCCGGCTGCCCTGCCGCTCGGTGATGCAGGCGGTCAGCCAAGACTCCATGGAATACTCCACCCCGTCCAGGCCGATCTTGTCGTTCAGGGCGTAGCCCTGGGGCTGCAGCTCATTGTAGTAACGGGTGGCGTTCTGAATGGCGCCGGTGTAACCGATTACCGTGCTCGCAAGGCTTCCCTGGGGATAAATGCGCTTTTCGCCCACCGCGATGGACATCCCCCTAAGGGCCAGGGAATTGGCCTCGATTCGGGTCACCGCGTCATAGGGAATGTCCTCGGCGATGGTCACGGGGACGGAGTTGAACAGGTTCATCTGCATGGCGTTGTATACCGCCATCACCTTCAGACTGGTGGCCTCGTCCACAACGGCCACCGCCTTGACCGAGCCGTCGCTGCTGTCCGCAAGACGGTAGCGCTGGCAGAGCCGCACATAGCAGTCCTCCGGATCGGCGTACCGGGACCTGGTCAGGTAATGGTTGGACCGCCACTGGTTCTCACGGGTGGCCAGGACCGCATCGGACACGCCGGAGCCAAAGTCCAGCTCCCACAGGCCGCTCTCCTCACTGTGGTAGAGGGGGCAGGTCACGGACAGATCGCACCCGTAATCGTTGAGGATGCGCAATGTCGACAGGATGGAAAGGGTAAACTCCCCGTAATCTGCGTTGCTGTTCTCGTCGCTGGCCCGCTGGAACTGCAGGTCATAGGAGACCTCCGACTTGGCCAGGATGACCGAGTTCGTATCCACGATCATGCCCCGCATGCCCTTGACGGCGATGGTCTTTGTGCCGGAGGCGTTGGCGCTGTCCGCGTACTGCTCTCCCCGGATCACCTGGAGGGTATAGGCGCCGTACAGCATATAGGCGAAGGCAGCCAGCATGACGACCGAGAACAGAATGAACCGGATGGACAGCCGCTTTTCGGCGGTGATGTTTTTTTTCTTCCGTCTGCTCATGTTCAGCCTCCTTCCTCCTCATTTTTCTTTTCGCGCCGGTACATGCCCAGCAGCATGCGCACCGGCAGCGCGATGATGAGGGCCAGGGCCGTGGTATACGCCACCGCCCCCAGGGCCCGCAGGAAATGCACCATGTCCAGGGGGCTTCCCGCCAGGTACACATACCCCAGGTAAACCACCTGCATGGTGGCGGACATGGCCAGGGCCGAAAGGCCGATGCGCAGGAACGCAGGCAGGTCCTCCTGCCGGCGGTTGGGGTGCTGCATTTCCCTGCGCTCCCGCTGCCGGTCGGTCCTGTCCGCGAAGGCCTGCGCCCAAAGCATGGTGATCAGCGGAAAGCAGATGATATACAGTCCGTGCACGTTGGCCAGGGTGGCTTCGGTCAGGATGCCCATGACGCAGGAGGCGCAGAACACGCTTTTTTTCCCGCAGGAAACCAGGATGACCGCAAGATACGCGTACATCAGGTCTCCGTACACCCCGTAGATGGGCAGGTACTGCATCACACAGGCCTGCAGAAGATACACCAGCACGCTGCCCGGCAGGACGGCGGCCAGCTTTCGCCAGGTTGGAATGACTTTCATAGCCTGTCAAAGGATCCTTTCCGGAAGAAAGCGGTATCCCTCCACGGGAGGGGAAAGGCCCTATTCGTCCTCCACGGTCATGCGCGCCGGATCAAACAGCGGCATCGGGGTGGGGGTCGGGGTCGGACTGGGGCTGGGGGACGGCGTCGGCGTGCCGCCCACATTCTCCGGCGCCTGATAGCTCAGGTTTTCCGGATAAGGCGTTCCCTCCGGGCCCTCCGTGGCCTCCGGGGTCGCCTCCGGGGCAGGAGTGGGGCTGGCCGTGGGCACCGGGGTCTCCGTCGCGCCGGGATTGGGCGTGGGGGTGGAAAACTGGCTGCCCTCCCCCACCTGGAAGGTCGGCTGCGGCCGGGGCGAGGACAGGGGGATCAGCGTGGCCTCCGCAGCGCTGGCCCGCTTCTGAACGCTTTCGGTGTATGCCGGCCGATACCGGTACACCACCACGTATTCCAGGTGCTGGAAATCCACGATGGGCTCCACGACGATGTAGCTTTTGTTCTCGTCCATGCCGCGGGTGCTTTCCCGGACATAGCCGATGGGGATCCCCTTGGGGAATTCCACGCCCACGCCGCTGGTGGTGATCAAATCCCCGGGGCGGGGAAGGCTGTCGTCCGGCAGATAATACATGCGGCACATGGCGGTGCCGTCAATGGAAAGGGTCCCCTTGACAGACCCCTGGTCCCGGGTGGATTGCACCATGGCGGCCACAGTGGCGTCCCCGTCAATGATGCACAGCACCTTGCTGACCGTCTCCTCCGTGTCATAGGTGTAGCCCACAAGCCCGCCCGAAAAGACCACGGCCATGTTGTCCCTGACCCCCTGGCGGGTGCCTACGTCGATGGTCAGCACCGAAAAATAATTGCCGGTGTCGTGCCCGATCACCGAAGCGGAAATCGGGTCCAGGTCCGTATTGCGCTGCATTTCGTCCATCAGGTCGTACAGCTGGTCCACCTGGTGCTTGTATTCCTCGGCCATGGCGGCCTGGCTTGCCAGGTCGTCCAATTGCACCAGCAGCTGGCCGTAGCGGTACTCGATCTCCCCCCGGACCTTGAGCGTGCGCACGTAGGAGGAAACGGATTCGGTGATATCCGAAAAAAAGCGCTGCACCGGCGTGATGATCCTGCCCACCACGCTGCCCGGCGCGTCCAGGATCGCCGAGTCCATAAAATTGGACAGGGCCATCATGGCCACCACCACAAACAGCAGGGCACACAGTCCCCAGACCAGTACCCTGCGCAGACCGGAATCCCTTTCCTGGCCGAAATAGCGGTTCCCGGAGGTGATCCTGCGGCCTTTTCGGTCGTTTTTGCTTTCCTCCCTGGAGCCCGCGGAGGGGCGTTTCCGGATTTTGTCTTTTTTGCCGGATCCTTTTCCGTCCTCGTCGGAGGGCACGTCCTCCTCCGGTCCGCCGTCCCCCTCCTCCGTTTTTCCGTCTTCCGGGGCGTCGGGCTTCATGTCCTCCGGCATCTCGTCATCGTCCGGCATGAATTTCCGCCTGCTTTTGGGGGCGGCGGTCTCCTTTGGCTCTTCGTCAAAGGGCTCCGAATCGTCCCAGGCGGACCTGCGCCGGGCTTTGTCTCCCGTTTTTTCCGGCGCTGCCCCGCTGGCCTGCTCAGGCGCGGCGCCGTCCGTCCCGGGGAAAGCGGTTTTCTCCCCCTCCGGACGTCTGTACAGGGATTCGTCAATTTCTTCTCTGGGCATGGAGGCCTCTCTTACTCGTCTTCGTCTTCACGCAGGAAGCTGGAGCGCCCGATCCGGTGCAGCAGCTCGATGTTTTCCGTCAGCTGTCCCACCCCCTGGATGGCGCAGGCGGAGGCATCCTTGGCAAGGAGCACCGGAATGCCCAGTTCGCTGGCGATGTACTGGTCCAGGCCAAACAGGTTGGCGCCGCCGCCGGTCAGGTGGATGCCGCTTTTCATGATGTCCCCCGCCAGCTCCGGCGGCGTCCGCTCCAGGACGAACCGGATGGCGTTCAGGATCGCGTCCAGGGGCTGTCTCAGGGCTTCGTATACCATGTCCGATCCCAGGACGGCGTTGCGCGGAAGGTTGGTCACCATGTCCCGGCCGCGGACGGGGCATTCCCGGTAGTCCTTGCTTGGAAGGGCGCTGCCCAGGTTCAGCTTGATGTCCTCGCTGGTCCGGTCCCCGATCAGCATGTTGAATTCTTTTTTGACATAGGAGGAAATGGCCTCGTCCATTTTGACGCCGCCGATGCGGATCGCCTTGGAAAGGACCACGCCCCCAAGGGAGATCACCGCCACCTCCGTGGTGCCGCCGCCGATATCCACCACCATGGAGCCGATGGGCTCAAACACCGGCAGACCGCACCCCAGGGCGGCGGCAAAGGGCTTTTCCACCAGCTGGAGGTGCCCCGGACGGACGCCGGAGCCGAAGGCCGCCTGGCGGACCGCCCTGCGCTCGATGGGGGTGATGCGGCAGGGGACGGTGATGACCGCCCTGGGCTTGATCAAACGGGAAACGCCGATGGCCTTGCGGACAAAGTACTGAAGCATGTACTGCGTCAGGTCAAAATCCCGGATCATTCCCTCGCTCAGGGGACGGATGGCCGTAAAATCCCCGGAGGTGCGCCCCAAAAGAGACTGGGCCTCCTCCCCGATCGCGCGCACCTGATGCTTGCCGCCTCTTTCCAGAACCAGCAGGGAGGGCTCGTCGATCACGACGCCCTTGCCGCGCACGTATACCAGGGTGCTGCTGGTTCCAAGATCTATCCCGATGTCCGGGGCAATAATCGCCATATTCTTCCCTCGCAATCAGATGCGTTCACGCGTTGTTCAAAGTACGGTCACGGGCAGCCAAGGTACGGCCGCAGCATGGCCCTCACCAGGGTCATGGGCAGGCCGATCACGCAGGACACGCTGCCCTCCACCCTGCTTATATAGGTGCCGCCCCGTCCCTGCAGGGCATACGCCCCGGCCTTGTCCATGGGTTCCCCCGTGGCCACGTAGGCCGCTATGTCTGCCTCCGAAAGGGCATCGAACCAGACGGAGGCGCATTCGCATTTTACCGTGCAGCCCTTTGGACCCAGCACGGCAACCCCGGTATACACCCGGTTTTCCCGTCCCGAGAGGGCTCTGAGCATGTCCGCGGCGTCCAAAGCGTCCGCGGGCTTCCCGAGGATCCGGTCCTCCCCGGGCAGATACACCACCGTGTCCGCAGACAGCACCACGGCCTCCGGATGGCGCGCGTAGACCCATTCGCCCTTCCTGCGGGCGTTTTCCTCTACCACATCCTGCGGCGTGCCCCGGGCGGTCTCTTCACACCGGGAGGGCTCGCATACAAAGGGGATCCCGGCCAGTTCCAAAAGCTCCCTGCGTCTGGGGGAGGCGCTGGCCAGATAAAGCACCGGAAGGGCACCGCCCTCCAAACGGGATTTCTTCAAAGGATCCATCCTGTCCGCTCCTCTCTTTCGGGGACAACGCCTCAATGCCCCGTTTTCCCGGGAGAGGCAAGATGCATTATACCATAATCCGGCCGGGTTCGTACACCCCTTTTCAGGGCCGAATACAGACCAAATTCCCAAAGGAAGGCCGGACAAAAAGCGGGCGGAGCCCGTGGATCCTGCACTGGGCCCCGCCTGTAAAAACAATTGTAAAATCTGCCGCCGGACGCCTCCCGGGCCTTCCTGTCCCCGCATCTGCGTTAAGGAAGCCCCACAAAGCAGACCCCGGTCTGTTCGTACCCGGCATGGGCCGGAGCCTTCCTTTACTCGCTCCTCAGGGCGGTCACCGGGTCCTGCCTGCGGGCCTTGCCGGAGGGGATCAGCCCCGCTGTCAGCGTCAGCGCCATGGAGATGACCACCAGCACTACCGCGCTCCCCAAAGGCAGGACGGCCGTGGCGCGGATCCCCGTCAGGGAATGCAGGATCAGGTTGACCAGCTGGTTCAAAAGCAGTGTGCAAAGGATGCCCAGGATGCCGCTGATAAAGCCCACGATCAGCGTCTCGGCGCTGAACACCCTTCCTACGTCCTTCTTGGAGGCTCCCAGGGACCTGAGGATACCGATCTCCTTGGTCCGTTCAAGCACCGAGATGTAGGTGATGATCCCGATCATGATGGAGGACACCACCAGGGAAATGGCCACAAAGGCGATCAGCACATAGGACACCGCGTCGATGATGGTGGTCACGCTGGACATGATCAGGCCGATAAAGTCGGTGTAGGCAATGGCGTGCTCCTCGCCGGCGTCCCTGTTGTAGGCGTCGATCAGCTCGGTAATGCGGTTCTTGCTCTCAAAATCCTTCGCGTAAATGTAAATCGTGGAAGGCTCCTCCAGGTCCACCACCCCGAGACGGGTCAGATTGTCCTTGAGCGTGGAGGCGGATTCAAAGGAAAAGCCGTACTGGGCCCCGTACTTCTCCACCATTTCCAGGATCTGCTCATCGGTCATGCCGCTGACGAACATCCGGTACTGCTCGGGGATCAGGGAACGGTCCAGCACAAAGCCCTCCTTGGGCGTTTTGGATGCGCCCTTGAAGGGAAGGCCGGTAAAGACATCCGTATCCGTGTCCTCCATCTGCTGCCGGACCGGGCCGCTTTCCAAAGTGGCCTCGGCGGCATACGCCTGCAGGGAGGCCAGATACCCCACCCCGCCGGAGGCCCCGCTCTGGGTGGTCACCGCGTCCTCCCGGGGCTGCAGGATTCCCACCACCTTCAATTCAGGGCTCGCCTCCAGCGCGGCGGCCAGAAACGCCGCGTCGCCGCTGCGGTCTGCCCAGGTCCCGCTTTCCGTCCGCTCGTACAGGGACGCAGGCAGCAGCAGCCTGAAGGACAGGTTCAAAAGCTCGTCATAGGAATAGGCGGTTCTTGGAACGCTGATGGCCTCCCCCAGCATGGTTTTCTCGGTCAGCTCTTTGATCTCCGCCTGGTCCCGAAGGCCCAGGGCATACAGCGTATAGTCGCTGATGACCCCCTGCCGGGAGACGATGATCACAAGTTCGTTCCAGGCGGCGGGGAGGCGCCCTGCGACGGTCTCATACTGCTGCTCCATCAGTTCCCGGTTGTCCAGGAGCTGGGTAAACACGTCCAGATTGCTCATGGAGGACGCCCCGATCGAGGTGGCGGACATCAGGCTCATCATGGAATTGTCGCTTCCCAGCAGGCCGCTGCGGCTGAGGACCTGGCTGGGGTTGACCTGGACCCATTCCCGCTCCGTCTTGCGGTAAATGTTCAGGGTGCTGCCGTATTCGTACCTTACGTCGGACACCTGCTCCAGGAAATCCGTCCCGCCCCCCTCGATCCAGCCCTTAAAGGCCTTCAGGTCGTTGTGCTTCATGGTGGTGTTCATGGCGTTGAGCATACGGCTCATCACGTCGCCGCTGTAGACATAGCCCTCCTGCCGCTCCGCTGCCGCCTCGGCCCCGGAGGCCATCATGGACATCATCATGCCGGCCATGTTCAGCTGGGTCGATTCGATCTCGATGGGGTAGCCGGACAGCGTATCCTGCTGGACCCGCTCGATATAACGGCTGACCCCTGTGGAAATGGACAGGATCAGCGCGATGCCGATGATGCCGATGGACCCGGCGAAGGCGGTCAGGATGGTGCGTCCTTTCTTGGTCAGCAGGTTGTTGAAGGACAGGCTCAGCGCTGTCCCAAAGGACATGGAGGGCCGTTTTTCCTCCCGGACGGCCGCCTTTTCCTCCCGGTCCAGCTCTTCCTGCCCGCAGGGGGCGGTATCGTCTGTCACCCGTCCGTCCTTGAGGCGGATGATCCTTGTGGCGTACCGGTCGGCCAGCTCGGGATTGTGGGTCACCATGATCACCAGATGGTCCTTCGCCACCTCCCGGAGGATCTCCATCACCTGGAGGCCGGTTTCCGTATCCAGCGCCCCGGTGGGCTCGTCCGCCAAAAGGATCTCCGGCCGGTTCACCAATGCCCTTGCGATGGCAACCCGCTGCATCTGCCCGCCGCTGAGCTGGTTTGGGCGCTTGTTTTCCTGTCCCTTCAGCCCCACCCTTTCCAGCGCCTCCCGGGCCCGCCGGTGCCTTTCCTGCCGCTCGACGCCGGAAAGGGTCAGCGCCAGTTCCACGTTCGAAAGCACCGTCTGGTGGGGGATCAGGTTGTAGCTTTGGAAAACGAACCCGATGCGGTGATTGCGGTAGTTGTCCCAGTCCCGGTCGCCGAATTCCTTCGTGGAGCGGCCCTGGATAAACATTTCGCCGCCGGTGTACTTGTCCAGGCCGCCGATGATGTTGAGCAGGGTGGTCTTCCCGCAGCCGGACGGGCCCAGCACCGCCACAAACTCGCTTTTCCTGAAGGCCAGGCTGACCCCCCGGAGCGCCTCCACCCGGCTCTCCCCCGAGGCGTACACCTTTGTGATATCGGTCAATTTCAGCATGCGTTTCCTCCAAAAAAGGCCCCTGGGGCCCAACGGTTTCCGAAGCGTACAAACGTACGTTTACAGTGTACCACATTCCGTCCAAAACAGGGAGCGTCTCCCACGCAAAATTATGGCACAATCATGGCACCCTTCCTTCTTTTTTGAAAAAAACCGCCCGGACATTGAACCCGCGCCGGTTTTCTGATACAATTCCCTTGCTTGTTCCCGCGCTGCGCGGGGGCGGAAAGGAAGATGACATGAAAAAGCTCCGTTTCTTTTCGGCGGCCGCCGCCACCGTTCTTCTCGCGGGAACCCTCGCCTGCGCGGACCCGGCCCTGCCTTTCTATGATATGTTTGACGCGGACATCATCAAATCCCTGACCTGGACCGAGGGCACCTCCTATTACGATTATGTATGCTACAGCTACGAATACGAGGATCTGCCCGAATATTCCTACGACCTGTATGCCTGCGACCTGGACATGAACCCCGCCCTGATGAAAAAGGAAGGGGGCCTCTATTTCCGTCTGGATCCCTGTTTCAACGGCTCCTTTGACTCCATGGTCCCCTGCCTGTACATCACCTGCGAGGGCGCGGCCGCTTCCATCGTCCGGGCGGAAGTCACCGTGGGCAGCCTGAAGCTGACCGCCGAGGCCGCCGCGGACAGTCCCCTCTCCGTCTGGGAGGAGGGCACCGCCGAGCTCCTCATCCCGACCCTCGGTTCCAACCAGATCACCCTGATCTCCGCCCTGGAAAAGGCGGACGCCCGGCCGGCCCTGTCCCTGTCCTTTTCCGACGGGTCGCAGGCCTCCTGCTCCTTCGTCCTCCCCTCGGATGCCCAATACAATCCCTTCGTATGGCTGCACCGCATCCTGCGGGAGTCCCGGTACCTGGACGACGGCGACCGTCTCCAGGAGAGCAGCCGCCTTTTATGCGCCCAAAACAGTCTGAAACACCGGGACAGTGTCCGTGTGACCTTGTCCGGCGCCGAATGGATCGACGACCTTTCGGACTCCGTCCGCGCCTATCCCCTCAAGCTGGAATACGCCCCCGACAACCTGCTGGATCTGGCCTCCTTTTCCTTCAGCGCCCTCAATTACGCCGGAACCTTCACCGACGGCAGCACCCTGGTGGACTCCTTCGACGTGACCTGGTATGCCGTGGACGAAAACGGGGATCCCCTGTCCTTTGAGGACGGCACGCTTACGAAAACCGCAGCCTTCTCCGGGCCCATCGCCCCGGGACAGGAGAGCGGCTTCAGTGTGACCGAGCCGCTGCCGGAAGGCTCCGCCTACGTGTCCGCCGCCATTTCCGCCTTTACCTGCGGGGGGCAGAAGACCGTCGTTCCCTCCAGAGACCTGTGCTTTGTGCTTTTCCAGGCCCTCCCCCAGGACAGTACCGACCTTTGACCTTTCCTTTCCGACGCATTTTTCCCCGGGCCCCGCGCCCGGGTTTTTGATTATGAGGAGGACAGCCCATGGACATCCGGACCTTCTATGAATGCACCCAAGACGGCGCCGACTGGACGGAGGCCTTTCGCAGCGCTGTGGACACCCTGGCCCGGCAGGGCGGGGGCGAGATCGAGGTGCCCGCCGGCACTTATCCCACCGGCCCCATCGAACTGAAAAGCCACATCACCCTGTGGGTCCGAAACGGCGCACGGCTGGTCTTTCACACGGACCCCGGACGGTTTCCCCTGGTGGACCTGGAGGACGGGGGGGAACCCGGCCCCGTTTACCAGGCCTGCATTTACGCCCGCGGCGCGGAGCACGTCTGCGTCCGGGGGGACGGCATCCTGGACGCCCAGGGCAGTTCCTGGTGGCGCCGCCACCGGGAAAGGTCCCTCCCCCATCCGCGGCCCCGCTTCGTCTGTTTTGACAGCTGCTCCCACGTGCGCCTGGAGGGCGTGACCCTCCTCAATTCCCCCTCCTGGACGGTGCACCCGCTGCGGTGCCGATTCGTCACCATCCAGGGCGTTACCATCCTCAACCCTCCCGATTCCCCCAACACCGACGGCATCAATCCCGAAAGCTGCCGGGATGTGAGGATCCTGTTTTGCACCGTGGACGTAGGCGACGACTGCATTGCCCTGAAGGCCGGCACGGAGCATTCTTCCCGCGCGGAGCCCTGCGAGCGGATCCTCATCGAAGGCTGCCACCTTCTGCACGGCCACGGCGGCGTCGTGCTGGGCAGCGAGACCCGGGGAAGCATCCGGAACGTCACGATCAGCAATTGCTTTTTTTATCAGACCGACCGGGGCATCCGCCTGAAAACCCGGCGGGGCCGCGGCGGGACCGTGGAGGGCCTGCAGGCCTTTCAATTGAACATGGAAGACGTCCAGTGTCCCTTCGTATTCAACATGTATTATCACTGCGGCTCGGAAGGAAAGCGGGATCTGGTCCGCAGCAAAGCGCCCCTGCCCGTAACGGGCGGAACGCCCCGGCTCTCAGACGTATCCATCTCATCGGTCTCCGTCCGGGGCTGCACCGCCTGCGCGGGGTTCTTCTTCGGCCTGCCCGAGCAGCCGGTGGAGGGCGTCCTGATGCGGGACGTCCGGGTGGAGATGGCCCCGTCCCCTGCGGCGGCGGTCCCCGCCATGATGGACGACTGTCCCCCGATGGCCGGCGCCGGGTATTATCTGCGCAACGCCCGGCGGGTCCGTTTCGAGTCCGTCACGGGGACGAACCTGCTATCCCCCCTGACGGACACAGACGCGTCGGTGGACCTTGTTCTTCAGGGCGGCATCAGCGTCTGAACGGGCGCTATCCCTTCATTATAAAAAGCTGCCGCGAGGCAGCTCTTTTTTCGTTTTGCTTTTTCAGTCCCTCAAGGGCTTCCGATCCCGTCCCGCTCCGGCTCGGCGCCCCGCATGGACAGGGTAAAGGCGATCTCCCCGCCCCGGGCGGATACCTGGATACGCGCGCCCATGCGCCTTGCGATGTCGCTTGCGATGGAAAGGCCGATCCCATAGCCCTGTTTCTGGCTGTTCCGGCTCCCGTCCGCCCGGTAGAACCGCTCAAAAAAGCGGGAAGTATCCACCGAATCGGCCTTTGAGTAGCTGTTGCGGACCGTAAGGGCGGGATGCCGCCCGTTTTTCAGTTCGATGCGGACCCGTCCGCCCCCGTCGCAGTATTTGGCCGCGTTGTCCAGCAGGATGGAGCACATTTCCCGAAGGGATTTTTCGTCCCCCCGCACCAGCACATGGAGCTCCAGGTCCTTCTCAAACGTCTTGCCGGACAGGGTGACCATGTTTTCAAAGGCCTCCGCCTCCTCCGCCGCCACCCGGCTCAGGTCCACCGTCACCAGTTCCTCCGGCCGGCTTTCCTCCATGCGGGCCAGGGTCATCAGCCTGGCCACCAGGTCGTTCATCCTTTTAACCTGGCGCAGGGTGGAGGCCGTCCATTTGTTCCCGCCCCCCAGCGTCTCCAGCATCTCGGTGTTGGCGCTGATGATGGAAAGAGGGGTCTTCAGTTCGTGCCCGGCGTTGGTGACGAACTGCTGCTGCTTTTCCATGCTGACCACGTACGGGGCGATGACCTTTTTGGAATAGCCGAAAATAAACAGGAAGAAAATCAGCAAAATCGCCCCGCACACCGGCAGGGAATAGTCAAAGACCTCCCGCACCAGCCAGAGCCGGCTGGTCACGTCCAGAAAGGCGTACCTTACGCCCGCCGCCTCTTTGCGCAAGGAGAAGCTGTACCAGCTTTTTCCCCGGTTCACAAGGCCCTTTTCCCTTTGGGTCCCGGCCGCAAGCCTCGTCACCTCCCGGGCGCCCTCCCGGTCCACGGCGGCGATGTGGGACAGATCCCCCTCCTCCACCGTCCCGTCCTCCCGGAGGACGCTTGAAAAATAGCGGAACTCGTGCAAAAGCTCCGGCAGCTCCCGCAGGCTGATGCGGTTGTCCCGGTCCGGGATCCTATCGGGCAGCCTGCCCCCGTTGTCGAGGATCGCCTCCAGCACCGCGCCGTATTGAGCCTCGGTGCGGTTCCGCCCCAGCAGGTTCACCAGTCCCAGCGTCAGCGCCAGGGCGAAAAACAGCGCGGCCATGGATAAGGCGATAAACCGCATTCGCAGCTTTCTGATCATCCTGCACCCTCCCCTGTCCTTTTCCGGGCGCGGCGGGAGGGATCACCCCTCCGTATCGCTCAGCTCCACCCATTCCTCCGTCAGATGCACCCGGTAAACGGCCCCCACGCTTTTGAGCTTTCCGTTCAGGTACCTGACGTACAGGGAAACGGTATCCGCGTCCGCGTCCTCCTCGTCCGCCCAGACCTGCCGGAGCACCTCCCGCACGCTCAGGCGCCTGCTCCGCATCAAAAGGGCCAGCATGCTGGTCTCCCGCCCCGCCAGGGAGATGGCGTTGACGCACCGGAGCATCCCTTCCCGGATGTCCAGTTCCATGGGCCCCAGGCGCAGGACGGCGGCCTGGGCGCCGCCGCGCCGCACCAGGCTGCGGATGCGGGCCAGCAGTTCCCCCATGGCAAAGGGCTTGGTCAGGTAATCGTCCGCCCCGGCGTCCAGACCCCGGATGCGGTCCCCGATCTCCGCCTTGGCGGTCAACAGCAGCACGGGGGCCATGATGCCCTCCTCCCGCAGGATTTTCAGGGCCGTCACGCCGTCCATCACCGGCATCATGATGTCCATGACGATGACGTCATAGGCTTTTGTCCTTGCAAGCTTCAGGGCCTGTTCGCCGTTTTCCGCCAGGTCCACCGTGTATTCCGCGTGGGTCAGATAGGCCTCCAGCACGTCCCGCAGGTCGCCTTCGTCCTCAGCGATCAAAATCCGCATCTTTCCTCATTCCTCCCCGCCGCTTTCGTCGATCACGTCCCGGATGGCCTGCATGGATACGTCGCAGGCCGCCAGTTCGTCCGCACAGCGTTTCAGTTCCTTCCGGATCATGTCTTTTTTCCGCAGCTTCTGTTTATAGCTGATCTCGTGCTCCAGGGCCGCCCAGCTGTCCATGGCAATGGTGCGAAGCTGCACCTCCACATGGAAGGCTCCGCCGGGGCAGGGGCCGCCGCCCTCCCCAGGCACCCGCAGGATCATGTGGTAGCTGCGATAGCCGTTCTCCTTGGCGTTGACGATGTAGTCCTTCTCCCACACCACCCGGACCCCTTCCATGTTCCTCAGGGCCTCCGCCACCTGGTAAATATCGTTCAGGAAACGGCATACCACCCGGATGCCGATGGCATCATACACCCGGTTCAGGGCGTTTTCACAATTCTCCTCAAGGCCCAGCCGGCGCAGCTTCTCCCGCATGCTCGTTTCCGCCTTCACCCGGCCGGACAGATGCTCCCAGGGCCGGTCCCCGCGTTTGGCGCGCATGGTTTCCCCCAAAAGGGTGATCCGGCCCATCATGCTTTCAAGCAATTCGGGCAGCAGCGGCGCATAGGGGCCGTAAATGCTTTCATTTTCCATGGGGCGCTCCTTCTTCTCCGGGGCAGGGCCCCGGGGGCTTTGTCTCCGCTTCCATTATACCCCAGGTTTGTGCCTTTTTTGTGAACAAATAAACACAAAACCTTCCTTCCGCGATCCTTTTTTTCCTGTTGCGCTTGAAGGCTTCCCCCCGTCCGTTGTAAAATAAAGCATCTTATCTGTTATCCGGTTTTCCGGGGGTCCTGCCCCCGGACGGCCCTTTTCCGAAAGGAGTCCTTTTCCATGAAGCGATTCAAGCTTTTCAGCCTGCTGACCGTCCTCGCGCTGCTTGCGGCGCTCCTGTGCCCCGCCTTGGCAGAAACTTTGGCCTTCTCCCCCCTGGACGCGGCGGGGACCATCGAATACTGCTTCGTGGAGAAGGAGGGGGTCCTGATCCTCCGGGGCGACGGACCCATGCCGGCCTTTGACGACGCCCACATGGCCCCCTGGGACGCTTACCGCACTCAGATCCGGCGGATCATCCTGATGCACGGGATCACCTCCGTTCCTTCAAAGGCCTTCCGGGACCTGACCGCCCTTCTGAGCGTGTCCTTCCCCGCGACCCTTCAAACCATCGCCACCGATGCCTTTGAAGGCTGCGGGAAGATCGCGTTGGTCGCCTACGACGGGGACCGGGCGGTGCTGGACGCCATCGTCGCCGCCAATGACGTGCGGGAATTGATGTCCGCCCCCGCCTTCACCGATCCCTCCCGGGCCCAGACCGAGGCCGACGTGGAGGCGCTGCTGCGGCCGGATGTGACGGCGGAACCCACGCAGGTCCCCTTTGAGATCCCCACAGCCCCGCCGGCCTATGCCCTGCCCACGGACGCGCCCACGGCCACCCCCACGGCAGAACCCGCTGCCCAACCCGTCGTCCTCCCCACCGCAGAGCCCACCAACGACCCGACCGCGGCGCCGACCGCCACCCCGGAGCCGGTCTTCGTCTATGACGAAGAGGGCCGCCTCATCTATTCCAGCGAATTCCGGGCGGACGGGAAGGAATATACCTATACCGCCGAGTATAACGGAACCTTCCTTTATAGCGAGGTAAACTCCGTCACGGAGTATTCGCCGCAGGGACAGCAGGCTGTCCGATCCTCTGCCACCGATTGGTATGAACCGGATGGGAATGCCTACCGCCAGCAGCAGGATCTCGTCTACCGCTACGACGGGGAAGGCCGTCAGACCGGGTACGAGGGCCGGGAAACCGAAACGGACCGCAAAACCGGAGTCCTCCTCACCCAGCGGGAGCTTTGGGCCGAGTACGCTTTTGATGAACACGGCGTACGCACTTCCGGCACGGAAGTGAACGAGGTTTACACGGCGGACGGAACGCTCAGTGAGCGGTATCGTACTGACTACACCTACGATGCGCAGGGCAACATCGCCACATCCCGCTTTGACGCATTTTCTTACGCATACGAGGATCCTGACGATCCGGCATCAGGCGGCTATTCGCAGGAAATCACTCTGCAGACCTACGACGAATTCGGGGTAGTGACCTCCGAAAGCACAAGTACCGTTTACAATAAAGAAGGCCATTTGCTTTTCACCGATGAGACTGTTTCCGAAACCGCATATCATCCAAACGGCGAAGTCGCATCCTATTCCGAAAAAAGCCTGTCCCGTTACGCGAACGGAGACATGCGCTTTGAGGGTGAACACACGGAGATCAACGACGATAAAGGGCGGTCCCTTTCTTCCTTCACGCATACGATTCTCTATAACGAAACCGGCAGCACGGCTTACACTACCGAGTTCGAATACGATCCCGACGGAAATCGGTTTTCTTCTTCCGACAGTCAGGTCGAATATGACCTTGCGGGCAGCAAGATCAAAGAGATCCGGATTGAAAGACAGACTGGCAAAGGCGGCATCATCACCGCGCAAACAAGGGACACCAGAGAATACGACAGTCAGGGCAATCCCACCCTGGTCGAACAATTCATCCAGACCTGCGACGAAAACGGTGTCCTGACCGATTCCACAAATACACGTTCCCTGTACGCATACGACGCCCAGGGACGGCGCGTCAGTTCCCGGACCTTTGCATTGGACACCGTGGGCAACGCCCGGCTTGAAAAGGAAACCACCTATACCTATGACGAGGCCGCGGGCATGACGCACGAAACCACCATCACCTACGACGCCGACGGCAGCGTGAAGGACACTTCTTCCACGGAATATCCCACCGTCCGCCTCAATATGTTGCGAATGGCCGCCCCGGCCACGGCGGATATAGTCCCGGAAGGCAGCGCCGCGCCTGCGGAGCCCACGCCGCTGCCCACCCTCAGCCTGCTTCCGCAGCCCACCCCGGCGCCCACCGCGGCCCCCACGCCCCTGCCCCTGGGGATCCCCTCCGCTGTCCCCACGCCGGAGCCGGACGTCTCCACGCCGCTGCCCATTTTTGCCGAAACGCCCCTCCCTGCCCTCTCCCCCCTGCAGCCGGGGATCCCCGTGGCCGGTGAAATTCCGACAGATCAAGGTGACCTGCCCGGGAACGGAGCCACCCGGCTTCCCATCCTGTTCAATCCCTGATCCCATTAAGCAGATCCTCTTTGGCGCCGCCGCTAAAAACCTGCGGCGGCGCCCTTTTGGGTCCCCTTTGCGCCGGGTGGAACTGCCGTCGCAGCGATCTTGGAGGCGGCTTTCACAGGCGCCTTTGCAGGATCGGGTCCGGATGCGGCTCCCGGTCTGCTTTTGCCTTGTTTTCCGGCATTCCTTTCAGCCCTGCCCGTAAACCGCTGCTGCAGGACCCACTGTCCGATTTGGGGGATACAAAAAAACGCGCCTCCGACCCTCTTTCCATCGGGATTCAGATAAAAAACATTTGTCTTTTTCTTTTTTTTGAACTATAATAGCGTAAAATTCTCCTTTGTCCCGCGCTTTACGTGCCTTCGGTTCAGGCCCGTATCGCCTTTTACACAAAGAAAGGGGTCCCTTCTATGAAAATCAGAAAGCTTGCAGCCCTGTTCCTGGCTTTTCTTCTGCTGCTGTCCGTGGTCCCCGCAGGGATCGCCGCCGGGGAAGGGGCCTTTTCCCCGCTGAAAAACGCGCCTGAAATCGAATTCTTCTTTGCCCCGGAGGAAGGGGTGCTCGTGCTGCGGGGTCAAGGCGCCCTGCCCCTCTTTGACGCGTCCAATCCCGCGCCCTGGGACAGCTTCCGCGGACAGATCAAGCGCATCATCCTGATGAACGGGATCACCGCCGTCAGCGCGAACGCGTTCCACGACTGTTCCGCGCTTGAAAGCGTCTCCTTCCCTGCCACCATCCAGGTGATCGCCCATGACGCGTTTGTGGGCTGCGAGCATATCCTCGAAGTCGACTGCGAAGGGGACAGGGCCGTCCTGGACGCGATCATCGCTGAAACCGACGTGCTGGAGCTGTTGGCGGATCAGACTTTTAAAACCCGGACGCAAGACGCCACCGAGGCAGAAGTGGAAGCGCTGATGGAGCCGGACGCTGAACCCGCCGATGTTCCTGCGCCTGCCCCCACGGCCGCGCCGACGGTCCTGCCCACCGAAGTACCTGCCGCCGCTCCCACCGCGCGGCCCACGGCCGTACCTACCGCCGTACCCACTGCGGTGCCCACGGCCGTGCCCACAGAGGAACCCACCGCCGTACCCACTGCGGAACCTACCGCGGCGCCCACGGAAGAGCCCACCACGGAGCCTACTGCCACACCCGAACCGGTCTATGAATATGACAGCGAGGGCAGACTGATCCATCGCCTGGAATACACTTCCGACTCGACCCTGAGTGAATATATCGCAGAATATGACGAGAACGGAAATCTCGTCAGCGAAGTCAGCATAGAATCGGAACTGCTTAACGGTGTAACCATTTATAAATCCGTCTATGAGGAAAGCTTTGAGAACGGCAGGCTTTCCTTTATCAGCGATACCCAAACCTGGTACCGGGAAGACGGTACGAAAGAGAAAGTGCTGGATTATTTTGATGAGTACGATCTGAACGGAAACATCTCCTCCGCGTCAGAGTACAACGTGCAGTATAACGAGGATGAGAACATTCTTTCTTCCTTCCAGACGAAGCGGGATTTCCAAGAGGACGGCACGGTTGCAACGGCCTATTATCAGAGCGAGTATTCCTACGACGAAAAGGGACGCAGGTCGAAGACGACCCGGTATTCCGTGGATGTGAACAGCGACGGAAACCAAACGCACCCCATCTATTCGATCTCCTATTCCTACAACGAGGAAACCGGCATGGTCACCGCAACCACCACAAATTACAATGATCAGGGAGAAGTCCTGGAGGTTTTGGTAGACGAATACGAATATGTCCAGACCCGGATGCGCCTGATGGCGGCCCCCGCCGCGCAGGAGGAGGACAACGCCGCGCCTGGCCCCACCCAGCTGCCCCTCATTTGGACCACGCCCGCGCCCACTGCGGTGCCCACCGCCGTCCCCACCCAGCTGCCCCTCATTTGGACCACGGATGCGTCCAACTTGAGCCCCGCAGACCCCACCCCGCTTCCGCTGCTTGTGGCAACGCCCGCGCCCAACCCGGTCCCCGCCCGGCTGCCTGTTCCGGATAACGCGCCGGCGGACGCCGGACAGCCCGGCGGAACGGCCACCCCGCTGCCGATCCTGCTCAATCCCTGATCGCCCCGCGCTTTTTCCAAGGCGCTGCCGCCCATGCCGGCGGCAGCGTCTTTTTATCCCTTTCCGGATGGCGTCCCCTCCCGCCGCGGTCACGCGGCATCATTGACACTTCCCTCCGGTTCGGTTTATAATCCGCTTGATCCTTTATAGATAAATCCATACGCACCGGGAGGGATTTCATGCCTGTATACAAAAGCGCCGAGCAGCTGATCGGCCATACGCCCCTTGTGGAACTGACCCGAATCGAAAGGGACTTTGCCCTGTGCGCCCGCCTGCTGGCCAAGGTGGAAAGCTTCAACCCCGGCGGCTCCGCCAAGGACCGGGTGGCCCGGGCCATGCTGGACGACGCCGAGGAGAAGGGGCTTATCAAGCCCTCCTCCGTCATCATCGAGCCCACCAGCGGCAACACCGGCATCGGCCTTGCGGCCGTCGCGGCCGCGAGGGGCTACCGCGTCGTCATCGTCATGCCCGACACCATGAGCGTGGAACGCATCCGCACCATCCGGGCCTATGGGGCCGAGGTGATTTTGACCGACGGCAAAAAAGGCATGCAGGGCTCCGTGGACAAGGCCGAGGCGCTGGCCCGGGAAATCCCGGACAGCTTCATCCCCGGCCAATTCGTCAACCCCGCCAACGCCCTGGCCCATTACCGGACCACCGGGCCGGAGATCTGGGCGGACACCGAAGGGCACGTGGACGTCTTCGCAGCGGGCGTGGGCACCGGCGGCACCCTGACCGGGGTGGGCCGGTTTTTGAAGGAGAAAAACCCCCGGATCCGTGTCGTGGCGGCGGAGCCCGCCGCCTCCCCCCTGCTGAGCGGAGGAGCGGCCGGGCCCCACGGCATCCAGGGCATCGGCGCCAATTTTATCCCGGAGGTGCTGGACAGGACCGTTTACGACGAGGTGCTGGATGTAACGGACGAAGACGCCCTGCGCTATGGCCGCCTGCTGGCCCAAAGGGAGGGGCTTTTGTGCGGGATCTCCTCCGGCTGCGCGCTTTACGCAGGGGTCACCCTGGCCCTTAGAAAGGAAAACGAGGGGAAAACCGTGGTCGTCCTTCTGCCGGATACCGGGGACCGGTACCTGAGCACCGCCCTGTTCAACGCCTGACCGAAAGGAAACAGAATTCCCCGCCGCCCTTGCCCCGCGCAACAAAATCAGGTATAATGGCTTCAGATTCAATCCAAAAGGAGGGCGTCTCCCCATGCTTAAAAAAGCAACCTGCCTTTTTTTGGCACTCTGCCTTCTCTGCACCGGCCTGACGCAGGGCCTTGCCGGCCCCTATGACGCGCAGATCAGCAACGAGTGGAACCTGTACAAGCGCTATAACCAGAGCGCCTCCACCACCGGCCAGCAGCTGGTGAACGGCGCCTACCGTTCCTTCGAGCTCGCCTATATCCTGGCCAGGCTCCTGGATGAAAGCGGCGCCTGGGGCAGCACCCTCGACGGCGTCTGGAACGCTTACAGCTCCGGGGATTCCGCCGCCCAGACCACCGAGGAGCAGGCCGTCAACGGCGTTTACCGCGGCTATGAGACCGGCTACATCATCGCCAGCATCCTGGACACGGACGGCTCCTGGGCCTCCGTCATCGCCAAGACCTGGGAGGATTACGCCAACGGCCATTCCTCCGCCCAGAACAGCGGCCAGCAGCTGGTATACGGCAGCTACCGCACCTTTGAGATCTGCTATGTCATCGCCAGCATCCTGGACCGTCAGTCCGGAAACAAGTATGCTTCCTATATTACGGAGCTCTGGGACGATTTCACCTACCTGGATTCCAAAGCATCCTCCACGTCCCAGCAGGCGGCCAACGGCACCTGCTCCACCTTTGAAATGCTCTATCTCATCGCCCTGATCCTGGACACCCAGGGCGTCTGGGACGCGTCCCTGAGCGACATCTACAAACTGTATACCAGTGTGGACGAAAAAGCCGCCACTGCCGCGGAGCAGCAGGTGAACGCCCTTTACCGTTCGGTGGAGGTCCTGTACGTGATCTGCCGCATGGTGGACGGTCTGTATTACTGACAAGGGCGCCCCGCGGGGCGGCCGGGACGGTTCCGGGGGCTTTCCCCCGGGCCCGTTTTATTTTAACGAAACGCTGCCCACAGGAGGAAACCAAAGATGAAGATACTTATGAAAAACGGCCTGCTCTACGACGGCACCGGCGGGGATCCCTTCCGGGGGGACCTGCTGATCAACGAGGACCGCATCGCCCGTGTCGCCCCCCAAATCGACACGGAGGCCGACCTCGTCCTGGACCTGAACGGGCTTTCCGTGGCCCCGGGGCTCATCGACGGGCATTCCCACAACGACTGGTTCGCGATCAAAAAGGATCCTCTCCCCTATTTTGAGCCCTTTATCCGCCAGGGGATCACCACCTTCGTCTGCGGCAACTGCGGCGTATCCGAGGTGGGCTTTGACGCGGACAGTCCCCATGTGGACGACGTGGGCGCCGGCCTGTTCAGCTTCAGCGGCACCACGGGCCGTTACGGCTCCGTCTCGGCACTGTTTGACGCCGTGGACCATCGCATGCCCTGCAACATGGCGGAGCTGGCCGGGCACTGCACCGCCAGGGCGGCGGTGGCCGGCTATGAAAACCGCCCCCTGACCCCCGAGGAGGAGGCAAAAATGCTCTCCCTGCTGGAAAAGTCCCTGCAGGAAGGGGCCGCGGGCCTTTCCCTGGGGCTGATGTACCTGCCCGGCAAGTACGCTGGCCTGGAGGAACTTAAAAAGGTGGCCGCCCTTTGCGTCAAGTACGACCGGCCCCTGACCGTCCATCCCCGGGCCGAGTCCAAGGTGTCCATGGATTATCCCCTTGTGGGCCGGGCCCATATCCTGCGCGCCCTGGACGAATTGAAGGAGATCGCCGCCGGCACGGCCCTCAAGCTCCAGTATTCCCACTTCATCTTCGTGGGCCGCAATTCCTTCCGGTACAAGAAGGAGGCGCTGCGCGTCCTTGAGGACATCGCCGCCTCCGGCGCGGACGTGATGTTCGACATCTACAACGAGACCCTGGGGGTCTCCGTCATCACGGTGATCCTGCCGGCCTGGTACCAGGGCCTGACGCCCAGGGAGCGCAGGAAACCCGTCAACCGCCTCAGGCTGGCCGTGCTGGTCAAGGCCACCAGCCGCCTTCTGGGCTTTGGCTTCCAGGATATCCAGGTGGCCCATATCGGGCCCGGTTACGAAAAATACGAAGGCAAAACCGTCAGCGAGGTGGCCCGCATGGAGGGCCTCAACGACCTGGACGCCTATCTGATGCTGTGCGAAAAGAGCGGCTTCAACGGCCGGGTGAACATGGGCCCCTACACCACGCCGGAGATCATCCACGAATTTGAGAAGGACGACCGGTGCCTGTTCATCACCGACGCCTGGGTGGAGGACCACGGCGTGCAGAACCCGGCCATCTACGACTGCTATCCCAAGTTTCTGAGGGATTCCCTCCTGGGCCTGGGGGACACGATGCCCAAATGCGTCCGCCGCATGACCGGCGCCATCGCCGACCGTTTCCAGCTCAGGGAGCGGGGCTACCTGAAGGAAGGCTTCTTCGCGGACCTGACGGTCTTTGACGAACAGAAGCTCAAGGCCGCCGTTCCCGACCGGGAAAAGGCTTTCGGCATCCGCAAGGTGTTTATCAACGGCGTTCCCGTCCTGGACGGGGACAAATTGGACCGGGAAGCCCTGAAGACCTCCGGCCGCGCCCTGCGGGTGGTTTGAGCAGTGTGGGGGGTGAACCGTTCAGAGGGAGCAGGGAAACTTCGGATTCAAAAACAGACTGTCCCGCGCAGGACAGTCCGTTTTGGTCCGTTCCGAATCAATCCAGGCGGAAGACTTCCTCCAGCTTCGGCTGGGCCTCGCCCTCGCCCACGTCCTCGAAGGCCAGGATGTCCTTCATGTGCTCCTCCCACCGCTGGACCACGGGGCTGCTGTTCTGGAAACGGACGGCGTACTCCGCCCCCTTTTCGCACTCGTAATAGCCAAAGAGCCGGTTCCCGCAGGCAAAAATGGTGTAATTGCAGATGCCGGCCTCTTTCAGGGCCGCCTTCATCTCCGGCCAAAGGGCCGCGTGTCTGCGTTTGTATTCCTCCATGGCCCCCTCCCGGACGCTGCCAACCCACGCGTATCTTTCCATCTTCTCTCCATCCTTTCCCCGTCCGGCGGACGGTTCCGTTTTGTTTTCAGTATAGCACACTCACCCTTCCGCGCACAATCTTCTCCCCCGCAAAACGCCCGGTTCCCGGCCTCTCCCGGGCTTTTTGGGAGGTTTCCGACGGAAATATGTTTCAATTTTGTTAAGTTTCCATAATATTATTGTCGATATTTATGATATTTTTGTAATTTGCACTTCTGCCGCAGAGGTGTATAATAGATAAGCAAATGAGAAAAACGTTGGCAATTTCATCAGTATTTTTTACTGGTGTAAACAAGGAGGAGAAGAAAATGAAAAAGCGTCTGCTGGCCCTGGGTTTGGCGATCATGCTTGCTTTGGGCACTACCTTGGCAATCTCTGACAGCGATTATCCCGTCAAATCCTACGTTCCGGAAGACGGTGCCTGTGCCTATTTCCTGGTTGGCGAAGATCAGTACATCGTCACCAAGGAAGAAGGCATGAAGCGCGTTACATATAACGGAGAGCGTCTCTGCCTGCTTTGCGACGGCACCTTTGCCGTTGAGTGCCCCATCCCCACGCTGACCGAAGAGCCCACCGCGACGCCCAAGCCCACCGAGGAGCCCAAGGAACTGCAGACTCTGACCCCCGCTCCCGCGACCGCGACGCCCGAGCCCACCGCGACGCCCAAGGAACTGCAGACCCTGAC
>CAMJUL010000010.1 GCA_946408995.1 uncultured Clostridia bacterium | reverse complement strand
CCCTATGCTTTGTCTGTTGTTAAAAACTGGGCTTTTTCGTAAGCGATCGCCCTGAGCAGCGCTTCAGGCCCGGGATACACAGGTTTTTTCATTGTTTTTTGGCCTTGCCGATGGGAACGGCCGATTTTTTATGCTAAAATAACAAGGGCATTGCGGCTATAAAAAGGCAGAGAAGCTTGGAGGAGCACCATGGAATATGCGGACATCGCCCTTCTCGGGCAAAGGATGAGGGACAGCATTGCTCAAGTGATTGTCGGCAATGAAAGAACTGTCCGGATCTTTATTTCCTCCGTTCTGGCCGGCGGCCACGTCCTGATGGAGGATGTTCCGGGCACCGGAAAAACCCTTTTGTGCCGGACCTTCGCCGCTGCGCTGGACGCGGGTTTTGCGCGGATCCAGTTCACGCCCGACCTGCTTCCGTCGGACATCACGGGGGTAAGCGTATACCGTCAGGACAAAGGGGAATTCCAATTTGTGCCGGGGCCTGTGTTTACCCAGCTCCTGCTGGCGGATGAGATCAACAGGGCGGTCCCAAGGACCCAGAGCGCCCTCCTTGAATGCATGGAAGAGCATTCTGTCACAGAAAACGGAATCACCCATCGCCTTTCGGATTTTTTTACGGTGGTAGCCACCCAAAACCCCATTGAAAACCGCGGCACCTTTCCGCTGCCTGAAGCCCAGATGGACCGTTTCATGGTTCGTCTGCGGATGGAAAGACCCGACCGTCAGGCGTCCATCGCCATCCTGAACCGTTTCCTGTATGGAGCCCCCCTGGAGAAGGTCTGTCAGGCCGCTGATGTACAGGCTTTTCTTGACGCCCGTTCCCTTCTGGAACGCTGTACCGTTTCCGGGGACTGTCTGGACTACCTGGTGCGAATCACAGAACGCACCCAAGCCCCCGACAAAGTCCTGCTTGGAGTCTCTGCCCGTGGAATGCTCGCCCTGGCCAGGCTGTGCCGGGCCTGGGCCGCTCTGGAAGGGCGGGATTACGTGATCCCGGATGACATCAAAGCCCTTGCGCCGGCGGTCTTTGTCCACAGGATTTTGATGCGTGGCATGGAGGACGCCGAAGCTTTTGTCCGGGACATTCTCGCTTCGGAGGAAGCCCCAACCGAACAAAAATGGAGAAGCTGAAGTGAACATCTGGGTACTGATGGCTGTGACAGGAGGGATATTCCTGATCCAGCATTCCCTGATCCGTTTTTTTGCTTTCCGGGGGCTAAAGTATACCCGACAGGTCTCATCAAAGCGAGTGACCGCCGGAGAGAAGATCCTTCTTACCGAAGTCCTCCGGAATGACCGTCTTTTCTTTCTGCCCTGGGTGCTTGCGGAGGCGAAGGTTTCCAGGTACTGTGTATTCGGTGCGCGAAAGGACCTGGAAGTGTCCGGGGAGATGTATCACCGCAGTTTTTTTTCCATGCTGCCTTTCCGGCAGATCCGGCGGCTCCACCAGGTGACCATGACGCGGCGCGGACGGTACAACCTGGGAAACCTGACCCTTACGGCCGGGGATCTTGTGGGCATCGGATGCGTCAGCAGGGAGATCCGTGAGGATCTGACGGTATGGGTCTGTCCTGCACCGGCTGCCATTGAGGTCCCGCGGCTTCCGGTGATCTCTGCCCAGGGAAGCCTTTCGGTGCTAAAAAGCCTTCTGACGGACCCCAATCTGATCTGCGGCATCCGAAACTATCAGCCGGGGGACCCGTTGCGGGAAATCCACTGGCCGGCGACCGGAAGAACCGGGAGCCTGCAGGTCAAGGTGCATGATCCTTCCGCCCATCTTCAGCTGATGGTCATTCTCAATTCCCAATTGCGCCCGGATCAGTGGGGAAGCCTGACGGAGTTGGAGGAGGCGACCGTGGAATACGGCATTTCAGCGGCCGCTGCCATATTGAGGTGGGTCCTTTCGGAGGGCGGAGCGGCGGGGTTTGCATCCGATATGCCCTGCGGCGACGGGGATGACGGCCTGACGCTGCTTCCGGATACCGGCAGGGAAACCTTGGAAAAGGTTCTTTTGGCCATGTCCGGTCTTCAATTCAGGAGGCAGAAGAAGTTTCTGACCTTCCTTGAGGAAATGAAAGGGTACAGCGAAATGGATCTGCTGATCCTCTCAGCATATGACGACCCCGCTCTGCGGGCGGCGATGAAAGAACTGGAGCAGTATCACAGGAGTGTCTCGCTGTTCGTTTATGGCCGGGAAGCCTCGGCCTGAGGAATGGAAAAATGTGCAGATCCCTATTCGGGAACCGAGGTTTCCGGCAAATCTATGAAAAAAGCATGGCATGGCTGGCGTTTGCCTGTATCGCCGCGCCCCCCTTTGGTCTCCTGTGCGGTTTGACAGGCCGGATCGACGCGTGGCGCGGCCTGCTGATGCCGCTGTTTGCCTGCCTGGTAAGCACAGTCCTTTTGGTCTTGAGGCCGATCAAGGGGGCGCTTATGCTTCTTCTTGGGGCGGTGATCTCCTTTGGCGGGGCGCTGGTTATCTCGGCTGCGGGGATGTGGGGCCTTCTTGCTGCGGTGCCCTGCGCCCTTATGACCCTGGTGATGCTTTCAAAACGAAGCGCCGCCCCGGGCCGGGAATGGTCCGGAGCCGTTTGGGCCGTTGGCCTGGCGTCCGCGCCGGTGTGCATGTTTCTTGAAAGGGCGCTGCCCTTCCGGGGCGATCCTCCGCACAGGATGCTCCTGACACTCTGCTTTCTTTTGTATCTGCTGCTGTTTTTGCTCCACGCGAACCGGGACACGCTGGAAGCTTCGAGCCACGCGTCGCTGACCGGGCGGAAGGTGCCGCTTGCCGTCAGGCTGCAGAATAAAGCGGCTGTCTTCGTTTTGTTCCTGTGCGGCGCAGCAGCAGCCTTTTTTCCGCAAATCGCCGATGCGCTCAGGACCCTCAGGGACTGGGTGCTCCATGCGTTCGGCACGGTACTGGACTTTCTTTCCGCCCTTCTGCCGACCCCTTCGCCCTCGGGTGAAAGCGCCGGGGCAGGAGGCGGCGGACCCCTGGGGGGCCTGGAAGCGTCGGAGCCGAGTCCTTTTTGGCTGTTCCTTGAAAAGGCGCTTGCTGTCCTTGCCCTGGCGGCGGCGGCAGTGCTTGTATTCTTCGGGCTTCGATTTCTCTTCCGGAAAGCCGTTGTTCTTTGGAAAGCCCTGAAAAAGACGCTGCTCCAGATGGCCATCGGGGCCTCAGAAGATTATGTGGACGAGGTAACAAGCACGCGGGAAAACGCGAAGGAGCAGGAGCGCGTTTTCAGGGAACGTGGCAGACCCGGAAGGGATCCGAGACCCAAAGGCGGCCGGGAGGAAGTGCGATGGCTGTACAGGCAGTTTCTTCGGCGGCACCCGGAAAGGCGTGGACTGACCTGCAGGGAGGCCATGAAGGAAGAAAAAGGCCCGGAGGAGTTTGCGGACCTGTATGAAAAGGCCCGGTACAGCCAGCATCCGATCCAGGAAGACCAGCTGAACCGGGTCCGGTCCGGGTTTAAGAGCGCGGGGTTGTAAAAAAGGCGGGTCCGGTTGGCGTAGACTCTTGAAAAAAAACGCCCTTGGGGGCATAATGAAAAAGACTTGCCGTGCGGGAATCCGGCAGACCGGACCCGAATCCGGCGGCATGGAGGGAAAAAACGTGCGTTTAAAACGGCTGTGCCTTTTCCTGACGGTTTTACTGGTTTGCCCGCTGCTGGCAGGATCGTTTCCATACGCGTTGTCTGAGCCTCCGGAGGCCCTTTACAATGCCATTATCACCTACAACTATGCCAGCAGCTATACCAACGTCTATACGCAGATGGACACGGAGAGCGAAGTGCTGACAAAGTATTACGCCGGGCATGCCCTGAAAGTGACTGCTGTTTATCCCAACTGGGCCGAGATCCAGTACAGGGACGGCGTTGCTTATGTGCTCAGGCACAGGATAGACAGGGTGACCCCCGTCAACGTCAGGACCACGCCTCCTTACGGGGTTTGGGTGAATCAATACTACACCATCGCGGACCGGGATATCCGTATTTACGCCGAAAAAAGCGCGGACAGCGAACTGCTGACCGTGTTGACCAAGGGGGCCAGGCTGGCCCTGATCGGCGTGGAGGACGGCTGGGGGGTCGTTGTGTACAAGCGTCAGTACGGGTATGTGGACACTTCCCTGCTGTCCGCCCTGTATCCGGTCAGCCCGGACGCCGAAACCGAAACGGATCCGACGGTGCCCATCGCAGTCTACTGTTCCTTTTACAGCGATAATGTGACAAGGACCAGCAACCTGGCGGTTTGCTGCAAACGGCTCAACCGGGTCATGAAACCCGGAGAGTCTTTGGACTTCAACGGGTCGGTCGGCCCCTTCAACAAGGAGAACGGCTATCTGCCCGCTCCGGTTCTGATCGACGGTGAGACCAGGCAGGGGTATGGCGGCGGCAGCTGTCAGGTTTCAAGTACCATCTACAATACCGTCCTGCAGCTTCCGGGCATCACCGTTACGGAAAGGCATCCCCATGGCAGCAACGGCGCGCCTTACCTTCCCCACGGAACGGACGCCTCTTCCGGAGATTTGAATTTCAAATTCCGGAACGATTACGCTTTTCCTGTCCGGGTCGAAGGATCCATCCATGATTTTTGCCTGTTTATCGCTTTTTACAGAGAGGCTGAATGACCATGACTTGCAAGAAGATCCTCTGCCTGTTTTTCGCCCTGTGTATGGTGGGCCTGTCTGCCCTTGCCCTGGGGGAAGAAAGCGCCTCGCCTGCCTTTACAGGGCCGGATGAACCTTTGTGGCGGGGGAAAATGGCCTACACCTGCCGGATCTACGCTTCGCCGGATGAGAACGCGGAAGTGACCGGACGCATCCTGAGCGGGGAATTCTTTAAAATGTACGCCTTTGATCCCTCCTGGGCGCTGATCTCCTATGGCAGCGACAAAGGCTATATCCGCAGGTCCTGCATTGAATACGTCAACACCATCAATAAAACCACCACGCCGCCCTATGGGGTGGATGTCTATGCCTTCACCGGGATCGTCGGGGAAGATACGCCGGTCCTGAGTGAGCCGGGCGGGGGGGAAGAACTGATCGTCCTTCATGAAAACGCGGTGGTCGCCCTGATCGGGTTTGAAAACGGCTGGGGCAAACTGATCTTCAAACGGCAGTATGGTTACGTGGACTCCCGCAAGCTCAAAGAACTGATCTCCACGGAGGCAGCTGCCGAAACCGCCTCGACGGCCGGACCGCTTTCCGCATTCGTGTCCTTTTACAAAATCACCACGGATGAAGCCAACCTTGGAAGAATGAGAAACCTGGAAGTGGCCTGCGAAAAACTGGAGACCCTGCGCATCGGACCGGGAGAAGCCCTGAATTTCAATACGCAGATCGGGCCCTTCAATGAGAAAAACGGGTATCAGAAGGCGATTGTGCTTGTGGACGGGGGGACCGGGATCAATTATGGAGGCGGAACGTGCCAGGTCTCCAGCACCCTGTACAACGCGGTGCTTCAGCTTCCCGGACTGACGGTCACCCAGCGCAGAGCTCATGGACCCAGCGGCGCTTCCTATCTTCCCCATGGGGTGGATGCCGCTGTCGGCTCGGACAGCCTGAACTTTAGGTTCCGCAACGATTATTCCTTCCCGGTCCGCATTGAAACGCATGTGCAGGACGGCGCGCTGTACATCGCCATTTATAAGGCGGAAGCGTCCGACGGCGCCTGACAGGAGACGGGATTCAGGGAAGGATGAGCACCTTGGTCCCCAGGGACGCCAGTGGGAAAAGCACCCTCATGTCCTCATCCTTCAGGGCGATGCAGCCCTGCGTCCAGTCGGTGGCTGTTCCGCCGCCGTGAATGCAGATCTCCCCGCCCAGCGGCGATCCCCATGGCGGACGCCGGCCTTCCAGATGCGCCTGGCGGATCAGCTCAAGCAGGTGTTCATCGGCGCCCAGCCGTTCCGCATCCGCGGGAGATGGGTAATCAAGCCCAAGCGAAGGCCCGAATTTCCCGTTTGGCTTTATCAGGCAGACATGATAGGCGCCTTCCGGGGTTTTCCCGTCTCCCTGCCTGTTTTTCGTGCCCTCGGGACAGGGACCAAGGGCGATGGGGAAGCGGTATACCTCCGTGCCCTTTTCGTCCAGGACTTTTAGAAGACGCTGCGATTTCAAAACGAGTATGGACGCAGTCATTTGTACCTCCCAGTTTGTCAAAGAAGCGTGAGATCAATCGGAAAGGAACGCAATGGAAATGGTAAACGACGTGAGAAAAGACTCGCAGCCCTCGCACCAGGCTTTCCCGGCTGGCATTCGGCCCAGGAAATTGGGATTTGACCATGACCGATATACCCAAATGCAGTCCGAGAGGATCTTGCAAAGGATCGCGGAATTCGGCGGGAAACTCTATCTGGAACTCGGAGGAAAGCTGTTTGACGACTATCACGCGTCCAGGGTACTGCCCGGTTTCCGCCCGGACAGCAAGATTTCCATGCTTCTGAAAATCAAGGAGCAATGCGAACTGCTTATTGCCATCAGTGCGGATGATATTGAGAAAAGCAAGATCCGGGGGGACCTCGGGATCACCTATGACGCGGATGTGCTGCGCCTTATTGACGCTTTTCGGGGCGTTGGAATGCTGGTGAGCGGGGTCGTGCTGACCAAATACGCCGAGCAGAAGAGCGCGGACGTTTTTATGAAACGGCTTACGGGGCTCGGCATCCGGGTGTGGAAGCATTATCCCATTGAGGGATATCCCTACGACGTAGCGCATATCGTCAGTCCGGAGGGGTACGGGAAAAACGAGTATATCGAGACCACACGGCCTTTGGTGCTTGTGACGGCCCCCGGTCCCGGCAGCGGCAAAATGGCCGTATGCCTGAGCCAATTGTATCAGGAAAACCAGCGGGGTAACCGCGCGGGATACGCCAAATTCGAGACTTTTCCCATTTGGAACCTCCCGCTGACGCATCCGGTCAACATGGCGTATGAAGCCGCTACGGCAGACATCGCTGACGTCAACATGATCGACCCCTTCCATCTGGAGGCGTATGGGGTCACAACGGTCAACTATAACCGTGACATTGAAATATTCCCGGTCCTCAGCGCGCTCTTTGTCCAGATCATGGGACACAGCCCCTACCGTTCTCCCACCGATATGGGGGTGAACATGGTCGGCTACTGTATCGTGGACGACCAGGTATGTAGGGAAGCCTCCGCCCAGGAGATCATCCGACGCTATTATACCGCCAGATGCGGACACCTTCAAGGGACCGCCACCATGGCGGAAATCGAAAAAATCCGACTTCTGATGCACAAGCTTGGTCTCAGCGACGAAGACCGGCCGGTCATCGGCGCGGCACGGAAACGAGCCGAGGAGACCGGCGCGCCGGTGATGGCCATCGCGCTGGATGATCAGACCCTGATCACCGGGAAAACCTCCGATCTGCTTGGCCCCTCTGCCGCTGCGGTCCTGAACGCGGTCAAACGGCTGGCCGGTATTGAAAAAGGGGTCCATCTGATCCCGCCGGAGATCATCGCTCCGATCCAGGAACTGAAATGCAACTACCTTGGGAACCACAACCCCAGACTTCATACCGATGAGGTTCTGCAGGCGCTTTCCATCAGTGCGGTCACGGATGCCAACGCGGCAAAAGCCATGCGCGCCCTGCCGCTTCTCAAGGATCTGGAGGCCCATTCCACGGTGATCCTGCCCCATGTGGATGAGGACATTTATAAACGGCTGGGGATCCGTGTAACGCAGGATCCACAGTATCAGGTCAAAAAGCTCTACCATAAATCCTGACCGTTCTTTTCGGAGGAGGCTACGGTGACAGCAATCCGACGAACGATTGCCCTGCTTCTGGTGCTTTTCACAGGCTGCTTTTCGCCTGTCACCGCTTCCGGGGATCCTTTTTCCCCTGCGTGGGAGGAGATGACGGAGGCGTACCTTCTCAGACGGGAACCGATCCACATCGCCCTTTCCGCCCAGTGCGGCGCGCTTCCCCTGATCTCCCCGGACGCGCTTGAGCATCTGAACGCCTGGCTGGAAGGGTCCAGCCTTCTGCTGGAAAGCCGGATCCGGGATGAGACGGTCACAGAGGAACATGTCAAAGGGGATTTTGACGGGGAATCTTTCCTGGACTGCTGGATCCGGGAGGAGCAGGGCCAGACCCTTGCCGTGTTTGACCGGGAACGCGGCTATCTGACGGATCCAGGCCTCAACGCATTGCGGGCGGCCGCGGGCCTGGACACATTCTTTCTTCCGGACAGCCGCCGGGCGGAGATCCTTTTCCGCCAGATCCTGCCGATGCTCTATGAGCATCTGGAGTATAACGGAGCCGCCGTCACCTTTGAGACCGGGACCGTCCGGCTGTCACCCGCCGAAAACAGCCCCTACCAATCCAGGTATGTCCTGGAGCGGGATCAAATCAACCTGCTCTGGCACGATCTGAGGCTTCTTCTTCAAAACGGGCTCAGGAACCTGCTTAACGTACCCGAAGCGCTTTGCAGGGAAGCGGACGGATTGCTTGCCGGCTGCGAGTTTTCCTCCGGAATGACCCTGCTTCGCCTTTTTGACCGTCAGGGGCTGGACATGGGGGTCAGGATTTCCGGCAGGGTCAGGCCCGGGGACGGCAGCACGCGAAAAGTGGACCTTACCGCGGCGTATACGGAGGGGAAAGGCGTACTCCTCGACCTGAACCTTCCGGCTTCCTCCGGACGCTATTCGGACCGCTGGATCCTGAAAATCACCCGTGCCGAACGGCTTTTGACCGCCGACGGAAGCGTGTCAAGGAAGGATCCCTCCGGGAGCGTCAGCCTGAAGCTGAAGGGACAGTTTCAAAATGACCTGGATACGCAGGAACACCTGACAGGCGAAGCAACCCTGGACGGAAAGGTCTATGGCGTTGAAAAAAACGCTTCCCTGTCCGCGGACCTTGTTTTAAAGCCCGGTTACGGGGATGGGATCCTGTCCCTTTCGGGAAGTACAGCGGAGGACAGCGATTATTCGGTCACGGTCTATCTCCAGCTTGGCATGGGTCAGATGGGGAGCATGCCGGAATGTCAGACGCTTGAGGATCTGCGGGGGGCTTCCCCAAAGCAAATGGAGCGGACCCTTTCCGCCGAGGCAACGGGCCTTGCATACGCCCTGCTGAAGCGTTTTTCCTCCTTGGCGTATCCGGAATGGGCCGCCATTGTCCACGGTTTTGCAAATGCTCTCTGGTTGGACGGGGGAGTTGTTGAAACCAATACAAAAACGGAGTATACTGTAGAAGGTACCGATTCGGAATGGAGCGTGAACTGAAATGAAGAACATGTTCAAGAAGGCCGCTGCCGTCACCACTGCCGCCGTGCTTTTAGCCTCGGGCAGCGCTTTTGCCGCGACTGTTATGGACTACACCCTCGAGGAAAAGCTGGAGCAGCAATGGATCTCCTCCGGCATGAAAGGGACCGTGGAGTTTTCCGCAGGTGGACAAAGCTTCTTTGGATTCGACGATGCCACGTGGACGACGGTGCAGACCCTGCTGCCCAGGCTTTCCGTCGATGTAACGTCCACCGTGCGTTCTGCCACGCAAGAAGACCGGGAAACCATCATCACGCTGAAAAACAACAACGCCACCTGCGGCGACTTGACGATCCTGAACGACGGGACGCAGACGGTGTTTTCCAGCGCGCTTTTACAGGCGGATCAGTGGTACGCCCTGAACAAGGATGCAGACCTGGCAGGCTTCGTATGGACACCCGTGCAGGGGCAATGGCCGGATATCTGGCATATGCTGTATGAGATCTTCACGGCGGACAGTGATTGGCAGGCCAGGATGAAGGAAAGCTCCGAAAGCTACCTGACGAAGCTGGGCATCTGGTTCCAGAATTATCAGGAGATCTCCATGACTGCCGATGGGGAAGAAGACCGGATCCTAATGCACAGCGAGATCTCCGGACAGGATCTCAAGACGGAAATGAAAATGCTGATGGTGGATCTGTCCGAGGATGAGGAAATGCTGGCCCTGTTCTCCGAAGTCTTTACGGAGGAAGAGATGGCGGCCTATCTTCATCCCTCCATGCTGAACACCTTCTTTGCCATGCTGGATCAGATCGATCTGGAAGGCAGTGTCGTTGTGGACAGGTCCTATGATCGGGCCGGGAAAAACCTGACGGACCGGATCACCCTCCCTTTTACGGAACAGTATGCGCTTTCCTATCTGACCATTGGCTTTTCAGCCGAGGAAGAGGGCTCCGAATTTGAATTGAGCGGATCCTACCGTTTGCCTGACGCGGAGGAGGAAAAGCTGTTTCCGTTCCGGATCAGCATGATCCCTGTGGGAAGCGAAAACGCCTACTCCGGTTCTCTTTCCGTGGCCTATCCTCTTCCGGACAAAGCGTTTGAGGTGGGTGATGACAATGACAGCACCGGCCATCTGGAATGCGAATTCGTCTTTGGGTATATTGACGGTGAGGAGACCTATACGGCGACGGAAGATCTGTGCCGCAGGGAACGGGACCTGACACTGACCCTTCGTCCCATGTCCGGGGATACGTCCGGCATTCATACCCTCTCCCTGAACGCGGCGTGCATCATGACCTCAAAATCCTCCAGGCGGGCGGCTACAAACATCCAGTTTGACCTGACCGTTACGGATCAGGATACGGAGGCCTTCCTGGGCCTGGAAGCCAATTTCCGCACGGCCTCCAAATGGACGCCGACCCTGATCTCGGATCTGGGCAATGTTCCTGTGCGGCTGGATACGCTTTCCAGCGAACAGCGGCAGGCGGTTTTCGCTCAGTGGCAGGATTCCCTCCTCTACTGGTTCGCCGCCAATTGGCTTACGGCATTGCCGGTCTCCATCCAGTGATCCCGCCAAACATCAACAGGGGCTGCCTGAGGGCAGCCTCTTTCCATGAAATCGGAGGTATTCCTCATGTATGAGCAGGTCCAATGGAAAAACGATGGGCGCATAAAGGTTGCCATTGTCGTGGGCACACGTCCGGAGATCATCCGTCTTTCGGAGGTCATCCGGAAATGCCGCCAGTATTTTGATACGCTGCTGATCCACACCTCCCAGAACTGGGATTATACGCTGAACGGCATTTTCTTTGAAGACCTCGAGCTGGATCCTCCGGATATTTATCTTAAAGCGGTCGGAAAGGATCTTGGGGAGACGCTGGGCGGCATTCTCTCCAAATCCTATGCCTTTTTCCTTGAAAAAATGCCGGAAGCGGTGCTGGTTCTGGGGGACACCAACAGCTGCCTTTCTGTGATCGCGGCCAAACGGCTGCATATCCCGGTCTTTCATATGGAGGCGGGAAACCGCTGCAAGGATGAATGCCTGCCCGAGGAAACCAACCGGCGCATCGTGGACATCGTTTCAGACGTCAACATGGCGTACTCCGAGCATGCCCGCAGGTACCTGATGGAATGCGGGCTGCCGATGGAGCGCACCTTTGTGACCGGTTCTCCCATGGCGGAGGTGCTGCACAGGCACATGAATCGCATTGAGAGCAGCACGGTCCTTGAACGGCTGGGGCTCGAAAAAAAACGTTATATCCTGCTTTCCGCCCACAGGGAAGAAAACCTGGACAACAAGCGCAATTTTGAGTCTCTCTTTACGGCCGTCAACCGCATGACGGAGAAATACGGGCTTCCGGTGCTGTATTCCTGCCATCCCAGAAGCAGAAAGCGGCTGGCGGAGAGCGGTTTCAGGCTGGCTCCCGGGGTGGTCATGCATGAGCCTTTGGGATTCTGCGACTATAATTGCCTTCAGATGAACGCCTTCGCTGTGGTCAGCGACAGCGGAACGCTGCCCGAAGAAAGCAGTTTTTTTACTTCCGTGGGGCATCCTTTCCCTGCGGTCAGCATTCGCACGTCCACCGAGCGGCCGGAGGCCATGGAGAAGGGGTGCTTCCTGATCAGCGGCATCGATACCGCCGGATTGCTTGGCGCGGTGGACCTGGCTGTGGAAATGGTTCGAGGCGGAGAAAACGGAACGCCTGTCCCGGATTATCTGGAAGAAAACGTTTCCGGGAAGGTGGTCAAAATTCTTCAAAGCTATGTAGGAATCGTCAATAAAATGGTCTGGCGCAAAAATGAAGACTGAATGGATCTGCCTTTTCAAGGAGAAAGCGCATGAAAATACTTGTGACGGGCGCCGATGGCTTCGCCGGAAAAAACCTTGTGGAGAACCTCATGGCCCTTCGGGACGGAAAAAACCGGACCCGCCCACAGCTCCACATCCGGGAAATCGTTTGTATTGACCGGGATACGGAGTTTGAGAGGCTTGATCAGGCCTGCAGCGACTGTGATTTTGTCTTTCATTTTGCGGGGGTAAACCGTACGGCCGATCCCGCCGAATTCCACGCGGGCAATGTGGAGGCCCTGCGCAGGGTCCTTGACAGACTCAGGAAGCATGGCAATCCTGCGCCTGTGATGTATGCTTCCTCGGTGCAGGCTTCTTTGAGCGGCCGTTTTGGCGTAACGGAATATGGGGTATCCAAAAGAGATGGGGAAGAACTGCTGAACGCTTATTCCAGGGAGACGGGGGCCAGGGTGCTGGCATACCGGTTCCCGAACCTCGCGGGCAAGGGGATCCGCCCCGGCTACAACAGCGCCGTGGGGACGTTTTGCTACCAGATCGCAAGAGATCAGCCTGTAACCGTAAACGATCCGGATCTTGAGATCACCCTGGTTTTTATCGACGATCTGATCGAAGAGATGCTCGATGCCCTTGAAGGCAGGGAGCACCGCTGTGACTTCAGCGGGACAGAGCCTGTGCCTGAGGCTGACGGGCCCTATTGTTACGTTCCGGTGTCCCATAAGGCTTCTCTCGGGTATATCGTGGAATGCCTTCGCTGTTTCCGTGCGCAGCCGGACACCCTCCGGATGCCCGCTCTCCCGGAAGGCAGCTTTGAGAAAAAGCTTTACTCCATGTATCTATCCTATCTTCCCAAGGAAAAAGTGGCTTTTGATCTGGCTTCCAGGACGGATTCCAGGGGTTCCTTTACAGAACTGATGAAAACAGCCGATCACGGGCAGTTTTCACTCAATGTGACCGGGCCCGGACAGGTCAAAGGACAGCACTGGCACAATTCCAAATGGGAAATGTTCATTGTTGTCAGCGGACACGGCCTGATTCGGGAAAGGAGACTGGGCTCCAAGGAAATATGGTCATTCGAGGTGGACGGCAAAAGACTTCAGGCGGTCCATATGCTTCCCGGATTTACGCATGAAATCGTAAACCTCTCCGAATCGGAGGACCTTGTTACGCTGATTTGGGCCAACGAACCCTTTGATCCCGCCCATCCGGACACCTTTTTTGAACCGGTATAAAAAAAGCCCTTTCGGGCTTTTTGAACGTAAAGCAGGAAGCGGAAAGGGCATTACGCCGTCTTGCCGGGGCGGACAGAGACGATCTTGGGAAGCCCATTCCCCTTTTTTTTCTGGGCACGGTCGTAGAGGATCACGGCTCCAAGAGAAAGCGCCGTCAGCACCAGGGCGCACAGGAACTGTCCCTGCTCCGTGCCAAAGAGCAGCTTCCCAAGATACAGTCCGGCCAGCAGGAACAGCAATGGAATGACGTAAACAAAGGCCGAAAACTTTAACAGCTGGCCTTCTGGAAGATCCACATCCACCCAATCCCCCGGAGATGCGGTACCTGGGATGGAGATCAGGGTTTCCTTGATCTCCCCGCATTGGCCGCATTTCGCGCACATCTCCGGCCGCTCAAAACAGACCTTAAGCATTCCCTTGTCGGAAGACACCACTTTTCCAGTTCGAACCATCTTATGCTTTTCCTTCCCCTCTGCTTTATTCTGTAAGCCCACATGAAAAAAGAGCCGGGAACGGCTCTTTCAAGGCAGAACCCTCACAGCTTTTATTTGTCCTTTTTCAATTCGTTCAGACATCTTTTACAAATCAGCTTCTCTTTAAAATCTGAAACGTTCTGCGTATTTCCGCAAAAGATGCATCCTGTACGGTATTTTCTCAGGACGATCCGATCCTCCTCCATACTGATTTCCACGGGGTCATGCAGATTGATATCCAGCGCCCGGCGTTGTTCGATCGGGATGACAATACGTCCAAGCTCATCGAGCTTTCGGATTACGCCTGTAGTTTTCATGCAGATTTCCTCCTTAAAGTTGTTCATCCCCCCTTGTATCCTTGATTATAAAGGAATGCCGGTGGACCGTCAAGCCGACAAAAGCGTTTATTCTCAGTTTGTTAACATATGTCAGTCATTTCACCCAAAGAACGGAGGACCTCTATGCATTATATGCTTCATCTTTCCTATGACGGAACGCGGTACGCCGGCTGGCAGCGCCAGGGGAATACAGACAATACCATTTCTGCCAAACTGGAAAAAGTGTTTTCCGTCCTGGACGGGAGAATGGTCCAAATAGACGGGGCTGGAAGAACGGACGCTGGCGTCCATGCCTTGGATCAAACAGCCACATTGGACCTGAGGATCGACAGGACCTGCCAGGAGATCGTCGCTTACGCAAATCAGTACCTTCCGGAGGACATCGCAGTTACCCGGATAGAGCCCGTACCGGACCGGTTTCACGCGCGTCTGAATGCGCAAGGCAAGATTTACCGGTACGAGATCCGCACTTGTGCCGTACCTGACGTGTTCAGACGAAAATACCAGTGGCACCTTGGCCTGCTGCCGGATGAGGAGAAGATGCGGGCGGCAGGGGAGATGCTGCTCGGAAAGCATGATTTCGCGGCGTTCTGCACCGCGAAGCCCGGAAAACACTCAACGGAACGCACCCTGAGACGCCTGGACTTTTTGCGGGAAGAAGGAACGCTTTGCATAGAATACGAAGGGGATGGATTTCTGTATAATATGGTCCGCATCCTGACCGGCACCCTGGTGGAATGCGGCCTTGGGAAAAGGGAGGTCCGGCAAATCCCGGAAATCCTCGCTTCCCGGACAAGGGCCCGCGCAGGGATCACCGCACCGGCCCAGGGGCTGACCCTGGTAAAGGTCCTTTATGGGGAAGGAAACATTCCGAGCCCAGATCCACCCACATCGCCGGACGGACATAAATCGAATACAGGTCGACCTCGCAGGTATCAAGAGAGCCGTCTTCCCTGACAGTGGCGGCCGTGTTTGATCGGTTTCCGGGGGACCGCAGCCTCCAGCTGACGGGCTCATAGGCGCCGCTACTGTCCGATTTCAATGAACTGCCTGCCTGATAAAAGGCGTAGGCGGTTGGCACCGCCTGAAGAGGTTCTTTGGAAATATGGTTCAAAACCGGATAAATCGATGCGCCAAAGACGGTGGGAGTGACAGTGACGGCATCCATCCAGCAAGTCCAGCTTCCCACGTCGAATTTGTATGTCAGCTTTGGATGATCCATTGCCCAAGTGATTTCATCCGTCCAGAAAACAAACGGTATCCCGGGCATTGGCATAGGTTTGGGAAGGCTTTGCGCAGGCTGAGGGGGTGGCGTTGCCGTCGGCCCGGGGGGATGGGGTAGGCGGCACCCAGGCGCTTTCGATCCGGCTGCCCGCCGGATATGCCACCGCGCTGCTGTTCCGCAGGGAGTCGTAGGTAAAGAAAAAGCTCCACGACAGGTTTCTCAAGCGAACGGCCATGATATTCCCTTCCTCCACCTGATAGTTCTCCACTTCGCATCCGGAGGAGAGCAGATACCGGCTGAAAACGGCATAGGCATCGTCATCAAAGGGGGCATAAACCTCCGTAAGGTTGCCGTCCGGAAGGACACTTGTGCAGAAGGCGCCGTATTCATCGTCCCGGACCCAGGCCAGGCCTGGACAAGCCCCGTGGAGAGCTGTTCTTCCAGGCTTGGACCGCGGCCGAGGACGAACCTGGGGGAGGGCATCATGCCTCCTACGGGAGGCAGAAGACTGGTTGTTATGCTTGCCGCCGTTCTTTCCGTCTCGGGCCTTGTTCCTTAGGGATAAAAGAGCGCAGCGGTGTGGGACTCCCAGTCATATGAAAACCGTATGACAGCCTTCTTTACGCCCAGGCTGGCAACGATTTCTGTGTCCGTAAAGTCCGTACCGCACCGAGGCCGTCCAGATAGGTGCCAAAGGAGGAATAATCCTCATCCCTGAAATCCCGGTAGATTTCAAACAGGCCATCGCAGTTTTCCACTTCCTCGTCGGCTTTCCTGCCCAGCGCTGCCGAAACGGAAGGCATGGCGGTGCCAAACAGCTGGTCCAGATCGGGAAAGAGGCCTTCCCCAACGGTCGCGAGCGGAATCATCATCAGAACAAGCAGGAGGGATAACGCGTGGGCCGCAAATGGATCCGGTGTCTCATTCTGCACGCCCCCGTCCAGGATGAATTGATCAGGTTTGTTTGAACCCATTATAGGGTGGTTTTCTTTTTTATAAACAAGACCGGACCTTTTCAGCCCGCCGCCTTGCCTTTTCCAATCCGGCAAATCCAAAAATATTTTCCTAAATCTAAAAATATTTTCCTAAAGGGCTTTACAAACATCGAGCAGGATGATATACTTATTTTTGTTTGGGGCATTAGCGCAGTTGGTAGCGCGCCACAATGGCATTGTGGAGGCCAAGGGTTCGACTCCCTTATGCTCCACCACATTACGAAGTGTCGAACTCGGATGCATTGGCAGCCGATTTGCACTTCGGATCAGCATGAAGGAGTAGCCAGAAATGGTTGCTCCTTTTCTCGTAGGTAAAAATGAGGGGGAGCCTGCAATGTTGTGCAGCGGGTTCCCTGATTTTTATGTTTGGGCGGCTCGTGGCGGGCTGCCGCCCGCTGGCGGGGCTGAACGTAAACTGGGATTTACAGGGAATAAGGAAGTGGATGTTGTTTTTCTACAGAAAAAAAGAAGAACTCCTGTCAAGGAGTTCTTGATTTCCCTTCTTGTCCACCCAGGGTCGGAGCCAGCAAGGATTAAAGTGAAGCTGGATATCCACGATTGTTTTAAGCCTTACGCCTGCTCAGGCGCAGTCTCAACGGCCTTCTTATGGAAGGTGCCGTTGTAGATCTGGCGGGCAACGATCACGGCGTTCAGCACGTTGCCGGTGGGCTTGGCGCCTTTGCGGAAACCGGCGCGGATGACTTCGACCGGAACCTTGGTGATCTTGGCGGCAGTGGCGGTGGCGCTATAATAGTTCTTCTTCATGATGATTTCCTCCTCAGGAAATTTTATTCAGAAGACCACCCGGAAGAACCCGAAGGTTTCTTTCTTTTGTTTTGGGTGCGTATATGGTAGAATTGCAAGTGATGACTGGAAAGGGTCATCGCGAAATATCTTTCAAGTTATATGGGCATGGAGACAGAAATATGGGCATCAAATATCGCAAGCTGACAGAAAACGATCTGGGAACATTTATCAGGATGCGGATTACCCAACTGCGGGAAGAAGGAGCAACTGAAGACCTGGATCTCGTTCCGGCGCTTATGGATTATTATCACAGGCATATGGCAGATGGAACATTTGTTTCCTGGCTTGCTCTGGATGGTGAAAAGATCATTGGAACAAGCGGGATGTCCTTTGTGGAGAAACCACCGTATTTCAGCTGCCCTTCCGGTCGGATCGGCCTTTTATCCAGTATGTATACTGACCCGGAGTATCGCCGCAAAGGGATAGCAAAGGAGCTGCTGAGCCGGGTTGTGGAGGAAGCCCGCATATACGGCTGCGGCTCAGTACAAATCACCGCTTCAGATATGGGCGTATTACTGTATTCCGACTTCGGATTTGTAAAAAACGGGAACTTCATGCAGTATAAGCTTTAAAGCGAAAAACTCGGAAGATATATTTTGATTTTGTTTATGATCGACGAATCGGAGTCTGCAGAGAAACGAAGAAACTTTTGGGGGACGCATAATGGAAAAAACCTTTATTGAGATGAAACTCTTTCAGGTAAAGCCCGACAGACTCGAGCAATTTGAAGCAAAGATTGAGGAAATGTCAGCAAATCAGCGTAAATGTGAAGGCTGCATATCCCTGAAGTATTTCAAGAGATTTTACACCATAGATGGAATAGAACTTGGTGAGCCGCCAAGGGAGTTAACCAAAATCGTAAAGTGCGTTAAATATTTTTCATACTGGGAGTTTGACACAAAAGAAAACTATGGCAAGGCCATAAAAACTTATTTTGATCAATACAATAAAGATTTGCAAAAACTGCTGATTGCACCTTTTGATATTAATTTGGGATATTCTGTTTAAGAGATTTGCGAATTCCAGCTTGTCGGGGAGACATAGCCGATTATCCCGGAAGTTAATATTACAAAGACATCACCCTGGAGCGACGGTTCTGGGGTGATTTTCCATATCAGAAAAAAGGAACTCCCAGTGTGGGAGTTCCGGAAATTACGTACAAACCTGATAGCAGAGTCCCTTGTGCCCATCGTAGGTGTTCTCGAAGAGGATCAGACCGCCGTTAGAAGGAAAGCCACTTTCAGTGGTGAAGTAGAACGAGTCTCCGAAGTCATTGAATAGATTCACAGTCTCGTCTACCCACTGGAAGCTGTCACGCATTGCTTTGCACAATGCCCTGCGTTTCCGGGGACTGGTAAGGATTTGACGGATGGTTTTCCCGGCACGGGAAGAGTCGATACGTGCCTGTGCAGCGGGTTCCTGATACAGATACTTTACAGGCTGTCTGGTGACAAGTACGTGCTGAACCAGATGGACAGGGAGCTTTGCGGATTGCTGAATACCATGGATGGTTCCATCTGCAAAGGTATTCAGCCAGGTAAACTGGACGCTGAGAACGCTACGCCCACCGCTGTGCTGCGTGCGTATCTCAATGAAGCTGCCGATATCCTTATCGAAGCATAATCAAAATACAGTTTCCGAAAGAATAGTTGTGGAAGCGAGACATGATTTTGAGATACGTTTTGTAGGTATCGGAGTTGACCAGCGATTTGATACCTTCTTCGAGTAGCTTTAACGTTTCCTGAGTTGTGGTGTTGCGGTTATCCTTCATTCAATCATCCCCTTATCCTATAATCAATATCGCCATGCTGGATCATCGAATATGTCTGATTGTTTGCAACGATGATATGGTCCAACACCAGGATCCCAACGCCATTCAGCAGCCGCTGCAGTTGCAGCGTGGAGGCAATGTCCTCCGACGACGGCGCACAAGTTCCGCCGGGATGGTTGTGGCTCAGGAGTACGCTGTGGGCGTTGTAGTTGAGGGCGGTTTCCATAACGAGGCGAGGATACGCGCTGACTTCTGACAGACTGCCAGTGGAAATCTTCCGTTTGCCCAGCACTTTGCACTGTGCGTTGAGGGCGATTACATAGAAGTTTTCCACGCGTTCGCCGGACAGCAGACTCAGGCAGAAAGACTCTGCGTCCCGGCTGTTGCTGATACGGTCTGGCGCAGGCATAGTGCAGCGCTGCCATATGCGGGTGAGCGGAACTACCAGGGAGATCATTATTATTACGCATGTAAAGAGCAGCGGAAGCATAAGTGCTCGAAGAAGCCAGTCAAGAAGGACTGGATAGAGTCTACAGTGGTTGATCTATTGTGGATGCTGCTGAACAAAGATGATAATACGCTTGTGCTGATCGAGAACGCGATTCGGGAGTACAAGAAGAATTCGTCTGATAAAACGTATCTCAACTCGTTAGAAGCCGAGTTGAAAGAAGTCCAGCGGCGACTTGACAATTTACTCAAGGCGATCGAGGATGGGATCTATACGGGGACTACACGAAGTCGATTGATCGAGTTGGAGGAACGGAGGGACGCGCTCGATCAGGCAATCATGGTGGAACAAGCGAAGACTGAGCTGTTCCAGGATGCTGGGTTCGGAGAACTATACAAACGATATCTGGACGCGGATTTGGAAAATCCTGAATTGAGGGACGAACTGCTTGATTATTTCGTCGATAAGATATATATTGACGATGACGGAAAACTCTCGTTCGTGCTCAAGTTATACGACAAGGACGAGGTTGAGTTACAGGAAGTGTCAGAGGACGAACTCTTTGATTTCGTTGGTGTGGAAGTGTTCGACAACCTCGTAACATGCTCCATCGCAAGGCGTCTGGCATGCATTTGTCAGGCGCTTTTATTGTGTAATTTGGTTCGGCTATCATGGAAATGCCATTACTCCGGAAAACCCGGCCCAAAGGAAAAATAAGGCGATATATAATAAAATATGGTAAAAAGGATTCGGATGGTATGCGCAGCTGTGATCCTGTTGCTTTGCGCCTCTTGCGAATGCGGAAGAGGCGCTTTGGGGGAAACGGCCGGCCTGTATGGACTGACGGAGGAGATATGGATTATCTCTGTCGGGAAAAACAGTCGTTTGCTGAAAATGGACGTGCCCAGGTCACGGAGCCCGCAGGTACGGCTGACGAACCCTTTTATGAGCTCTTCGGAAACGAAATCCCTCTCCTGTACGAATATGAACCTTTGGGGTATGTCTGCGAATATGCTGTCGTTTATTTGATTCGTGAGACGGATGGACGCCTTTGACCGTTCCGCGAAGACGGGACTGAAATCCTGTATCCCCAAAGCGTTATGGAGGAGATCCTGCAGAAAAGCTCCGGGAATGGGAAAAGGCCCGTGGAACGGAGCCTTGGCGAAGAATTCGTAACGGCCTTTATGGAGATACGGACAGAAAACGTGACTGCCCAACGCACACTCAGATCTGCGAAGTCTTCCATCGGGCTCACAAGCTCCGTTTCGTCCGATGACGAGGTTCTGCTTTGCCTTGTGGGGACCGTTTCCAACACTGGAACGAATGAAATCCATCTTGGTGCCATGTATGTGGTGTTTAAAACGGAAAATGGGGAACGATTCGCGGGAAAAGCCTATGTGGAATATGATGAGACGGGACTCCTGACGAACCTGCCCCCCTTTACGACGCGGAAATCGTTCTGTTTGCCCCCATACCGCTCAATACCCTGCAAAACGCGTGTACCTGCACAGTGATCCTCTCCTTTGACGAGGGGCTGAACCGGATCCCGGTGTGCCCGGAGTCTGAAATGTATTCCTACCGCTTTCAACTGGACGTGGAAAGGCTGCGCTCTGCATTGCGTACCCTGACGGAAAACCGGATCTTTTTCGTTTTTTAGCCCCCCTGCCGATGCCGGAAAGCTTTGTCAATGTTATGCCTTTTATCCAGCAGCCATTCCGTTTCCGGCTCAAAAAAACCGGCGTCTATATTTACAAGCAGGCATGGAAAAACTTTGGAGGCGTACCTGAAGGCCCTCGAATCCTACCCGTTTCCTGTGGAAAAGCAGGGAAAGGCGAGGAACCTCCTGACAGGGGATGACCTCCGGGTTCAGATCCGTTTGGAGGGAGAACGGTTGATCATTGAATACAGCACCTAAGATGAGGATCATGAAACGAGGAAGGACCGCGTTTTTTGGGCGCTTTTCTTCACCCTTTTATTGCCTGCGCCCGGCCGGCGCGGAGCGAGTCCATCCGGCTTCCGCTTGGGGCTTCTATCCGGACGGATTTTCTGGAGCTGCGTCTGCTGGATTCCGGGATCAGTAGCAGCGTAACCGGCAGCAGCGGGAGAAGGGGTTTGCTTTCTCCGTCAGAAAAGAGCGTCTATTTCTGCGCCTTCGGGACCCTTGAGAATACGTTCGTCACGGCGCTGGATCTAAGAAATCTGCGGTGCGAAATGGTTTTTAACGAGAAATACCATTATCAGGCAGATGTGTATGCGGATCTGGACGGCTTTCTGGTTCAGACCCTGGAACCGTTGTACGAGGCTGACCTGGTCGTGGCCGCGAAAGTACCCGTTAAACTTACCGTTATGCTGACAAAAAGCCGGATTGAGCTTGGCTTTAATGAAGGACTGATGTCCCCCTGCCGGTGCCTTGAAAAAGGGGATTACCGATATACGTTCGCCCTGGCAGACAATGAAACGGAATCGGCCAAAACGCCCCGGAAAAACGAGCCTTATTATACGGAGTGCACCGCACTTCCCTGCCCGACAAGCTTTCTGGACGCCCATGAGGTGCCTCGTTCGGTATTTGGAAAGGGCGTCGTCAAATACAGTTATTTCCTGACTGGAAATCCGCAAACGCCAGGGAAATCTACGATACCTACCTGGAAAAGCTCGTAAATGAATTCGGTTTTTCCTGCTACAGGTTTCAAAATGCATTCGGCGAAAACGAATACCTGGCGCTTCTAAACGGAACGAGAGCAGCAAAGGTCAATTGCGAAAGCCTGTTCCTGGAGGCATCCATTTTTCAGGGGAAAGAAGGCTTGCAGCCCGTCCTTGGCCCGGGGGTCAGGTCCGAGGATGAGCCTCCGGGCACCCGGCTCTGGCTGGGGGAAAGGGCACGTACAGACTTCTCTGAATTGCGGCTGATTGAAACGCAAACGAACCGCACACGGATCGTATCCACAGTTGACAAGCCTTCCCGGACGCTATCATTATTATACTCCGCAGACGGGTGGGGCCTTCGTTTATCTGCTGGCTGAACTGAAAAACAGCAGCAGCCACGCGATCAATCCATGCAACATCTATGTGGAAGCAACCGTGGACCATACGTATATTAAGGGCTTTGCGTATGCGGCAAAGAAAAACGCGGAGTATTTTCTCACAGAATTGACGCCGGAAGGTTCTTGCTATGTATTTCTGGGGGCGGACGTGCAAAGAAGCCTTCTCAAGAATGCGCAGGAGGTCCGCATCCGCTTTGAATTTACGCCGGAATTCGATCTCCCCGTTCAGGAAACCACAACAGGATGGATTTTACCAACTGCGAATACGTCTATGAAATTGTTTGTCCTATAACCATGGAAAAATTGGCCTTTCAAGTGCAAAAATCTCATTTAACCCCGCTGTTAACCTGCCTTGTGGCTTGTCAAGCGGCGCATTTTTGTTTATAATACCCTGTACGGGGTAGACCCCGGCGGATGTGCGGTCCTGTTTTGGCACGGGCCGCGGCATCCTTTCCCGCGAAAGCCGCTTTCTGCGGGAAGGAAATGAGGAGGCTTGCAGGATGAGCGAGAGCACCCGGTCCAATTTTATTTGGGATGCCATCGAAGATGACCTTAAAGAAGGAAAATACACGCAGGTTCATACCCGCTTTCCGCCTGAACCGAACGGTTATATGCATATCGGTCATTGCAAAGCGCTGATCATGGACTTTTTGACCGCGGAGAAATTTGGCGGCAAATGCAACCTGCGTTTTGACGACACCAATCCGGCCAAGGAAGATATGGAGTATGTCTATAATATCCAGAAGGATATCCATTGGCTCGGCTTTGACTGGACCGGCGGTCTTTTCTACGCTTCGGATTATTATGACAAATGCTACGAGATCGCGGAGGACTGGATCAGGCGCGGCCTGGCCTATGTGGATGAATTAAGCAAGGACGAAATGCGCGCCTACCGCGGCACCCTGACCACTCCGGGGAAGAATTCTCCCTGGCGGGACCGGCCCGCGGAGGAAAGCCTGGACCTGTTCAGACGGATGCGCGCGGGGGAATTTCCCGAGGGGTCCAAGACCCTGCGGATGAAGATCGACATGGCTTCCCCGAACCTGGTGATGCGGGACCCGGCCATGTACAGGATTCTCTACAAGGAGCATTGGCGCACCGGGAACAAATGGTGCATCTACCCCATGTATGACTTCGCCCACCCCATCGGGGATGCCTTGGAGGGGGTCACGCATTCCCTTTGTTCCCTGGAATATGAAATCCATCGGCCTCTTTATGACTGGGTGGTAGAGCACAGCAGCAGCCTTCTTAACAGCAAGCCCCGGCAAATTGAGTTCGCGCGACTGAATATGACAAGGACCGTCATGTCCAAGCGCTATTTGCGGCAACTGGTGGAAGGCGGTTATGTCAAAGGATGGGACGATCCCCGGATGCCGACCCTTTCCGCTTTGCGCCGCAGGGGCTATACCGGGAGCGCCATTCGGGATTTTGTGGATCGCATCGGGATGAGCAAGGCCGATTCCGTGGTGGATTATGCCCTGCTTGAATCCTGCGTACGGGATGACCTCGGGGAAAAGGCCTCCCGGGTCATGGCGGTCCTCAGGCCGTTGAAGGTGGTCTTTACCAACTGGCCGGAGGACAGAGTCGAAGAGCTGACCGTGGAAAACCATCCGGATCATCCGGAAAGGGGCACCCGGACACTGCATTTTGGACGAACGGTTTATATTGAACGGGACGATTTCATGGAGGAGCCCGTCAAAAAGTTCCAGCGGATGTATCCGGGCTTTGAAGTCCGCCTGAAAGGGGCTTATATCGTACGGTGTGATGGATGCGTCAAGGATACGGAAGGCAATGTGACGGAGGTCCACTGCACCGTGGATCTGGACAGTGCCTCCGGCACCCCGGGCGCGGACCGTAAAATCAAAGGCAAGACCCTGCATTGGGTCAGCGAAATGGACGCCGTTCCCTTTGAGGCCCGTCTCTATGAGCCCCTTCTGAACGACGACAGTGAAGAGGTGGATATTCCTTCCACGGAGGAAGAAGAAGCCGAAGGCGCATCCGTTGATAAAAAGGACTTCATCAGCCGGCTGAACCCCAACAGCCTTACAGTCCTTCACGGGGTGGCCGAACCCTGTGTTCTGGACGCGGCAGAGGGAGACACCTTCCAGTTCCTGCGCAGCGGTTATTTCTGCAAAGATCCGGATTCCACAAAGGAACTGCCGGTATTCAACCGGACAGTGGGGCTGAGGGATTCTTTCGCAAAGCAGAAGGGAGCAAAAGAATGACGGAAGTGAGGACGCGTTTTGCGCCGAGCCCGACGGGCTTTATGCATTTGGGCGGCGTCAGGACCGCGCTGTACAATTATCTGTACGCCAGGAAAATGGGCGGGAAGTTTATCCTGCGCATCGAGGACACGGACCAGGAACGCCTGGTGCCTGGCGCAACGCAGGTGATTTATGATACCCTGCGGGATTGCGGAATGGACTGGGACGAAGGCCCGGACAAGGGCGGCGAATACGGGCCGTACATCCAGTCTGACCGGAAGGACCTGTATCTTCCATACGCGGAGGAGCTTATCCGCAGCGGCCACGCCTATTACTGCTTCTGCACCAAGGAGGAGCTGGCAGAGCGGAAGGCTGCCGCGGAAGCGCGCGGAGAAGTTTTTAAGTATGATAAGCATTGCCTTCACCTGTCGAAGGAAGAAGTGGAGCGCAAGCTGAAGGCGGGGGTTCCGTACGTAATCCGGCAGAATACGCCCACCGAAGGGGAGACCTCCTACAAGGACATGGTCTTCGGCGAGATTTCCATGCCCAATGATACCCTGGATGATATGGTGCTGATCAAGCAGGACGGTATGCCCACCTATAATTTCGCCAATGTCATTGACGATCATCTGATGGGGATTACTCATATCATGCGGGGAATGGAATATCTTTCCTCGACCCCCAAATACAATCTGCTTTACGAGGCCTTTGGCTGGGAGATCCCCAAATATGTGCATCTGCCCACTGTGATGAGGGACAAGGAGCACAAGCTTTCCAAACGGGACGGGGATGCTTATTACAGTGATTTCATCAGCAAAGGCTATTTGAAAGAGGCCCTGATCAACTACCTGGCCCTGGTGGGATGGAACCCCGGGGACGATAGGGAAATGTTCACCATGGATGAGCTCGTCCAGGCCTTTGACATCAGCGGTTTGAGCAAATCCCCCGGGATCTTTGATGTGGAGAAGCTGACCTGGTTCAACGCCCAATACATCCGGCAGCTGCCCTTTGAAAAGTATCTTTCTCTGGCAACGCCCTGGTTTGAGAAGGCCTTTGAGGGAATGGACCGGCAGATGGATTTCCGCAGATTGGCTGAATTGATGCAGGGTAGGACAGAGGTCTTCAACCGGATTCCGGAAATGGTCGCGTTCCTGAAGGACATGCCCGCCTATGAGCTTGACCTGTACTTTAACAAAAAAATGAAAACCGCGCCGGAGACTGCGGCCGATGCGCTTTGCATGGTCAAACCGGTTCTCGAAGCTTTAGGGCCTTGGACGGAAGCGGAAATCCACGATCGGGTGATGGACGCCATCCAGGAAAAGGGCCTGAAAAACGGCGCCGTTCTTTGGCCCTTGAGGATCGCCATTTCGGGTCTGGCCAACACACCGGGCGGAGCCTTTGAAATTGCTTATCTTCTGGGCCGGGAAGAAACCCTCGCAAGACTGGACCGTGCCATTGCCAGACTACAAGACGCCTATGGAAAGGGGAATGTACAATGAAATCTATTCCGATCAAACTGAATTTCGCCGAAGAAGTCAAAACCTTTGTGAACACGGTCAACCGTTATCCCTATGAAATGGACCTTCGCTCCGGCCGTCACGTTGTGGACGCCAAATCAATCCTGGGCATTTTCTCCCTGGATTTGAGCAAGCCCATCACCCTGGACATTTATAACGATGACTGCGACGACCTGGTCAGCGACATTCAGCAGTTTACCGCCTGACATCCGTCCAATAAAAAAGGCTTTCCCCCGGCAAAAACGGAGGGAAAGCTTTTTTTATTGAGTCGTCAGATGCTGTCAAAGAAAGGGGTGCCCTCCTCGTCCCTGAGGATCTCATGCTCGTCAAAATGCAGCTTAATGGGGGTACTTTGCATGTATTTCAGGATTTCGTCCATACGGACACTGTCCTGAAAAGTCATCAGGGTAAAGGCCACGCCATGTCTTTTGGCCCGACCCGTCCGGCCGATCCGGTGCAGGTAGTATTCGTTCTCATTGGGCAGGTCATAGTTGATGACCGCTTCCACGTCAAACACATCGATTCCCCTTGCCGCCACGTCCGTACATACCAGGATGGGGAAACGGCCTTTTTTGAAATCATTCATGACCTGACTGCGTTTGTTTTGCGGAATGTTGCCGTGGAGCGCTTCAGACGCATAGCCTTCCTTGTGCAGCCGTTCATTGAGACGGTGCGCCATATCCTTGGTATTGGTAAAGATCATCACCCGTTTGTATTCGTCACTGTCAAGCAGGTACAAAAGCCTGCTGTATTTATTGTCTCTGTCTGCAGGGATAACGTATTGGGTAATCTGCGGCTTGTTTTCCTCCGTAGCCTCTATGGTGATGTCCACGGGATCATGCTGGTACTTCCACGAAATGGTCATGACATCCTGGTTGGTGGTGGCGGAAAACATTACGAACTGACGGGTGGGGGGGATGGCGTCAATGATCCGCGTTACATCCTTGATAAACCCCATATCCAACATTTCGTCTGCCTCATCCAGAACCAGGGTATGTACGGCATTCAGCCGCAGGGTGCCGCGCTGGAAATGGTCCAGCAGCCTGCCAGGGGTAGCGATGACCACCTGTGGGTGCTTTTTCAGCTTGTCGAGCTGGCGGGCAATGGGCTGACCGCCATAAAGAACGCAAATGCGCAGCTCCGGAATGAAGGCTGCAAGGCGGGTCAGTTCCTCACCGATCTGCACCGCAAGCTCACGGGTGGGGGCAAGGACGATTTCCTGCACCCTGGAATCCTTCAGGCTGATATACTCCAGCATGGGTATTCCGAAGGCGAGGGTTTTGCCGGTACCGGTGGGCGCAATGGCGATGATGTCATGGCCCTCCATCATCAGCGGAATGGTTTGCTGCTGAACAGGCGTCATTGAACTGAAACCCATTTTTTTCAGGGCGTCCAGTATTTCGGGGGACAGATCCAGGCTTGAAAACGGATTGACAGATTCACTCATTCCTATGGGTATCTCCTTTGATAACGATTGATCGCGCTTTATCAGGACCGCTGTTCGGGCTCCTGCTTCCGGTGAAGGCAGAGGCCGGTTAGCGTTTTGCATAGATTGGCGGAAAGCGCCAGGTCCAGCACCCTGTCTCTGCGAGACGTATCCGGAGGGCCTTCATGGTCCAGGGGAGGCCGGCTCATGGCCTTGATCCGTTCAAAAGACCGCTGATAGGCTGTCCGGAACGCCTCATAGGCATTCCGGATCCCTTCGTCCGAGTCCAATGGACCCAGCAGCAGCGGGATATCGGATATTGCGACGCTTTCCTTCAGGCAGCAGATCATCAGCAGCGCGGCAAGGTGCGGACGGGAATAGCGCTTGCGGACGCTTGGGGGTAGAAGACGGGATTTGATATAATTGTTGATCATGGAGGGCGTAAGGCTCTTCTCCTCATGGAAATCCTGCTGAACAGGGTAAAGGTATCTGTTCAGCAGGAAAAGGACCTGATCCATGTACAGCGGGATCTCCGGCAATTCATTCCATTCCGGAAGGCTCGCCATTTTGTCAAAAGGTTCGCTTGGAAAAAGATTTTCTTCTTCGTGACACACAGCTTTCACATCCATGACAGAGACCAAAATCCTTTCAGAAGAGGAATGCGCAGCCTTAATCCTTGCGCTTTCCCATGATGGAAAGGATCCGGACAAAGATGTTGATGACATCCACATAAATGGCACAACTGCTGCGCAGGGCATTTAGAAGGGTGGCGGGACGCTGCTGTGCCAGGGCCCAGTCATAGCCGATGTATCCGCTGAAGAGAAGGATGACGACATAGTCAAAAATGCTCAAGGCGGACCGGAAGAAAATCAGGCAGAAGACTTCGGCGATGATGACGATCAGCAACGTGATCCCAAGTGCCTTGCCAAGGCTGAGAAAGAAATTCGGCGCCAGCGAGGACACAAGGGTCATCACCGCGCAGATGCCGGCCGTAATCAGAAATGCATTTTGGATGCTTGGCAGTTCATAATGACTCAGGATGCCAGTCAAAACAACGCCCATGGAAACAGCCAGCAGCCCAAAGCCCAGAATGGCTGCGCCGGGATTTTCGCTCCGGTTTACAATGTAGAGGCCGCCAAAGCTGCCGGCAAGGTACAGGACCAGCGACAGGATCGGGTGCATATTGGCCATGGGCGCCGAGAGGAAGCGGCTCATCAGGTAATTGATCAGGCAGCCCGCAATCACCGTCAGCCCAATGGCTGCATTGTAGGTGCCGCGGCTCTGCTGGTCTTCGGCAGCCATGTCAAATTGGACCTTGCCCATTAGATCGTCTTTTTTCTTTGTCGTGTTCTCGGACATGTCATTCCTCCAATAGGGTGAATCAATTTCAAAAAGCCGGCCCCAGGGACCGGCTTTTAATGGAGATCAGCCCTGTTTTGTGCCGCATTCCGGGCAGAACTTGGCGCTTCTTGGAATCTTGGAGCCGCATTCGCAGCAGAACTTGGTATCACCGTCAGCCGCCGGGGCCTGCGGGGCCGCGGGCTTGGGAGGCTGCTGGAAAGCCGGAGCATTCTGGGTCTGCATCATCTGGCTGATGGCAGCAGCAGCCCCAAAACCGGCGCCCAGACCGGCCGCACCGTTTGTATTTTTCGCGGCATCCCTGATGGATTCCGCCGCCTGATACTGCGCGTACTGGTTCAGATCTCCCACAACGCCCATGCTGGTCCTGCGGTCCATCGCTTGTTCGACTTCCGCCGGGAGGGAAATGTTTTCAATGTTGAAGGAGTTCAGGTTCAAACCCAGCTCGGCAAATTTGGGCGCAAGGCTCTTGCGGACATACTGGCCCAGTTCGTCATAATTGGCCGCCAGGTCCAGAGCGGGGATCTTGCTCTGCGCCAAGATGTCCGACAGAGAAGAGATGATGACCCGCTTGAGGTGTTCCGTGACCCCTTCCGTAGTGAAAAGCTGGCTGGTTCCGAAGACCTGCTTGAGGAAAACTACCGGATCCTGTACGGAGAAGGAATAGATGCCAAAGGCGCGCAGCCGGACCACTCCGAATTCCGTATCCCGCATCATCACGGGGTTGCTGGTGCCCCATTTGCAGTTCAGGAACTGCCGGGTATTGACAAAATAAACTTCCGCCTTAAAAGGACTGTTGAACCCGTACCGCCAGGACTGAAGCATGGTCATCACCGGCATGTTCTGGGTGGACAGCTGATAGCGGCCGGGGCCGAAAACATCCGCAATCCGGCCTTCGCTGACCATGACGGCCACCTGGCTTTCCCGCACCGTCAGCTGCGCCCCCATCATAATGGCGTTTCCGTCTTTATTGAAGCGGTACACCATGGTATTGGGGGAGGAGTCCGTCCATTCGATCACATCGATGAATTGTCCCGTCAGCATTGAGAAAAAGCCCATTATCCGTTACCTCCTTCATTGAATGGTTCATCATCGCAAAATGCGCGGAGACTGGGGATCATACCGCACTGTTCAATGGAAATGTCCAGGTTCAGGTATTCCTTGATCATTTCGATGCTTTGCGCAACATGCGCGTTGGCCCTGCTCGTGTAATCCTCCAGATCCTGTTCCAGGCCGGCTTCCGGGATGGCCACGACACGGATATGCCTGGGGGAGAGCACCGCGACCGCAAAATAGATGTGATCCACATACCTGCCGAAAAAATTGTTGCGCAGCGCACGCTCCAGCCTGTCTGCGGCACTGACATGCTGTTTCATGTAGATTTCCCCCTGAGGCAGGTCCATCTCATACACCATACAGGGCCTGGTCATGGAAACATGGCTGCGGATCAGCTTCAGCTGGCGGACGACGACCGAATAATCCTCGATCTCGCCGCACAGAAGGCTGTGGACCAGTTCATCCCGCATCAGGGTACGCATCATGTCGTCATCATATGGAATATCGGAAATATCCGCATGAATCCTGTTCAGGACCGAACGCATTTCGATCAGGATGTCTGTTTGTTTTTCGACGTTGTCCGTCACGCTGAAAACAGGAAGGCTCGGCCGCTCGATGTGGAGGAACCGGGTCAGAGGCGCCGCCGCCTTCTCCTCAAAATGAAATCCGACTGCGTCAATCGGCTTGGTACGGATACAGTCAATAGCCTCTAAGCTTGTAGCCGCATAATAAGGTTTATGATAACCCAGTTTTGTCCAATCGATCGTTTCAAACTGTTCTGCGATGTCTTGACGGTCAGTTGCCAAAAGCAGCTTATACATACACCCTCCTTCAAGAGAAGAGACTCATTTATATTATACATGCTTTTTTGGCCCTTGACAATGGCAAAAATTCGTCCAGGAGAAGTCCCGGAATCCCCGGAAACCCCGGCTGTTTATCTGCGGTAAGTGTGATAATACGCGGCGATCAGCGTGGAAAAAAGCCTGCCCGGTAAAAGGCCATGCAGCACAACGGCCGCTTTTTGCCCAGGGGAGGCGATGCATCTGCGCATTGGCAGCCGCCTGCGCCCCACCAAGGCTGCCAGCTTCCGCCCAAGCCTGTCCGGATCAGAACCATGGGTCTCGTCATGGCTGATGGTTTGGGTCACGTTTTCAAAGGACGGGTGGTAAAGCGGGCTTCGCGTTACCCCGGCCCCATGGCGACGATACATGCTTGCGCCGGACCGGTGGTCGCCCGGCTCGATCAGCATCACCTGAATGCCAAAAGGCTTCACTTCCATGGCCAGGCACTCCGCAAACCCTTCCACCGCATGCTTTGCGGCGGTATACGCTCCCTGGTAGGGAATGCCGAGAAGCCCGTTGATGGAGGAAAGGCAGACGATTTTTCCGCCTCCTTTTTCCCGCATGGGGCCGATGGCCGCCTTGCACATACGGACCATACCGTAAAAATCGGTATCCATCACCTGATGGATCTCTTCCAGGGTGTATGTCTCAAAGGGGGCGAGCGTCAGGATCCCTGCGCAATTGATCAGCACATCCGGAGCGCCAAAGGCTGAAACCGCTTTTTCTTTAAAGCGGGCGACGCTCTCCGCGTTTGTAACATCCAGGTACAGTTTCAGCCCTGTTTCGCCCTGCGTCCCTTCCTCCTGCCGATAGGACCTTGCCCCGGCGGCTACATGACAGCCGGCCTGGACAAAGGCCTTCGCGATCGCCTTTCCGAGTCCGCTGGACGCGCCGCTGACCCAAACAGTCTGTCCTTTAAGATAATCCGCTTTCATCCTGTCACTCCCCGGAAGTCGGTGTGCCTTCGTCGGCAAAGGTTTGTCTTTTCATTATATTCAAATCCATGCTATAATGCAAACGGGTCTGATTTTTTTAACCATTACGGAGGCGCTGAGCATGAAAACTGCGGTCCTGCATGCCGGAAAAGAAAAACGGGTCTTCTCCGGACATCCCTGGATTTTTAAAAGTGACATTTCCTATGTGGACAGCGACTGCCTTCCCGGAGATGTCCTGACCGTGCGCGCCCGGAACGGACGCTTTCTGGCCCGGGCTGTGTATAACCCCCGCTCCCAGATCGCGCTACGGATCCTCACCTGGAAGGACGAACCCATTGACGCCTCATGGATCCGGGCCAAGGTACACGAGGCCGTGGAGTACCGCCGTCAGTTTGCGTCTCTTTCTTCCTGCAGACTGGTTTTCGCCGAGAGCGACGGCCTCCCGGCGGTCATCTGTGACGCCTTTGGGGATATTGTGGTCATGCAGTGCCTGTCGCTGGGCATGGAGCGGTTCAAAGAAGCCATTTGTGACGCCCTCGAGGACGAAGTGCATCCACGCGGAATCTATGAAAGGGGAGATGTCCCCGTACGCGCGCTTGAGGGCCTGGATCAGGAAAGCCGTGTCCTGCGGGGAGAGGTCCCGGAAGACAAGGTGCCGATGACCGAGAACGGCATCCAATTCTTGGTGGACGTTCGAAACGGGCAGAAAACAGGCTATTTCCTGGACCAGAAAGAAAATCGCGCGGCCATCGCGCCCTTTGTAAAAGGCAGGACGGTCCTGGATTGCTTCACGCATATCGGATCCTTCGCCCTTCATGCAGCCCACTACCAGGCATCAGAGGTGACCGGGGTGGATATCTCGGACTATGCCTGCCGGTGCGCCGCGGAAAATGCAGCGCTGAATCACCTGTCCCAGGTCCGGTTTGAATGCGCCAATGCTTTTGACTTTCTTCGGCGCGAAGCGGATGAGGGAAAGCAGTACGATGTCGTCATCCTGGATCCGCCGGCATTTACGAAAACCCGTTCACAGGTGGCCTCGGCAGAAAGAGGCTACAAAGAGATCAATCTGCGGGGCATCAAGCTGACCCGCCCGGGCGGCATCCTGGTGACCTGCTCCTGCAGTCAGCACATGCTCCCGGATGCCTTCCGGCAGGTGGTTCACAGCGCCGCGGTGGACGCCCACGCGCGGCTGATGCAGATCGAGTGGCGGACCCAAGGGCGGGATCATCCGATCCTTGCGGCCTCAAGCGAAACCCAGTATCTGAAATGCGGGATCTACCGCGTCGACAAATAAAACCGTCCCCCGCATTCCGTTCCGAACGGATAAGCGGGGGACAGCTTTATAAAAACAAAATCCCTTGCAAGGCGAACGCCGCAAGGGTTTCCTGGTGGCTCCGAACGGATTCGAACCATTGACACTTCGGGTATGAACCGAATGCTCTAGCCAACTGAGCTACGGAGCCAAATGGTTGCGGGGGAGGGACTTGAACCCTCGACCTCCGGGTTATGAGCCCGACGAGCTACCAAACTGCTCTACCCCGCGTCAAACAAGGAACATATAGGATCATAGCACACATTCGGAAGGGTGTCAAGCTTTTTTTGAAAATTTGACAATCATTTTCCGCAATGGTAAAATAAACGTTATCTTCATTCAGGCTTTTCCCGGTCCTGAGTGAACGTGGCTTTGCCCTCTTCCGGGAATCCAAATACAGATATGAATGGAGCGTTGCTATGGCGATACAGGCACCGAAAGGAACCAGGGACATGCTTCCCCAGGAAGCGTATCAATGGCAGTACGTGGAAGGAAAGATGCGCCATCTTGCATCCCGGTGGGGGTACAGGGAAGTCAGAACGCCGGTCTTTGAACACACGGAGCTCTTTCTTCGCGGCGTTGGCGACACCACGGATATCGTTCAAAAGGAAATGTATACTTTCAAAGACAAGGGGGACCGGTCCATTACCCTCAAGCCGGAGGGGACTGCAGGTGCGGTTCGTTCCTTCATTGAAGGCAGGATGTACGCAGATGTCCTTCCCTGCAAGATGTACTATCTGAACGCCCCCATTTTCCGCTATGAGAATCCTCAGGCCGGGCGACTGAGGGAGCATCATCAGTTTGGCATGGAATGCTTTGGCGGAAAAGACCCCACCGTTGAGGCGGAACTGATCGAGGCGCTGCTGACCCTTCTCAAGGAGCTGGGCCTTGAAAATCTTTCCGTTCATATCAATTCCATCGGCTGTCCCACCTGCCGGGCGGCCTATCACAAGGCGCTCAGGGAATACCTGGGCGGGCGCCTGGGGGAGATGTGTTCGACCTGCCAGGAGCGCTTTGAGAAAAACCCGCTCCGGATCCTGGACTGCAAAGAGGAGAAGTGCAAAAAGATCACCGCCGAGGCGCCCAGCATCCTTGACTACCTCTGTGATGAGTGCCGGCAGCATTTTGAACGGCTCCAGAAGCTTCTTGAAGCGCGCAAAGTACCCTACAAGGTCGATCCCCGCATCGTCCGGGGCCTGGATTATTACACCAAGACCGTGTTTGAGATCATCATGCAGTCCGGCAGGGAAGGCCTCGCCCTTTGCGGCGGCGGAAGATATGACGGACTGGTAGAGCAGCTTGGCGGTCCGGCAACCCCTGCGGCGGGTTTTGGCATCGGCTTGGAGAGGATCCTGATGGAGCTTCGCAGTCAGGGAAAGCTGCCTGAGGAACCCTCTGTCATTGACGTATACAACGCCGCTCTGACGGACGAGGACAGAACGCTGGCCTTCTCCCTGACCGAAGATATGCGCCTTGCCGGCATCAAAGCAGACTGCGATCACGCCGAAAGAAGCCTGAAAGGGCAGTTTAAGTACGCCGGGAAGCTGGCCCGCTATACCGTCATCTGCGGCGGCGACGAACTGGAAAGAGGAAACGTACGCCTCAGGGACATGCAGACACGCCAGGAGGAAGAGGTGCCCCTTGGGGAAATCATCCGGCGCATCGGGTCCCTGATCGGACAGAAACCAACGACCGAAGAAACAGTGAAAGGGTGATCATTCATGGAAAGAAGCCTGGTCGCTTCCATCAAAATCGGGGAACAAAATCTGATCCAGGGATTCGTTGAGAATCTTCGCAATAAAAGAACCATGGCGTTTCTTGTCATCCGGGATTATACCGGAAGCATTCAGGTGACCGTGGAAAAGGGCAAGAATCCAGCGCTGGATGAAGCCGTGAACCAGCTGACGGTGGAATCCGTCATCTCTGTGACCGGCATGGCGGTCAAAAACGAATATGTAAAGCTTGGCGGTGTGGAGATCCTTGCCGAAAGCATTCGCATCGAGTCCCTTGCCGAGCCGCTGCCGATCACCAAGGACGCGGCCATCGATTCCAGGCTTGACTATCGCTGGATCGATCTGAGAAGCCCCAAAAACCTTTTGATCTTCAAGGTCCAGACCACCATGGTCGCCGCCATGCGGGAGTACCTGCTGAAAAAGAACTACCTGGAGATCCATACGCCCAAGCTGATCGGTGCGGCCAGTGAATCCGGCTCCGAAGTGTTCGAACTCAAATATTTTGACCGAAAGGCCTATCTTTCTCAGAGCCCTCAGTTCTACAAGCAGATGGCCATGGCCGCGGGATTTGACCGGATTTTTGAAGTTGGACCCGTATTCCGCGCCGAAAAATCCTATACCAACAAGCACGCCACCGAATTTACCTGCTTTGACGTGGAGCTGAGCTATATCACCTCCTTCAGGGACGTGATGGCGGTGGAAGCAGGACTTCTTCAATATGCGCTCCGTCAGGTCAAGGAAAAGTATGGAGAAGAGCTCAAAAAGCTCTACGACCGGGACATCGTGGTGCCGGAGCTGCCGTTCCCCTCCATGAAGCTGCAGGACGTATACAAAGAGCTGAAGGAGCGGTACGGCTACGAACCGGAAGAAGGCGAAAAGAACGATCTGACGACGGACGCTGAGCATCTTTGTGCGCGCCTGTCCCAGGACCTTTTTGGGCATGAGTTCCTCTTCGTGACGGACTACGGTCCCGAAAAGCGCGCGTTCTACCATATGCGGGATGAAAACGGCAATCCGCTGGGTTACGACCTGATCTGGCGCGGCGTTGAGATCACCACCGGCGCCCAGAGAGAGCATCGTTATGAGCCTCTGCGCAAACAGGCGGATGAAAAAGGGCTGGGGGAGGATGTTCGTTTTTACATGGACTTCTTCCGGTATGGCTGCCCGCCCCACGGCGGATTCGGACTTGGGGTGGACCGGCTGACCATGCTGATCTTCGGCCTCTCCATCAAGGAAACGGAATTTATTTTCCGCGGACCAAACCGCATCGCTCCCTGAGCAATAACGATCAACACGGCCGCTGTTTGGACAGCGGCCGTGTTCTAAAAAACCGGAGAAAAGCAGCATCCGGACACAAGGAGAGATTCTGATGAGAAAAATCGCCAGTTTTACCATTGATCACCGGAAACTGCTTCCGGGGCTTTACGTTTCCAGGAAGGACACCCTGAACGGCTGTACCGTGACGACCTTTGACCTGCGGTTTACCGCGCCAAACAGGGAGCCGGTCATGGACATGCCCGCAGTGCATACCATAGAGCATTTGGGCGCGACGTTTTTAAGAAACAGCGAAAAGCAGGACAGGATCGTGTATTTTGGCCCGATGGGCTGCCGTACGGGATTTTATCTTCTGATGTTCGGGGACCTTGAAAGTGAGGACGCCGCGTCCCTTGTCGAAAGGATGTGCGATTTTATCCTTGACTTTGATGGACCGATCCCGGGAGCCGCTCCCGATGAGTGCGGGAACTGGCTGGAACAAAATCTGAATATGGCCAAATTCTATATTTCCCGATATAAGGAGGAACTGTCAAAGGAGAAACGGTATCAGTATCCTGTGGATTGAGCCGTTTTTTTCTCGCCGGAGAGCAGGATCCGCGTGCAGGGAGCCTCATGATGGACCAGGGAAGAAATGGAATACCTGGGGGAGCCGATGATGACCTCCGTTCCGTTCAGGGCGCAGCGCAGGGCATATTCCAGCTTTGCGCCGGCGCCGTTTGCCCCTTTTCTGGATGCTCCATGGCAATGCTCCTGCAGCTGACGGACCTTGTCCGTCAGTTCCTCGGGCGTTTGGGCCTCAATGGAACCAACCAGCGTGCTTTTGTCCGACGGGTCCAGATAGATCCCCTCCACGCTGGTCAGAAGGACCAGCCGGGCGGAATGCATCAGTTCAGAAACGACCGCGGCCGTCTCGTCGTTGTCGACGCATTCCACGATCTGATCCGAAGGATGCCTGCTGTGCAGGTCCATCAGCTCCATCTTCCGGTTCTCTTCATCCGATACGCAGTCATTGTAATTGATCACAGGGATCGCGTGCTGTTTCGCCGCCCGGTCCAAAAGATCCTGAAGGTGTTTCCTTTTGACCGGGTCGTTGAAATGATTGTGCTCCACCAGCACCTGCCGAAGGCTGTATTCCTGCCGGGTAAAGCGCCTGTACATTTCCATCAGGATGGCCTGTCCCTGGGCGGAATAATCGGTTTTGCACTGTTCCGGATCCCCGTACAGTTCCTGCCCATTCCGCTTGAGATAGTCAACGCGGCCGATCTCGGTCGCGCCGGAAGAAACCAGGATCATCCCCGGGCGAAGCTGCGATGCGAGCCTGGAAAAAATATTATAGTCGATGTCGTTGTCTTCCTTGCGGATCAGCGCCATAGAGCCGATTTTGATAACAAGGTCAATCATAACAGAGAATCATCCTTCTTTCCCCGGGTCCGCCTGTTCCTCGCCGGAGGGCAGGTCACTTTTCTTTCAGGACAATGTCCTCCCGAAGCCGGTACAGGGTCGCGCCGCGGGTTTTCTGGCAGAACGCATCGACAAACCAGTCGATGCTTTTTTCTGCATCATACTGTACATAGCCATAACGGATGCCTTCGACTTTTTCACCCTTCATGTTGGAATCCGTCCATTTGACGCTGTCAGTATCCGGCAGATAATCCGAGGTGAAAATCAGGCTGTGCGCCCCGACGCCATAATAGTATTTTGCGGACATCTGGAAATAGTCGCCTCTTTGCACCTGCATCATAAAAGCTCTTGCGAGCTTGCGGTTCTCCTCCTTGGAGAGGGAGGTGTCGTATCGAAAAGAAGCGGCCGCGTAAAACGGATTTCCGTCTTCCGCTGAAATATCCATCCATTCAACCCCATAGGAATAGGGCTTGCAGTCTTCTTTCTTCTGGTTGTCCGGAATGACCAGTTTTACATCGGGGTATTCCGCCATAAAGAAGTCCCCGCTGTTTTCCCGGAAAACATAGGTGGTAAAATTCTTGCAGACATAAATGTCCCCGGAATAATGGGCCCGCTGCCGTCTGCCGTTGGCCTTGTCATAAAGGTCATGAGCCGTGGACAAGATCCGATCGATCATCAAATCTCTGCCCGCGGCAGGGGGTTCGCCTTCGGCAAGGCCGCAAGAGGGAAGAAATAAAAGCATGGCGGCAACAATCGCCAGAATTCGTCTTGTGAGCATGCTGTCCATTCCTTTGCTTTGATCAAGGTTTTAATGGGATTCCGGCCGTGAGGAGGACCAGAACAGCGCCGTCTCAACCGCACGCTTCCATTCCTCAAGATGCCTGAGGCGTTCGGCCCCGTTCATTTGGGGCTGATAGGTCTCCGTGCAGTGCCAGCCTCGTGCCGTTCCTTCCAGGGAAGTGTAAATCCCCAGGGCATATCCGCAAAGAAGCGCGGCGCCGAGGCCCGTCGTTTCAGCCACGGCAGGCCGCTGGATCGTGGTATTCAGGATATCTGCCTGAAACTGCATCAAAAACGCGTTGGCACTGGCGCCGCCGTCCACCCGAAGGACTTCCGGAGGCGTCAGACAGTCCGCGCACATGGCGTCAAACAGGTCTTTGGACTGGAAAGCAATGGATTCCAGAACCGCCCGCACCAGGTGCGCCCGGTTGGTTCCGCGGGTCATACCGGTCAGCGTTCCGCGGGCATACATGTCCCAGTAGGGCGCCCCGAGCCCTGTAAAGGCCGGAACGAGCACGACTCCATTGGTATCCGGTACGCTTCTTGCAAGCTCATCCGTTTCCTGCGCGCTGGAGATGATCTTCATTTCATCCCGCAGCCACTGGACCGTCGCGCCGCCCATAAAAACACTGCCCTCATAGGCAAAGGTCGGTTTGCCCTCCAGTCTCCAGGCCATGGTCGTCAGCAGCCGATGGGAAGAAAGCCGGAACGCGTTCCCGATGTTCATCAGCATAAAACAGCCCGTGCCATAGGTGTTTTTGACCATTCCCTCCTTAAAACAGGCCTGGCCGAAAAGCGCCGCATGCTGATCTCCGGCGATGGCGGCCACGGGAATGGGCTCTCCGAGGATGTCCCTGTTCAGGTTTCCGATCCAGGCGGCGCTGTCAATCACCTGCGGAAGGATCTGCCGCGGAATGTCCAGAAGGCGAAGAAGGTCCTCGTCCCAGTCCTGCTGCTTAAGGTTATACAGCATGGTTCTGGACGCGTTCGTAGCGTCCGTGACATGCGGATGTTCCTCCACCAGGTTCCAGCAAAGGAAAGTGTCAATGGTGCCAAAGCAGATCTCCCCATTCCGGGCCCGCTCCCGAAGGGACAGCGTATCCAGCAGCCATTTGATTTTGGTGCCCGAAAAATATGCATCCGGGATCAGGCCGGTTTTCTCCCGGATCTCATCCGAACAGCCGTCCTTGATCAGCTGGGACACGATGGGAGAGGTCCTGCGGCACTGCCAGACAATGGCATTGTGCAATACGGTGCCGGTTGCGCGTTCCCAGAGCACCGTGGTTTCCCGTTGATTGGTGATGCCGATCCCGGCAATCTCCTTGGGATCGATCTGCGCCTTCCGGACCGCAGCCCGCATGGCTTCGATCTGGGTGTTCAGGATGTCGGAAGGATCATGCTCCACCCAGCCGGGCTGGGGATAATGCTGCGGAAACTCAAACGCGGCCGAAGCCACAACGGCGCCTTCAAAGGTAAAGACGATCGCCCGTGAACTGGTGGTCCCCTGGTCCAGCGCCATCAGATACCGTTGATTCACTTTCCGGTTCTCCTTTCCGTTGCGGCATTATTTGATCTCAAAGCAATACATCTTGGGGTTCTTCGAACAGGTGCCGATCACGAGCCGATCCTTGTAAACCGCGGGGCTGGCCTCGAATCTTCCTTCCACCTGAAGGGTACTGTTCAGATACCCGGTCCTGCCGTCCAGCAGGTAGAGATGGCCGGTGGAGTCCGCCTGAATGATCCATCCGTTCCCGGCATCGTTGTAAACCGCGACGGGCGAGGAAACCGACTCATCCATATCAAACTGCCAGACCACGCTGCCGGAGGCTTTATTCAAGGCAATCAGCCTCGCGCCGCCCTCCGCCACACGATTGACCGTGAAAAAGACCAGGTCGGACAGGTCATTCTGTCCGATGACAGGGCTGGCCTTGCAGCCCGAGGTCTCGTTGCTGTGGTCCACTTCACACAAAATGGGATAGGACCAGAGGACCTCGCCCGTCAGCGCGTCGAGTTTGCGGATCATCACAGACTCGTTTTTCTTTGTCCTGGCAAAGGCCGTGGTGCCGGTATACAGATCCAGGCCGGAACCGGTCTGATCCAGGGCCATGGCGGCATCCGTATTGTCCCCGGCATCATACGCCCAAACCGACTGCATGGTGTTGGTGTCAATACAGCGGATGATGCCGTATCCGTCCGCAGCATAGACATAGGTGTTATACATGGCGATGGCGCTTTCGATGGTGGTCCTTGCCTTGCTTTCATTTTTCGCCAAAGCGGACTGGTAGATCACCTTCGGATTCATGGTCAGGGAAGGGGGCACATCCGGATCATCGGCCGTTTTGTAGATGAACACGCTGTTCAGGTCCACGCTGTAGACCAGTCCGTTTTCCCCGGCCACCACCATGGCGTCCCTTCCGTTGTTGTGAATAAAGAGGCTGGTTCCGTCAAATGCGCCGTTGGTAGAGTATTGTTTTTGGGTATCCGTCTGCCTTCCGTTGATGAAAAAGAGACGGGAGGAGTCAATCAGGTTGTACAAGTAATATCCGATGGCCCCTGTTTTGTTGGGAAGCTTGGAAATGGCCTGTCCAAAGGAAAGAAGAGGACGTCCTGACGAATCCACAGAAACGCTTCCCCGCATAGGATAGCCGATGTTGATGGACGCGCGGGAGGCTTCGCCCGTGGTCAGGTTGACGAAATAGACGTATCCGTCCTGTCCGTTGAAGATGACCTCCCGCATGGCGGACTGCTGCTTGCTCGCGTCATACAGGTCCATCATTTCCCGGACTTCCTTGGTCCATTTGACAATGGCGGGCTGATTGTTCCAGCCAACGCCGTACAGCGTCCCGGCGCTGTCCGTACGCAGGCCGGTCATGGGAAACTCCCAGACCTGCTCCAATCTTCCCTCCGTAACGTTTACAGTCCCGAAAGCGGCGTTCCGCCTGAAATTGTCCCCTCTGAAGGTATAGACCCCCGTGGGGGAATAGGTGTATTCGTCGGCGGACTGTATGACATAGGGGATCTCCCGGCTGTAGCTTTTCTGGGCCGTGGCACCGGAATAAACGGTTTCTGTCAGGCCAATTTCCGAAGGATCGCTGCCGGAAACGCTTTGGGCTGTATAGGGCGTCGGGGTGGGGACTGGCGTGGGTTCAGCCGTGGGCGACGGGGTGGGGGTGGGGGCTTTGGTCACTTCCGGCGTGGGGGAAGCGGGAACGGACGCATTTTCCGTGGGAGAGTCCTCTACAGACGCCGATACCGTATCAGCAGGCTCCGCCGTCTTCACGACGGAGACATGAGCCGTGGATGTGATGACCTGCGCTTCATGGGTTTGGACAGGCTGAGCCGTTTCCGGCTGCACAGGATCGGCTGCGGGAGACAGGGCAGAGGCAGCTGCTGCTTCCGTGACGGTTGGGGCCTGGGAAGGAAGCGGCGTTGAAGTAGGTACGGGCGTTGAAGTAGGACTGACGACCGTCAGAGACACAAACCGGTCGCTGTTGTACCACTGTCCGGAAGAAAGCACCGACGCATAGACGTTTCCGGAAAACTCCGATGTAAACAGCACATTGATATTCCAAATAGCCACAGTCGTATCGCCCGGGTTGTCACGGACAGGGAAACCGTCCAGAACAGTCCCGTTTTCGTCAAGAACCCGAACGTTGGTGACCGAAACGTCCGTAGTCAGCATGAACTGCACGGTACTTCCGGTATAGTAGTTGTCGGCAGCGGATTTGAATTCCGTGATCAATGCTGCTTCTTTTGTTTCCGTGCTGACCGCCCCAGCCCCGATGAGATTCTGCACGGCCGAGTGGACAGGGGGCACCAATTCATAGACCGCAAAAAGCAAAAGCAGCACCGCGACCAGAATCAGCAGTGCAGGGAGAAGAAACCGCTTGCCCCGGCTTCCGGAAAAACGTTCTTCCTCTTCCTGTTCCCGGGAGCGCTCCTGATGGGCATTTCTGCGTCTTCCCGTATTTCCTTTGATGCCGGAAAGGTATTCAGCGGTATCCTCCGCCATGGGGACGGGCCCCCCCGTCTGGGAATAATAGCGGTCGCTTCTTCTGCGCCGCTGCGGAGAGGCCGCACCTGGCTGCTGCACCGGAACGGCACGCTCGTACCGTTCCGTTTTATAATCGTTCTTGATCGTCTGTTCTGAAGAACGCTCTGTATATCTGCGCTCGTTGTTCTGCTCATTGGTGCTCAAAACTGCATCCTCCTTAGAACCCGAAAACAAATAGAACCGTCCCATATTATATCAGAAGTGTTTTTCCGTGACAAGTAAACAATTAAGCGACAAAAAGCAGCTCCCGGCCGGCGGGGGACCGACGTCCCCGGGGTTGGCTGCCGCGCGGAATTCCTTTTGTTTCCAGCTCTTTTCTTCCCGTCCCGAATTTGATATACTTGTTTCGGGAGATGATTGTTTTGCAGCGAGCGGGCCTTTTCGTATGTTTCTTCGATCCGGTGCTGGAAGCGCATCTGCAGCGTGCCAAAGCAGCGCTGCGGGAGTTTAAGCTGGACCGGATCTTTTTTCTTCCGTGCATGTTCAAAGGAGCGAGCCCTGTCCTTCCCGACGGGGAGGACAAAACGGAGATGTGCAAACGGGCGCTTGAAAATGAAACCCGCATGGAAGCCGGCGCCTCTTTCCGTACGTTCTCGGAGCTTTCGCTTCTCTTTGAGCACTATGTCCAGCGTTATGAAGGCTGCGAATTCGTCTGCCTGATGGAGGATTCGGTCGCCGAAAGACTGTCGCAGAAAAAAAACGAACGGCTGTTTCCCAAAGACCTGCCGATCCGTCTTGTCGGGAATGCATCCGGTGCGGGCAGAGGAAAGCCTGCGCCTGTCAGGGAAGACGCGGGGGGGATGTTCCCCGGCTTTTCCTTCGCCCCGGAGGAAAAGACTGAGAAGCGCAGGATACGCCAGTGTATCTGTCCGGAGGGAATACCGGCCGGGGAATTGGCGTACATCGCCGAAAAGGGGCTCTATCTGCCCGACCATGTCCAGGAAGTCCGGTCCATGATCAGCGCGCACCGATGGACCCATACCCTTGGCGTTCGGGCCACCGCCGTAAGGCTGGCGTCCAGGTTCGGGGTCAATATGCTCAAGGCTTCCCTGGCAGCCTTTTACCACGACTGCGCCAAGGACCAAAATATCAAGGACATGCGCAGGATCATGTATAGGGAATACGGATGCACGGATGAGGATATCCTTCGTTCCTCCGCGCTGATGCACGGGCCCGTAGGAGCGGCCATCGCCAGAGAGCGCTTTGGCGTAACGGACACCGAAGTGCTCAACGCTATCCGGTTCCATACGACGGGCAGGCCGGATATGAACGCGTTGGATCTGGTGGTCTTCGTTGCCGATGCCATTGAGCCGAACCGGGAAGATTATCCGGGGCTGAGCGAGATCCGAAGGCTCTCAAAAACCTCTCTTGAGCTTGCCGCACTTGAATCCCTGCGCAGGACCAGGGAATATGTCCTCCGGCAGGGCAAAGCATTCAATCCCCAGGGGGAGGAGACCATCCGGGCACTTGAAAACCGGCTTCGACGCGGCCTCTGACCCCACAGAAAAGCAGATGAGCATTTCATAAAAAGCCGCCCGATCAGGGCGGCTGGATCATTTTGTCAGCGTCTTCCACCCGGGCCGCGTCCGCCCTTGGGATCCGGACGGGGACCGGGAGCGCTCGGGGAGGGCCGGGGTGCGTTCCTGTTCAGGGGAGAAATGGCGTCCCTGACAGGCGCGTTGGACCGGGCGGGCCGGTCCGGCTGGGGCGGTGCTTTCCTTACAGGACCCACCGGCTGCCGCACGGGGGCGGTCCTGGGATGAACGGCATGTCTCACGTAGACAGGCGGAACGGCGGGCCGGTAAGCGGGGCGGAACGCCTTTTGGACGGGATTGGTCCAGCGCGCGACACTGCTGAGACGGTTCGCCGCTGTCAGCGTGCCCAATACGGTAAGCACGGTGGAAAGGAACGAGCCCTGATTGTCATACACCGATTTGGACGCGTAGGAATCGATATCGGTATACCCGTTTCCGTTGAGAACGGAAAGCTCAAGGCCATATTCATTGAGTGCCTGAGAAGCATAAACCGCCTGCTGGAAAGACAGGTTGCATGCGATCTCCGCGGGAAGTGTGTTCAGGATGGCGTTGGCTTCCGTCGTGGTATAGCCGAATATGTCCATCAGAAGTTCTTTAGCGGTGGTCTTGGTGCAATTGCCGCGGTCCAGCAAAACGATCCGGTAGTCTTTACGGGTGGGGTCCGCGTAGGAGACCGCGGAATACATCTGGGTATTCGTCATTTGCGCGGCGACTTGGGTGCCGCATTGCGTGCAGAATCTGGCGCCTTCAATCAGCTGTGCGCCGCAGTTGGGACAAAAAGCCATGATCCACACTCCTTTTCATTCAACGTTTTTGAATATTATACCATAAGGCCTGCTTCTTGACAATCTTAAACTCTGACGGTATGATGTATACAAGCACTTGAGAGGAGGGCTTTTTTTGGAACTTCAATTCAGCAGTATGCCTCAAAGCCGTCCCATTCGGGAAGTTGCCTACGAACAGCTCAAGCACGCGATCATCACAGGAGAGCTCCCGGCCGGTTCACGTATCGTTGAAACCGCTTTTGCCGAGCAGCTGCACATCAGCCGCACCCCTCTGCGGGAAGCGCTTCAGAAGCTGGAAAACGACGGACTGGTCGAGTATATTCCGCATCATGGCGTCAGTGTCAAGGCCTTTACGATCAGCGATATTGAAGAAATATTCATTATCCGCAATTCCATGATGATGCTCCTGCTCCCCTCCATCGTCCAGAATGCGACGGAAAAAGACATTGCCGAGCTGGACGGAATCCTTTCGGTCATGGACAAGGCGCTGGAAAAAGACGATATCAATGCGCTTGCCCATTATAACCGGCAGTTTCACAAAGGCCTTGAGCACCTTTCGGACAAACGCAGGATCCTGCTTGTCATCGACAGCCAGGAAGAATACATCATGCGTTTTTCCGCCATTGCGATCGCAAGCATCACAAGGCGGAGCGTTGCCCACATCGAGCATCATCAGATGGTGGACCTGCTCAAGGCGCGGGATCTGGAAGGCCTCAAATCCCTGATGCATCACCATCTGGAGGAAAGCAAGGATACCTGTCTGAGCGCAGTCAAAAGCCGCGGCTTCTGAGATTTTTTACAGACGGAAGGAAACGGATTCTTTATGGAACAACTCAAACTTCAAATCCTGGATATCCTGAAGGAAGACTGCAGGGCCCCGCTGGAGCAGATCGCCGTGATGGCGGGCACTTCCCTGGAAAAGGTGACCGAAGCCCTCGACGAAATGGAACGCGAAAAGATCATCCTCCATTATCTGCCCATCATCAATTGGGACAAGACCAAAAGGGAATATGTCGAGGCCATGATCGAGGTTAACGTGACTCCCCAGCGGGACATGGGCTTTGACGCTGTCGCGAACCGGATCTACCAGTTCGACGAGGTCAAAAGCCTGTATCTGATGAGCGGGACCTATGATCTTCTGGTCCTGGTCGAAGCGCCCAACCTCAAGGAGCTGGCCCATTTTGTCAGTGAGAAACTCAGTCCTTTGGATACGGTGACCGGCACCAGAACCAGTTTCGTCCTGAAGCGTTATAAGCAGGACGGCGTGATTTTTGTGGGTGAAACGCCGGATCAACGGATGGCGGTGAGTCCATGATCGGTGATTTTGTGTCCGAACGGGTCAGGAATGTGCCCCCCAGCGGCATCAGACGCTTTTTTGACATCGCCTCCACCATCCAGGGGGCCATTTCGCTGGGGGTAGGCGAACCCGATTTCATCACGCCCTATCATATTCGCAGCGCGGCGATAGACAGCCTTCTTGCCGGGGGGACCCAGTATACCGCAAATCAGGGGCTGATCGAACTCAGGCGCCAGATCGCCGGCTACCTGGAAGAGCGGTATTCCCTTTCCTACCATCCGGAGACGGAGATCATGGTCACGGTTGGGGCAAGCGAGGCGATCGATCTTGCCCTGCGCGTCTGCCTGGAGCCCGGTGACGAGGTGCTTATCCCGGATCCGGGATATGTCTGTTACGCTCCCTGCGTAACCTTTGCGGGCGGGACGCCGGTTTTTCTCCGGACAGAAGCCTCGGACAGCTTTAGAATGACCGCGCAATCCCTTGAAAAAGCCGTCACTCCCCGTACAAAAGCACTGATCTTCCCCTATCCAAACAACCCAACAGGAGCCGTAATGCCTCCGGAAAGTCTCAGCGCCGTCGCCGAAGTATGCAGAAAACGGAATCTGCTTGTGATCAGCGATGAGATCTACAGCGAGCTGACCTACGACGGGAAGCATGTCTCCATCGCCTCCCTGCCGGATATGAAGGAACAAACCGTCTATATTTCCGGTTTTTCAAAGGCCTTTGCCATGACCGGATGGCGGCTCGGGTATGCCTGCGCCCCCAAAGCGTTTTTGTACGAGATGAATAAGATCCATCAATACGGCATCATGTGTGCCTCCAGGCAATCCCAGATCGCTGGCATCGAGGCGCTGAAAAAAGCCCGGGAGGACGGCTATCAGGATGTCATTGCCATGCGGGACAGCTATAACAGGCGCCGCAGGGTCATGCTGGATGCCTTTGAACGGATCGGTCTAAAATGCTTTGAGCCAAAGGGCGCCTTTTACTGCTTCCCTTCCATCCGGGAAACCGGCCTTTGCAGCGAGGAATTCTGCAAACGACTCCTGGAAGAGGAAAAGGTCGTCTGTGTGCCGGGAAATGCCTTTGGGGAAAGCGGGGAAGGGCATATCCGCTGCTGTTATGCCACCGACCTGAAAAAAATGACGGAGGCGTTCCGCCGGATCCAGAGATTTGTCAATAAACTGAAGGAAACCGGGATGTGAAAAGCCTATGAAAACAACCTTTTCAAGTCTGACTGCGGTGCTCATGGCCCTGCTGCTTCTGTTCTCCTTTTCTTTTCCGGCCTTTGGCGAGGAAGAGGAAGAAGTTTATTATGTGGATGTCACCCGTCCGCCGGACTTTGGAAACCTGCATCCGGATCAGAGCCCCGCAGAGCAGGCCAGGAAAATGCCCACCGGAACCGTTATCGAGCAGAAGGACGGCAGTATCCTTCTGACGCTCACGGCGGTGGGGGATATTACCATCGGCGGAAACGTTCAAAAGAGCGGGAAATCCATTTTCCAGAAGGAACTTGAAAAGCAGAAGAACGATGTCAATTTCATTTTCAAAAATGTGAAAACCATTTTTGAGACAGATTCGCTGACCATCGGGAATTTTGAAGGGGTCCTTGGAAAAGACCTTGATGTTCCGCAAAACAAGAAAAACAATGATTTTCTGTTCCTCGCACCGCCCGCCTTCGCCTCCGTGCTTTCTGACAACAGCATCGAAATGGTCACCATCGAAAACAACCATATCGGCGACTTTGGGGAAGCCGGCATCCGATCCACAAGAAATGCGATCGACACCTGCGGGACCCTATGGGCGGACGCGACGCAATCCGCGGTTTATGAGATCAGCGGCGTAAAGATCATTTTGTTTGCTTATCAGACGCTGAACCAGCCGTATACGTCGGAGGAACTGGCTGAAATCGTGGCGGATGAGATCGCTGCGGTCCGTGAGGAATACGACATCGTGGTCGTTTATTACCATTGGGGAAATGAACTGGATTATTCGCCCAGGGACAATCAGGTCGCCCTTGGCCGGGCAACCATCGATGCCGGCGCGGACCTGGTTCTTGGGGCCCACAGTCACCGGATCAACCCGATCGAGGAATACAACGGAAAATACATTGTTTATTCCCTTGCCAACTGCTCCTTTGCCGGCAACAACAAGCCAAGCGATATGTATACCTTCATTTTTCAGAATCGCTTCAAGTTCAAAAACGGACAGATCGTCCAGAACATTTTCCGGATCATTCCCTGCCGAATCTCCTCCCGCAAGGATTACAATGATTTTACCATCACGCCCCTGACGGAGCAAACCAACATTGATACGGTCATCAACACCCTGAAACAGGCCGGCAAAAAACTGACCTACGCAGTCAAGGAATATCCGTTGGATTGGGAATAAGCCTAAGCGGCACAGGTCCGGAAAGGATTGTCTGGAATGAAACTGAAGATTCTCTGTGATGCTTTGGACTTGGGGAACTGGACGGAGCCCGCGGAGGAGATCCTGTCCGAAACGGCTTCCTCCTTCGGTCACAGCCTCAATGTCACTTACGGGTATATCGGCGCAGAGGCGGTGCGAAGAACAGGGCTCAGCATCTCCCAGGAAATCGTGGACGACTGCGGGCAAAGCGACGGGACCCTGGTGCTCTGCCGTTCAAACGAGACCCGTGAAGCGTTTCTGGAAGCGATGGACGTATCCGTGCTTTTCGAGATCTTTGAGCAGGAAGCGGGATTAGAGGATCGGAAGAAAAGCCCAAATTGCCTGGCCGTGGTCCAGTCTCTGGACGAAGCGTGTATGACGGATGCGGCCAGGCTCATTCGGAACTATGCGACCATCAACGGCATTTCTTTTCAGTGTGTCCCTCCAAACGGAAGCACGGCAGAAAGCTGGGACACCATCTTCCGGTCCGCCAGTCTGCTCAACGGCAGCAATGTCCTTTCCAGGATCAGTGCCGGGGAAGCCATCCGGCATATGATCCGATTTAAGGACAGCTACGGCCTGATCGCGGTCCCGCCTTATGCCGGAGGCATCCTCTGTGCGGCCGCGGCCGAGCTGACCCCATCACCCTGGCTGAACAGGGCGATGTACTGCGGGATGGTCGGCATCTATCTGCCATCCCTTTCGGACGAGTATCAAAAGGACATCCGCTATCTATTTTCCCCGATTTTGTCCGTAGCGGATTTTCTGGAGTATTCCTGCCATCTGTACAAGGAAGCCTCCTGCATCCGCGCCAGCACCGGAAATGTGCTGAAAGAGTATTCCTCCGGCAAACCGCTTTCCGTTACCCGGGAAACGCAAAGAAGCATGACCGCATTGATTTGTGAGCAGATCAGTCTCGCCGGACAGCTGCTGGCCCATTAAAAAAACGCGCTTGTCAACGCGTTTTTTTTTCATAAAGGGTGCACCCGCCAATGAATTCCCTAAGAAGGGAAAGGGGCGGGATCTCCTTCAGGGCATCGTCCGGCGCATCCTCAAACTGCTCCAGAATCTCCATAAGCCTTGAGGCGATCAGATATTCCTCCTGGGAAGGTTCAATGGAGCGAAGCAGCGGAAGGGCGGACTTTTTAAGAAAAGGCAGCTCATAATGCAGCACCGAATTAAATACAAAATCCACATCTTCCTGGTAAGGGAAAATCCATTTTTCTTCCCCTTTCCGCACGCTGGCCCACATCCTCAGCGTCTCGGCGGCGGAAGTATTCCGGTATTTCTGATCCCGGACCAGCCGTCTTAAAAGCCTCGCGTCCGTGGTGCGGATGCGGTCGTGATCCGTAATATTGATGCAGGTCAGTTCCGAAATATAGATCCTGCAGAGCAGGGACGGATCGAAAACATCATGCAGGGCCGGATTCAGCGCGTGGATCCCCTCAAACAAAATGATCTGTTTCTCGCCCAGCTTCATATCCTCATAAACCGGGCAGCGGGCCCCTGTCTTGAAATCGTACCGGGGCATCGCCGCAGTACGGCCGCTGAGCAGCAGACCGATGCATTTTTTCAGATAGGGGACGTCCAGGGCATCCAGCGCCTCCAGGTCCGGCTTTCCTTCTTCATCCAGGGGAACCTCTTCCTTGGGGCGGTAGAAATCATCCAGGGACACCAGGACAGGCTCGAGGCCCAGTACCTGAAGCTGGATGCACAGCCTGTTGGAGAAGGTCGTTTTTCCGCTGGATGAGGGACCTGCGATAAAAACCGCTTTGGTCTTGTTCCAAAAGATCCCGTCCGCGATATTGGCAAGCGCACGGCTGTGCAGGGCTTCGTTGATCCTGATCAGCGCCCGGAATGAGCCGGAACGGATATGCCGGTTGATATCCTCGGCATTGGTGATTTTCATAATGCCGCACCATTGACAGGCCTCCTGAAACGCGGACAGGTTTTTGGGCCTTCTGACAAACGGGGCGGGCTGCTCCGGATTCGCGGGACCCGGCATCTGAAGGGTAAATCCAGGATAAGTCAGCCGCAAAGAAAAAACCCGTACATGGCCCGCGTCAGGCAGCAGCGCGCCGTTTATGACCTCGCTGCAGCCGCAGCAGGAATAAACGGTCTTTTTCCCGTCAGGGTCAACAGTCTTTTCTATGGGCGTATCTTCCCGGACGATCTCCCTCATCCGCCTCTCCAGCAGGGCAAGATCGTCCTGGTCCATATACCGTTCCTTGATGCGGATAAACAAACCGTATCCGATGGAATGCTCCACCCGCACCGAGCACCCCGAAAAGCATTGCTGTGCCGCGGCAAGCATGACCAGCCGGAGGGTCCGTTCGTAGATCCGCCGCCCCTCCTCATGCGCGAAGGTGATCGGGGACAGCTCGCAGTCCCGGTCGATCATGTCCGACAGCGCGACCACCTTTCCGCCTTCCATGCACGCAAGAATGTTCGCGCTTGTCTCCGGAAAAACCTGCCCAAGGAGGGCATCCAGCCTTTCAGGAGCGGGAAGGCTTGTTTCTTTCGCACCGATCTTGATCCTAATCATGGCGTATTCCCTTTACTTTCCCTGGCCTTTTCCAAGGCCACTTTGTTCTTCCATTGAAGATGCTTTGTGGAGACGTACGCTTTTGACTGCTCATCGGAAAGGGAAGTGGTTCTGAAATACTGGGCTTTGCCGTTTTCGTCCGGTCTTTTCTCCACGGTACTGAATACCAGCCCATGGTCAGGACAATCCGCGAGTGCCATGTATCTGCTTTCGTCCCTTTTTACATACCCTTCCGTCACGGTCAGCTTTTTCCCACAGACCGGGCAAGGGGGCTGCATACAGGCCGTTCCGCCCAGCAGGGAAAGCACACTGCCCCTGAAACGGAGCTGCGACTCCAGCTCCTGCCTTTTGGAGGTATGATGAAGAAGCTTCGGCTTGAGGGGGTACTGAAGCACCTTCGCGGGCTCCGGAAAACGCTGAAAGACCAGGGCTGTATAATAAGCATCGTTCAGCGCGTTATGAAAGGGCTTTTCCTGATCCTCCTGAATATCGAAATGGGCCATGGCGCTTGAAAGCCCCTGACGTTCTTTCATATTGCCGATCATTTCCCCATAAACACGTTGCATGTCATACATTTCTGAAAAGGGGATATCACATTTGAAGAACCGTTTGTTCTGTTCAAGCACCGACACATCGTCGCACCCCCAGGTCAGAAGGCAATAATCGGTGCCGCAAAACTCCGAAAAAAGCTTGAGCGCCTCCGCGAATCCCGGGGCCTCATCCACATCCTCCTGGGAAATATGGGTGATCCGCTTGATCCGGGGATGAAGTCTCGCATAATGGACGGGCTTGATCAGCTGGGTAAAGGAGTCGGTGATCTCAAGGGACTCGTTCATTTTGATGGCGCCGATCTGGATCAGTTCAAACAGCAGTTTTTCGCCCACACGCTTGTACGCGGGAGAAGAATAGGAGGTCGGTTGGTTCCACTCCAGGTCCAGTACGATATAATTCATCGAAGCCGCCTTTCTGAAAAGAAGGATTCACCCTTGATCCGCGGAGCAGGATCCTTGTCCTGCCTGGGCTGCGGCTGAAACGCCTGCAAGGTGTCCGGTTGAAAACGCGATCTGCAAATTGAAGCCGCCGGTCAGCGCATCGATATCAATGACCTCTCCAGCAAAATAGAGTCCGTCGACCAGCTTTGACGCCATCGTCGATGCGCTGATCTGCCGTGTGTCCACGCCGCCTCTTGTCACGATCGCCTCGTTGAACGACCTCAGAGAGAATGGGGTCAACGATAGATGCTTCATGGTCATGGCAAGCGCGTTTCTTTCAGAAGAGGTCACCTGGGCACATTTCTTGTCCGGCCGAACGCCGCACAAGGACAGGAAGGTCTCGTTGAAACGATGGGGGAACATCGAACCGGTAACGGTGCGCACCTGCTGTCCGCCGCCGGAAGAGAAAAGGGAGGTCAGTTTTTCCTGGATCCTTTCCTGGGTCAGGCCCGGCTTCAGGTCCAATTCAATACGGCAGCCGCGCATCTCCCTGCCGGACAAAATGCTGCTGATGTCCAGCACCAAAGGGCCTGAAATCCCAAAGTGGGTAAACAGCATCTCGCCGATTTGCGAATACCGTTTCCTGTTCCCGTCAAACAGTGTCAGCGCTATGTTTTTCAGGCTGAGCCCCTGAAGATCCTTGGGCCATGGTTCCATCGTCTCAACGCCAGTCAAAGAGGGAGAACAGGGGGTAACCGTGTGCCCAAGAAGCCGGGCGAATTCATAACCATCCCCCGTTGAACCCGTCGTTGGATAGGACAGCCCGCCCGTAGCGACAATGACCGCGTCAAAGGGCAGAAAACGATCCCCTTCCAGGAGAATACCGGCAACTTTCCGGCGGCCCGTTCCGTCGTCCCTGTCCCGGATGGAGACGACCTTTGTATTCAGATGGACTTCTGCGCCAGCTTCCTCCAGGGCGCGCTGAAAAGCCCTGGTTACGTCCGAAGCTTTGTCGCTGACCGGAAAGGCGCGTTTGCCCCGTTCGATCTTGACAGGGCAATGGGCGCTTTCCAGAAAATCCATCATGTCCTGCGGAGAAAAACGGGAAACCGCCCCATACGCAAACCTGCCGTTTCTGGAGATCTGCCGGATGAACTCATCCGGGGGACAGGCATTGGTAAAATTGCACCTTCCCTTGCCGGTGATATACAGTTTTTTGCCCAGTTTTTCGTTTTTCTCAAAAAGACAGGTCTGGGCTCCCATGGACGCGCACTGGACCGCCGCCATCATTCCGGCTGCGCCGCCGCCGATCACGGCCACTCTATTGGGGTTCTTTGCTGATGTAAACGCTGTGGGCATCCCAGATCGCTTCCAATCTTTTAAAATGGGCATTTAGTTCGTCTTTCCGCTCCAGGGCCAGGGCCACAAGCAGCGCGTTGATCAGGGACAGGGGAGCGGCAAGGGAATCCACAAATGACGCCATATCTGTTCTTGCAGACAGGCTCACATCGGACACATTTCTGAGCGGGCTCATTTCTCCGTCGCTGATCCCGATCACCTGTGCCCCGGACTGCCTGGCATACTTCATGGCTTCAAGGGTCCGGGTAGAGTATCGAGGGAAGCTGATTCCAACAAGAACGTCCGAAGAGGTCACCCGGGAAATGCTTTCAAATACGTCCGAGGAGCCTTCCGCGATGATGTTGACGTTTTCAAAGATATAATGCAGGTAATATCCAAAAAAAAGGGCCAAAGGCGCCGCGGAACGCAAGCCGAGGATATAAATGGTTCGGGCAGAAAGGATCCTCCGAACCGCTTCAGAGAAAGCCTGACAGTCCATCTGGTCAATGGTGTTGCGGATATTCTGCATATCGGTCTTGAGAACGGTAGGAAGAACATGGACCGGATCAAGCCCTTCGCTCATTTCAAAGCGCTGTTCCGCGGTCAAACGGTGTCTGACCAATTCCTGCAGCGCCTTTTTCAGTTCCGGATATCCTTCATATCCAAGCGCCGAGGCAAACCGGACAACGGTGCTCTCGCTGACGCCAACGGACTCTGCCAAAGAAACAGCCGTGGCAAGCACGACCTTGTCATAATGCTGCAGAATGTAATCCGCGATCTTTTTCTGGCTTTTGCTCAGCTTTTTTTTGCTTCGATTCAACTGCTGAATCAAATCATAGGTTTCTTCCATGCGTCCTCCATGAAAAAGAACGGCCTCCTGTTTTGCCACCGGCACGGAAGGCCTCTTCCCTGACGGTTCAGGGATGCAGGGTGCACAGTTCATCGGCGGAAATGTCCAGGGCATGATTTGGACAATCAATTCCGCCGAGAAGGGTGAGGGTGATATGGCCGTCCTCCAGCAGCGCCGCGTCCGTCCCGGGCTGATGGCGTTCCATGAAAATCTTGTCCTCAGTGCCTTCTTCCCCCAGCCAGAAATACATCTGGCCGCTTGGGCTGTAACGTTTGGTATACCGGTCGATAAAATAGGCGGTACTGACCGGGCAGACAACCGGTCCCTTCCATGTGTTGACCGGCCCTTTCGGGGCGTTGATATTCAGGATCCCATACCTTGGAAAAGCCTTTCCCGCAAGCTTTTCCGCGGTGCGAACGGCATAATCCGCAATGGCCTTGAGTCCTTCCCGGGTGCCGCCGGCAGCCAGCGAGACCGCAAGCGCGGGAATATACATCATGGCGGCTTCCCTGGCGGAAGATACGGTCCCGCTGTAAAAAATCCCGGAGGAAACGTTTTCACCGTTGTTGACGCCGGTCATACAGAAATCAAAATGATTGTTGTCTGTAAGTCCGGGCGCCAGCCGAACGCAGTCCGCTGGAGTTCCGTCCACAGCAAACACCTCTTTTTTCCCCTCGCAGGGGACCCGACGGACGATCAGGGGCCGGGTCAGGGTCAGGCATTCGCTCATGGCACTGCATTGTCCGCTTGGCGCGCTGATGACCACATGATGCCCTCTCTCAAGAGCGGCATCCGCCAACGCCTGGATCCCCGGAGAAGTAACCCCGTCATCGTTTGAAATCAAAAAATTCATCGGAAACTCCTTGACAGAAACTCCGTTCCATTATACCGTCAACTTGCATTTTCTTCAAGGCAAAGATTCATATTTGCGGGGGATGGACGGCTTGGTGCGGTTAAAGCAAATGGAGGAGAGGGTGATCGCCAGTGCGATCGCGCAGATCCCCAACGCAGTTTCAGAGCCTGTCTCCCCGGCAAGGGAGAAGTTTTCCTGCGTAAGATACAGCATGGTCCTGTACAGCCCGATCCCAGGCACAAGGGGAATGATGGCGCTGGTCGTAAACAGGGTGGAAGGGGATCTCATGCGGCGGGCCAGGCATTCGCAGCTGACAGAAATAAACAGCGCCGCGAAAAAATAGGCGATGGTGGTTTTGTTGAGCAAAAGAAAGATCAGGTATCCGACGGCTGCGATGACCGCCGAGGGCCATACGGTCCGTATGGGCTGATTCATCAAAAACGAAAAAAAGACCGTGGCCAGAAAGCAGGCCGCAATTTGAATCAACATGCTCAAACCCCCCCAAACATGGAGATTACGATCCCGATGCCCGCGCCAAGCGTCAGGGCACACAGCACAGCCTCCGCAAAGCGGGCGCCCCCAGAGATCAGGTCCCCCCGGATGGTATCCCGGATCGCGTTCGTCATGGCCAGTCCCGGCAGAATCGGCATAATGGAACCGGATATGACCGGCCCCACCAGCAGCGAAGGGGCAAGCCGGTGCGCTATCAGGGCGATGACAGCCGTAAACAGCGCCGACAGCATGCCGTTGAGGATCCCGGGCACGCCCAACCGGCCAAGCAGCGACAGAATGCACTGCGTTCCAAGGCCGCAGAGAACAGCCACAAAAAACTCCGGCGCGCCGCCGGAAAGCATCACCGCAAAAAAACCGGAGGAAAGGGAACATGCCAGCAATTGAACCGCAAAAGAATACGGCTGTTTGCGGTTTTCCTCTTCAAGGCGGGCCAGCGCATCCCCGCTGGTAAGCAGCCCCGCGGCGGCCATACGGGAAACCATATTGCAGGCGTCCAGTTTCTTCAGGTCGATCCCTCTGCGTGAAACACGGACGATTCTTGTAAAGGACGCCCCGCTGTCGGTCAGCAGCGTCATGGTGATCCCTGTCGGAAACGCGATGACCTCGACTCGTTTAAAACCGAATCCCCGAGCCATACGCTCTACCGTCTGTTCGGCCCGATAGGTCTCTCCGCCGTTTTCAAGGGTCATTTTCGCGGCCAGCGCAACCGCCTCCACTGCCAGTCCATATTCTTCCATTCCAACACCAGCTCAATTCAGAATTACGGTTGCATCATACCATATCCGGTCCGCAAAGTAAAGAATACGCCCTTTTTCGGAGCCTGAAAGACCCCTTCTTCGTCTTCTCCAAAACGACACCCCTTCCTTTTTTGAAGAAAGGTCTTTTCTTGACAGGAGACTTTTTTCAGGCTATACTTGTAAAAAAAGAAGAAAGGCGGTGGCATTGAATGGATGACGGCGAAAGATGCCAGTCTAGCGATAACGTGCCTCGATCGCCTTTCAGAAAGGCTTCTGTGACACTGCAATAACCTTCCGGAGCCGTTCCGTCCTGGCTCCTTTGGAGCTTTTTCCCTTTGCCGAGGGTGCGGAATCCTGCCGGACCGTTATTCATTGCTTTTCTGCATCAATACACGTCGTTTTTCCTGCGCTTAATCGATTTTGCGGATTAAGTGTTGTTTTGTTGTCAGCAGCTTGAACATAAACAGGAAAGCAGGTGTATTCAATATGGAATGGTCCCAGATTCTGGAGCGCTTGCAGAATCTTCTTGACTCCGGCCACCACAGTGAGCTGAGAGGCGCGCTGAAAATGCTGAGCCCTGTGGATATTGCCCAGTTTCTTGAGACGCTGAATCCGGAGAAGCTGCTTCTTGCCTTCCGGATCCTGCCCAAGGACATTTCTGCGGATGTTTTCAGCTATATGTCCTCCGAGACAAAGCAGACCCTGATCGAGTCGATCGGTGACAACGAGATCCGTTCCCTGATCAACGATATGTTTCTGGACGATACCGTCGATTTCCTTGAGGAGCTTCCCGCCGGTGTTGTCAAACGTGTCCTGCAGAATACGGACATCAATACCCGGAACCTGATCAATCAGTTTCTGCAGTATCCGGACAATTCCGCCGGCTCCATTATGACCATCGAGTACATGGAAGTCCATTCGGGCATGACCGTTGGACAGACCATGGAGGAGATCCGGCGGGTCGGATTTGACAAAGAAACCATTTATACCATCTATGTCATTGACAACGAAAGGCACCTGATGGGCACGGTGGCCCTGAGAAAGCTGATCCTCTGTCAGGAGGGGATCGTGATTGACACCATCATGGACACGGCGATCGCTTCTGTGACCACCACCGACGACCAGGAAACCGTCGCCAGCCTTGTACGCAAATACGACCTGCTGGCCATTCCGGTCGTCGATAAGGAAAATCGCCTCGTGGGCATTATTACCGCGGACGATATCATGGATGTTATCCAGGAAGAGAACACCGAAGACTTCGAAAAAATGGCCGCTCTGACGCCTTCCGAAGACTCCTATTTGCACACCTCGCCCTTCAAGCTGGCCGTCAACCGCATTCCCTGGCTTCTGCTTTTGTCTATTGCCGCGATTTTTACGGGAATGATCATTACCAACTTTGAGGACCTGCTTCAGCATGTGGATATCGTGCTGACCGCCTGCATTCCCATGCTGATGGATACGGGCGGAAACTGCGGTGCCCAGGTGTCCACCCTGATCATCCGCGGCCTGGCCCTGAATGAATTGCAGCCCAAAGACATACTGAAGATCCTCTGGAAGGAATTCCGGGTTGCCCTGATCGTCGGCGGCGTTCTGTCGGTATTCACCTTCCTGCGGGTGATGTTCCTGAACCAGGCAGGCATGGCCGTTTCACTTGTCGTGGCGCTCTCACTGTACATGACGGTTATCATTGCCAAAGCCATCGGCTGCTGCCTGCCTCTTTTGGCCAAGAAGATCCACCTGGACCCCGCCCTGATGGCCAGTCCTCTGATTACGACCATCGTGGACGCCGCGTCACTGACCATCTATTTTTCCATTGCCACCGCTATTCTCAAAGTCTGACACCGTCTGCGTCAGAACAGCCGGCAGGAACGTCTTGCATCGATGTTCCTGCCGGCTGTTTGGTCTTCTGTTTTTACTGGAAATACCTTTGCGTAGGGGCCATGGTCTTGATCCTTTTTCTGCGTTTGAGATGCTTTTTGAAGAGACGGACCAGACGTACAATCAGCACAACAGACGCTGCCGGAAGCAGAATGAACAGGAAAACCAGTTCGAAGCTCGGCCTGGGCAGGGGATTTGGATCCTCCTCCGCCGCCTTTCGGATCTCCTCCAGGGAAGGGGCAAGGCTTTGGCGGGCCCCGATGCTCCTGCTGGCAGTCAAACGGAAAACCACCGGAGAGCCTTCTGCCGGATAATACGTCAGTGTTCCCATTTCCTCGCCTTTTGTGATCGGCGCGCGGAACTCCCGCGTATATTCCGTCAGGGTCAGGGAATTGAAATTGGTCACCCAATACTGGATCTGGTCCTCCGTGGTTACGATCAGATCCGGAATGATCCGGTCCACCTGTTCCAGGTTCAGCTGAAGCTTGCCAAGCTGGGGATCCTCCAAATCAAAGCCGGAAATCTCCACAACCCTTGGATTCATCGCGTAAAGCTCGGCAATGCTTGTGGTCACAAACTGAGTAAACCCGTATTCCAGAAGACGGATGGAATCCCGGTAGCTGTTCGCATCGGAATTGGAGTCGAAAACGACCGCGATCAGGTTGATACCGCTCCGCACCGCGGAGGAAACCAGGCAGTAGCCCGCGGCGGAATGATGACCTGTTTTGATGCCGTTGGCATACTGATAGAAACGGTCCGCATACTTTTCGGTATAGTTGATCAGTTTGTTCGTCGTTGTAAAGGACCTCTCCCGGTACACGTTATCCGCCGGAAGGGTCCTGGTTTTGGCAAAGGCCACCTGCCGGAAGGTCTCGTTCCGCATGGCCTCCCGCGCGATAACGGCCATATCCCGGGCCGTGGTGTAATGGTATTCATCATGATACCCATGCGCATTCGCAAAATGGGTAGAGGAGCAGCCCATGGCAGCCGCGGCACGGTTCATCAGGGAAACAAAATCAGGAATGTTTCCGCTGACCGCTTCCGCAATGACATTTGCGCCGTCATTGCCCGATACAAGCATCGTGGCATAGATCACATCCAGAAGATTGACCTGTTCCCCTTCGGCCAGCCCCACCTTGGAAGAATCCTCGGGCACGTCCAGCGCCGTTGGGGAAACGATACAGGTCTGAGACAGATCCCCCATGGTAATGCCAAGCAGCGCCGTCAGTATTTTGGTCGTAGATGCCGGATACATCTGCACGTCGGCATTTTTTTCAAAAATCACGTTCCCGGAATCCGCCTCGATGAGGATCGCCGCCCCGCAGGTCAGATGATTCTGCTCCAGGTATTCAGGATGATTCGGGTCATATTCCGTCTCCGAGGCAAGGGACTGTACGGGCAGCCCCAGAAGAAAAGCCAGGGCGAACAGCAGCGCCAGCGGCCTTTGAAACTGAAAACCCCTTGATAGTTTAAACACGAAGACTCCTTTGGCTCTTTTCCTTAGCTGTATCGCAAAAAGCATCAGGAAACAATGACGGGCTTGTCGGCATACAGGGAGGAAAGCGGCTGTCTTGAAGCAGCCGCCCATACTTTGGCAGCCCTGACTTCCGGGGCCGTGGACGGCGCATCTTCCAGGAGTTTGAACTCCTGATAGCATGGAATCCTCTCCCGAATGGTTTTAAGAAGCCCGGAAGCGCCGCGACGAAAGCCCAGGATCCGCAAATACACAGGTCCTTCCAGATCAGACGCGGTTGTGCCCAGCATCAAATGACACAGGATACGGTTGATGCGCGCTTTGGTAAAACGGGTGGTACAGCAGGCGTCCAGCAGGGGATCCCTGCCATACAGCCCTCTTGCTTTGTGAAGAATGCGGTTTTCTATGCCCTCGGAAACCCCGGGGACCTGACACAGCGCGGACGGAGAAAGCCTCCCGAGCCTGTCAAACAAAATCGCGTCCGCAAGGGACGGGTCACAATATCTGCGACGATCCTCAATCGTTCCAAGAAGGGCCGCCACGTTTTCCGGGACCCCGGCTTCAAGCGCGTCCCGGTTGCCGGACAGGAAAGCCCTGCGCAGCGCTCCCGCGGCTGGCGCGGAGAAATCGACTTTTTCCGCATGATAATCCCCGCCTCTTTGGACCAGCACGGGGGAGATGGAGGAGGCAGTCTTCAGAAGGCACCGAAGATAGCTGACAGCAAGGATTACATTGGGGAGCCCAATAAAGGATGCACAGGGCAGTCCTTCCTCCTTCAGGGCGCATTGGACTGCCCTGGGATAGCTGGACCCCTGGCGGATCAGCGTTCCGATGCGTTCCTGGACCCTCGCACTCTCCAGCGCGGAAGCAATTTCCAGCAGCCCTTCAAGATCATCCAGTTCGCTGCCAAAGCTGAGGCTGTCCACCATCCCCAAACGGTTCAGGACGGTGACCGCATTCAGCGCGTAGTGTTCCGCGTCCCGGACCGTCAACGTACACGGCATGGAAAGCACCACATCCGCCCCGTTCATCAACGCCATGCGGGCCTTGTCCACCGGGGAAAAAAGGGAAAAGCTTCCTCTTTGGGAGACATATCCGCTCATGAGCACGATCAGGAAATCAGCATGCGTTCTCTTTCTGGTTTCTGCCAGGTGGTACGCGTGCCCATTGTGAAATGGATCGTATTCCGCAATCACGCCACAGATACCGCCCACTTTTTCCCTCCTGTCCGTCCAAACCTGAACGGATACTGTATTTTATCATGAAACCCCGTGTTTGTACAATAAAGCCGCAAAGAAAACTGCCCGCGTCCCCGCGGGCAGAGAAGGATCGGGATCAGGAAAACCCTTCGACGTTCAGGACGCTTCGGCGACGGTATCCGGAGCGGAAATGCAGTGGCAGGGGCAGACCGCCGCGCAGGCGCCGCAGCCCTGGCATTTGTCCGGATCGATCCGCGCGTAACCGTTTTCGATCGTGATGGCGCCGTACTGGCACTCTTTCCTGCAGCGTCCGCACCCAATGCAGGCCTTCGCGCAAACTTCCCTTGCAAGACGGGCCGTGTCGCTGTTCCGGCACTGCACCCGGACCTTCTGGGAAGCCGGCAACAGTTTAATGACCGACCGGGGGCAAACCTGCGCGCACTGACCGCAGCCGGTGCAGAGGTTTTCGTCGATGTGGGCGATCCCATCCTTCATACTGATGGCATTGAAGGCGCAGTGGTCCATGCAGTCGCCAAGTCCGATGCAGGCAAAACGGCAGTCCTTGGGGCCGCCGGCGATCCCCGCGGCGGTCATGCAGCTTTTATAGCCGTCATAGACATACCGCTCCTTGGCAATGCCGCGGATCCCCTGACAGAGGACGCGCGCCACCATTTTCTCGCTGTTCCCGGCATCGACCCCCATGATCGAGGCGATTTTCTCCGCCCCGGAAGCGCCTGCCGGCGCGCACCCGTTAGGCTTGGCCTTGCCGTCCACCACCGCCTGGGCAAAGGCGTCACAGCCCGCGAACCCACAGGCGCCGCAGTTGGCGCCGCCCAGGCAGGCGCGCACTTTTTCAACCCGTTCGTCCACGTCCACATGAAACTTCTTGTCCGCAAAAGACAGAACAAGTCCAAAGATCAGCCCCAGTCCTCCAAGAACCAGTCCTGCGTACAGAATGATCATCTCAATTCCCCCTTATACAATGCCGTTGAAGCCCATGAATGCCATGGCCATCAGTCCGGCGGAAACGAGCGTGATGGGGAAGCCCTTCATGCACTGCGGGATCTTGCTGGACTCCAGGCGTTCCCGGACACCCGCCATGAGGGTGATCGCCAGCAGGAATCCGATGGCGCTGAAAGTGCCGTTGAGCACGCTCTGGATCATGGAGTATCCGTTGTTCATGTTCAGGGTGGCTACGCCCAGCACCGCGCAGTTGGTGGTAATCAAGGGAAGATAGATGCCAAGCGCGCTGTAAAGGGAAGGGCTGGATTTCTTCAGGAACATTTCAACAAACTGTACCAGCGCGGCGATCACCAGGATAAAGGCGATCGTACTCATGAAAGTCAGTCCGAGGGGAACAAGGATCCAATTGTACACAACATAGCACACCAGGGAAGCGATGGTCATGACGAAGGTGACCGCCAGGCCCATGCTGACCGCCGTGGAAACCTTGCTTGAAACGCCAAGGAAGGGGCAGCAGCCCAAAAACCTTGAGAAGATAAAATTGTTGGTCAGCACGCAGCTTACGAAAAAGAGAAGAACATTCATGGTCATGTCAGTTTTCCCCCTTTTCCAGCTTCATCAGCTTCCTGTGATTGGTAATGGCATTGATGATGCCAAGCAGCAGACCATAGGTCAGGAATCCGCCCGAAGCCAGAACAAAGATCAGCATGGGTTCATAGGCGTCTCCAAGGATCTGAAAACCGAAGATCGAACCGCTGCCCAGAAGCTCCCGGACACAGCCGATCAGCGTCAGCGCGGCGGTGAAGCCAAGACCCATTCCAAAGCCGTCCACCGCGGAAGACACCACGGGATTTTTGCTGGCAAACGCCTCTGCCCGGGCAAGAATAATGCAATTGACCACGATCAGGGGAAGGAAAATGCCAAGACTCTCATACAGGGAGGGGACATAGGCGTGGAGCAGAAGCTGCAGGATGGTCACAAAGGCTGCGATCACAACGATGAAGGAAGGAATACGGACCTTGTCTGGTATGAACTTGCGCAGAAGCGAAATCACGATGTTGGAGCAGACCAGGACGAACGTAACGGAAAGCCCCATGCCGAACCCGTTCATGGCGCTGGTCGTGGTGGCCAGCGTAGGGCAGGTTCCCAATACGAGGCGGAACGTCGGATTTTCGTTCAGGATCCCATTCATGAAAACCTGACCCAGGTTCCTTTTATCATCTGAAGCACTCATGCCTTCTTTTCCTCCTTCCTGATGGACGGGATACCGTATACCTTTTGGGGGATAAACCGATCCAGAAGCGGGGCCGTGATGTTCGCAAGCAGGATCGCGTAGGTCACGCCTTCCGGATATACGCCGAATTTCCGGATAATGATGGTCAGGACCCCGATCAGGATCGCGTAAAAATACTGGGAGCCTGCCTGCATGGGCGATGTGGCGTAATCCGTCGCCATATAAACGGCGCCGAACAGGAGTCCGCCGCTGAGGATGGCCACCAGGCTGTCGTTGAGGCTTCCGGAAAGCGCCCAGTTAAAAAGGAAGGCAGAGGCAATGGTCACAACGGAAATACGCCAGGAGATGGTCCCGGAAACAAGCAGATAAACCAGGCCCAAAAGGATCGCGATCTTGCAGGTTTCCCCGATGGCTCCCGGAACATTGCCCAGCAAGAGGTCTCCGATGCCAGCGCCGGTTGTCAGCGGGGTCGCGGATGTAACCGCGTCCACATTGGCAAATCCAACAGCGGGATGGGAGGTCATCCGGGCGGGCCAGGAAGCCAGGAGCACCGCCCTGGCCGCCAGCGCAGGATTGAGAAAATTGTCGCCGATGCCGCCAAAGAGCTGCTTGACAACGATCACGGCAAAAAAGCTGCCGATCATAACCATCCACCAGGGAGCGGTCGGCGTAACGGTCAGACCGATCAGAAGGCCCGTCACCGCCGCGGAAAGGTCCGAAATGGTAATGGGCTTGCGGGAAAGCTTTTGCCAGATGAATTCCGCAAGGACCGCGGAGACCGTGGAAACCGCCAGGACGAGCGCCGCCCGCAGCCCGAAATAATAGATTCCGGCAGCGGCGCAGGGGAGAAGGGCGATCAGCACATTCCCCATCAGTCTGGAGGTCGTTTTTGCCGTACGGATATGCGGCGCTGAAGACAGGATCAAACTCATTTTTGCTCTCCTCCTTGATTTGCCGCTGCCCTTTGGGCCGCTTCCTTCTTGGCCTGCAGCGTGATTTTCTGTTTGGCATTTTTAAAGGAAGCCGTCAGCCACCGGCGGGAGGGGCAGACAAATGAACAGCTGCCGCAGAGGATGCAGTCCATCACGTGCAGATCCTTGGCGCGGTCCAGAAGATCTACGTCGGTAGCGGCCTTGATCTGGAAAGGATTCAGCCCGATGGGGCAGACCGAGACGCATTTTCCGCAGCGGATGCAGGGACCTTCCTCCACACTGACCGCATCATGCTTGTTGAAAACCACGATACCGTTGGTCGATTTTGCGATCGGCACATCCGTGTTCGGCAGCGGAAGGCCCGTCATGGCGCCCCCGAAGATGACTTTGCCCGGGTCTTCGGAAAAGCCGCCGCATTCACCGATGATGTCCTCCACCAGGGTGCCAATGCGCAGCCGCAGGTTGGAAGGCGTACGGACGGCGCCTGTGACCGTGGTGATCCTGCTGACCAGGGGCTTCCCGTCGATCACCGCGTCTGCGATGGCCGCGCAGGTGCCGACATTTAGTACAACCACATGCACCTGTATGGGCAGACCTCCGGAAGGCACCTGGCGTCCAGTCACAGCCTGGATCAGCTGTTTCTCACCGCCCTGAGGATATTTGGTCATCAAGGGCTGCACCCGGACTCCCTGACGTCCGAAGCAGGCCTGCTTCATGGCCTGGATGGCGTCCTTTTTATTGTCCTCAATAGCGATCACGCCGTTTTTCACGTCAAGCGCGCGCATCACAGCCCGCAGGCCGTCAACAATGCGCTTTCCGTTTTCCAGCATCAGCCGGTGGTCGGCCGTCAGGTGTGTTTCACACTCCGCGCCATTGACGATGATGGTATCGCATTTCTGGTCCGGCTTGAGCGTCAGCTTGACATGGGTCGGGAAGCACGCGCCGCCCATCCCGCAGATCCCCGCTTTTTGAATGGCGGGAACGATCTTTGAGGGGTCCACATGCTCCACATCCCCAAGGGGCTCAAGTTCCACCCAGTCGTCCTGAAAATCGTTCTGGATGGTGACACATCCAACGGGATTCTCGCTCAGATAGGGGATATTGTCCACGGAAAGGACCGTTCCGGAAACGCTCGCGTGGACCGGAACGCTCATGAATCCCTGTGCCTCGCCGATCACCTGTCCGATTTTGACCTGATCTCCTTTCTTGACACAGGGAACCGCCGGAGCGCCGATATTCATGTTCATAATGATTTTGACCGTATCCGACACATATTCTCTGACAGCGAGCGCCTGGGTAGGTTTCTTGCTTTTGTGTCCTGGATGAACACCGCCGCGAAATGTTACTTTCAATTTGATCCCACCTTTTATTATGTTCTGTTCAAGCATCCGGTACATCATAGGCAGGAGGCGCCGAATCCTCTAAAAGGATCAATTGGACCTCCACCCGGTTTGGAATGCAGATGATACTGGTCCCGAGGGACCGGAGCATATAATTGTCTTCCGTGACCGGTCCCTGGTGAACGCAGTCCTGATTGTGGCAGTTGGCAGACAGCATATAAAAGCCGTTCTCCGTCATCAGAATCACGTTTCTGGAACCATTTGGCTGCGTAACCAGGATCTGTTCCCCGCCGACGATGTTCCGTTCCGTATAAACCTGCCCGTCGACCAGCACCCGGACCCTGCCGGAGGTGGTTTTGCCGACTCTCGAGACCGCTCCGAAGTACAGGGCAGCCGCAGCAGCGAGAAGCATGATCAAAACCGCAGCGCCGTTTTTGACCCGTCTGACGCCGGACACGCGGGCTGCCCCGGTGTTACTGGGCCCCATGGGCGCTTAGCACCTGGTTGACAGCCTCCAGGATCCCCTTGGAGGAGATCGTCGCGTAGGTCACCGTATCGATGTCCCCTTCCGCGATCTCCCCGGTCTTTCCGACAAACTGGGCAAGGAAGGTCTTGCTGTCTTTTACCATCTGCAAATACGGTTCGTCCTGCTCCGTCGAGGGCTTTCCGACCTTGACCGACGCCACCGCGCCGTTTTCATCCAGCGTCACGTTAACGTCGAAGGTGCCCGTAAACCCGCGGGCCGTCACCGTCGCAGTGTTCCCCTCAACGGAGACAGCGGGAGCCTGCGCTTCGGGCTCCTCCTGCGCAGGGCCGGCAAGCACCTGGTTGACAGCCTCCAGAATCCCCTTGGAGGAGATCGTCGCGTAGGTCACCGTATCGATGTCCCCTTCCGCGA
>CAMJUL010000009.1 GCA_946408995.1 uncultured Clostridia bacterium | reverse complement strand
GCCGGGACAGGGCGGCCCGGGCGGATACAACCGTGCGCCGGGGCAGGGCGGCCCAGGTGCATTTAATCGTGCGCCGGGACAGGGCGGCCCGGGCGGATACAACCGCGCGCCGGGACAGGGCGGCCCCGGCGGCAGAGCCGCTTCACCAAGACCTCAGGGGGGCTTTGGGCAGCGTTCTAAAGCATCCGACCTTGCGCCGGCGATCGAAAAGGAACGGGTCAGCAACTATGACCCGAACAAGAAACAGTACATCCGTCAGCACGATCCGGAAAGGGGCGGTAAAAACAAAAAGCAGCTGGAAAGGGAAACCTTTATCGATTATGATGACGAGAACGTCCGCGGCGGCAAGCGCGGCAAAGCCAAAAAGCCTTCTGCGCAGCAGATGATGGCGCCCATCAAAATCGAGACGGCTTACATGACCGCTGAAACCATTACCGTTAAGGACCTGACGGAGCGCATTGGAAAGCCCGCCGGCGAGATCCTGAAAAAGCTGCTGATGCTGGGCATTGTCTCCAACATCAACAGTGAGCTGGATTTTGACACGGCCAGCCTGGTATGCTCCGAATTTGATGTGACCCTCGAAAAGAAGCTGGACAAGACGGCCGAGGACGCGCTGACCGAAACCATTACGGAAGACAAGGAAGAAGATCTGCAGCCCAGGCCTCCCGTTATTACCATCATGGGCCACGTAGACCATGGCAAGACCAGTCTTTTGGATTACATCCGTTCCTCTCATGTCACGGCCGGAGAGGCCGGCGGCATTACCCAGCACATCGGCGCGTATACGGTGACCCTGAATGGAAGACAGATCACGTTCCTGGATACGCCTGGCCACGAAGCCTTTACAGCCATGCGTATGCGCGGCGCACAGGCGACGGATATCGCGGTGCTGGTGGTCGCTGCCGATGACGGCGTTATGCCGCAGACCGTGGAGGCCATCAACCACGCCAAGGCGGCCGGGGTGCCCATCATCGTCGCCATCAACAAAATGGACAAGCCTTCCGCCAATCCGGACCAGGTGAAGCAGGAACTGACCAAGTACGATATGGTCCCCGAAGAGTGGGGCGGCGAGACCATTATGACCCCTGTCAGCGCCGTTACAGGGCAGGGCGTGGATGACCTTCTGGAAATGATCCTCCTGCAGGCGGACATGCTCCAGCTGCGGGCCAACCCCAACAGAATGGCCAGCGGTGTCATCATCGAGGCGAAGCTGGACAAGGCAAGGGGTCCCCTTGCCACGGTGCTCCTCAAGAACGGTACCCTGCATGTGGGGGATAATATCATCGCCGGTCTTGCGGGCGGCCGTGTCCGCGCAATGACCAATGACCGCGGGGAGCGAGTGACAAGCGCAGGGCCCAGCATGCCTGTCGAAATCAGCGGATTTGATGAAGTGCCCACTGCAGGCGACGAAATGATCGCGCTTGAAGACGACAAGCTGACCCGCCAGGTGGTCGAAGAACGCAAGAACAAACTGAAAGCCTCCAGGGCAGCAACGTCTAAAGTCAATCTGGACAATTTGTTCGCGGGCATCAACGAGGGCAAGGTCCAGACGCTGAACGTCATCGTCAAAGCGGACGTGCAGGGCAGCGTTGAGGCGGTCAAGCAGGCCCTGGAGAAGCTGAGCAACGAGAAGGTGAAGATCCACATCCTGCACAGCGCGGCAGGCGCGATCACTCAGGACGACGTCAACCTGGCGGCCACCTTCGGTGCAATCATCATCGGATTCAATATCCGTCCCGATGCGCAGGCAAGGGAAGCCGCGGACAAGCAGGACGTGGAGATCCGGCTGTACAGGGTCATTTACCAGGCGATCGAAGACATCGAAAAGGCCATGAAGGGCATGCTGGAGCCGGTCCTAAAGGAAAACGTCCTTGGCCACGCCGAGGTTCGCAACACCTTCCGGATCACGGGCATCGGCACCATCGCGGGCTGCTATGTGACGGACGGAAAGATGCAGCGCAACGCGTCTGTGCGCCTGCTGAGGGACAACGTGGTTGTTTACGAGGGCAAGCTTTCTTCCCTCCGCCGGTTCAAGGACGATGTCCGGGAAGCCAATCAGGGCTACGAGTGCGGTATCGGGCTTGAGAACTACAACGATATCAAAGAGGGCGACACGATCGAGTGCTTTGTCATGGAGGAAGTGACGGAGGACTGATCCCCCAACAATGAGAAAAGCGCATTTTCGGCTTTTACGGCTGAAATGCGCTCTCATTTTCACTTGGGTCCGCGTCCGGGTTTTACGGCGCGGCGGACGTCATCCTTACACGGCGCAAAGGGGAAGGAGCCTTCCTTCCCGGAAAGGAAAACAATGGCAGGGTTTCGTATAGACAGGATTTCGGAAGAAGTGAGGCATGCGCTGGACCGGATCATCCGTGAGGAGATGCATGATCCGCGGATCAGCGGGACCTGGTCGGTCACAAGGGCGGACGTCACCAGGGATCTTCGGTACGCGAAGGTGTATATCAGTGTCCTTGAAGACGACAGGGCGGACGAAATGCTCAAGGCGTTGAAAAAGGCTGCCGGCTTTATCCGCCATGAACTGGGGAACGAGGTACAGCTGCGCTACACCCCGGAGCTGCTGTTTTACCGGGACAACAACATTGCCTACGGCGTCCATATCAGCGAGGTGCTCAAGAACGTCGGGGCGCAAAGCCCGGCGGAGACGGACGAAGGCGCGGAGGAGCCGACAGGAGAGGAAGGCTGAGCAAACGGTTTCCTCCATCAATCCTTTGGACGGGGAGGACGCATGAACGGCATTATCAACATGATCAAACCGCCGGGAATGTCCAGCGGGGCCTTGGTCAACGCGGTCAAACGATGGACCGGGGAAAGAGTCGGCCATGGTGGCACACTGGACCCGGAGGCCGCAGGGGTTCTTCCGATCCTGGTGGGACGGGCGACCCGTTTGCTGGATTATCTTCCGTCGGACCGGAAGGAGTACATCGCCGAAATTGCCTTCACCGGCGCGACGGATACCCAGGATGCCCAGGGCAGGCTGATCCTTCAGGGAAACGGGAAGCCTGACAGAGCGGCTTTTGAAAAAACGATCGGACAGTTCACCGGTGAGATCCTTCAGAGACCCCCGGCTTATTCGGCGCTCAAAAAGAATGGTGTTCCGCTCTACAGGCTTGCCAGAATGGGGAACGAAGTGGTCACGGAGTGCCGAAAAACCTTCATTGGGGCCATTGAGGTCCTTTCAGAGACAGAAGACGGTTTTCGTTTCCGGGTGGACTGCGGGGGCGGAACGTATATACGCACCCTTTGCCATGACCTGGGGGTCGCCTTGGATCACCCCGCGCATATGCGCTTTCTTCTCCGGACCCGTGCCTGCGGCCTTGAGATCAAGGACAGCCTGATTCCGGAGGAAGTGGCTGATGCCGCGGGGAAAGGCACCCTGGAAGAACGGATGCTGCCAATGGACAGTCTTCTTGCCCATTTTGAACGATTGGATGCATCGGAAAGCTTCCACAAGCAGGCCAGGAACGGGGTGTCCCTTCCGGACGAGGCCTTTGGGCGCAAGGTAGAGCCGGGCGTTTACCGGATCTACGAGGCAGGCCGGTTTCTTGGCATGGGGGAAAGGGGACCAAAGCATACTGCTTTCAAAGTGATCGTACGGGATCCTTTGGAGCCTTGACATAAAACGATGATTCCATTGGAGGCTAGAAATGGAAGCCAAAGCCCCGCTTTATTCCGCAGAGACAGATAGTTCGGTTCCCTGCGCCGTTCTTTACAGAAATGCCCTGCTGACTGCGATTTCCGCGGCCGGGTTCCTGCTGGGGATGAACACCACCCGTGAATGTATGAAAGACGACGATATCCGTTTGTTTTTGGGCAATACGCTGCTGTATGAGATCATGCCGGCGTCTCACCGGGAGAGGAGCGAGGCAGAGGAAGCCGCAGGCGGCGTATGCGCTGCCCTGGAAAACGCAGCAGGCGGAATGCCGCTGAAGGAGGCCTTTGAAGCCGTTTTTGCCCATTTGCCGGAAACCTTGGCCCTCATGAGCCGTTATATGGATGACAACGGATATCTCCCGAATGGCCTGACGTTTGGTTTTGCATGTCTGCTGATGCTTTTTGCCGGTGTCCGAAAGAACGCCGAAGGGCAGTATACGCTTCTTCGCGGCGACGGGGAGGAGGTCGCCCTGTCCTTTGACAGGCGCGGAATCCTCAAGGAGTTCTCCACCCTGTCCTGCGACATGTCCTATGAAAGCCTGGCGTACGCGGCGCTTGCGGATGTGGAGATCTGGGACAGGGATCTGAGAGAGGTCGAGGGGCTGGAGCAAAAGCTGACAGAGAGCCTTTGCAGCCTGCAGCTGCTTGGGGTCAGAGAAGCGATGAAAGCAGCCGGGAAAAAGGCCAGAGAGGCGTCCGGACTGTGATGCACATCGTACTGCTTGAGCCGGAGATCCCCCAAAACACCGGCAACATTGCCCGGACCTGTGCCGCTACGGGTACGGAATTGATCCTGTGCGGGAAGATTGGGTTTGCGCTGGAAGACAAATACCTGCGAAGAGCGGGTATGGATTATTACAGGAAAGCCAGCGTAAGCGTCTTTCCTGCTTATGAAGGATTCCTGGAGGCAAGACATCCGGAGCATATGCTCTTTGCCACCAGCAGGGCCCAAAGAGGCTACACGGAGGTATCCTATCCACCGGACGTGTATCTTGTCTTTGGATGCGAAAGCCGCGGCTTGCCGGAAGAACTGGTTCAAAAGGAAATGGAAAGATGTATTCGCATTCCCATGGCGCCGGGAATCCGGTCGCTGAATCTGGCGGTTTCTGCCGCGCTGGTGCTTTATGAGGCCCTCAGGTGCCAGGGATTCCCAGGCCTTGATTAGGTCGGACAGGGTCTCAATTTGCAGACTGGCGCAGGCCGAACGCGAAACACCGGAGGTGAGGAAAGCATGTACAGGGATGAGGAGGACGTTGCCTATCGTGACCGGCTTGAGGAGGTTGACCGCCAAAACCGCCGCCGGATGACGGAAGGGGTTCTGAACCTGCTGGGCGTGCTGTTTGGAATCGTATGTATTCTCGTCCTCTCCGCGCTTCTGATCAGCCTGCTGGACTGGCTGAAGACGGATATTTCCTCGACTTTTCTGGAGCATTCCCTGAAATTCTGATCCGGAGGGATTCGGCATGAAGCTTTCCTGGGATGAAGTGACCGAACGCATTGAAGCCTGCAGGGCTTGCGGTTTGTGGGAGGGGATCACCCACAAAGTCCCCGGACAGGGAAACCGGGACGCGGACCTGATGTTTATCGGGGAAGGTCCGGGAGCGGATGAGGATATGCGGGGAGAGGCGTTTGTGGGTGCTGCGGGGCAGCTTTTGACCAAAATGATCCAGGCCATGGGAATGGACCGCTCCCAGGTATATATCTGCAATGTGGTCAAGTGCAGGCCGCCCCAGAACAGAACGCCGCTTCCGGAGGAAATGGAGGCATGTGTTCCGCATCTTCGCGCCCAGTTTCTCCTGGTCCGTCCGAAGGTCATTGTGCTGCTTGGCGCTACTGCCTGCAGGGCGGTGCTTGGGAGCGGGATCCGTATTACCAGAGACCGGGGAAACTGGGTCGAGCGAAAAGGGTTCTGGTTTATGCCGACCTATCATCCCGCGGCGCTCCTCAGAGATCCCGGAAAGAAAAAGGACGCCTGGAAGGATCTTCAGGCAGTGCTCTCCAAAATGGAGGAATTGGGGATCAAAGCAAACGCCGGGGAGGCGAAAGGGGAATCATAAAGGGGCTGCCTGAGGGACAGCCCCTTTTTCAAATCAAAAACCGGGCCAGGAAAGGCCCGGCGCATGGGAAACCTTAAACGTTGTCGGAGGCAAAATTGAAGTAGGCTTTCGCGTTTCTGTAGCTGATGTCCCGGACGATTTCCTTCAGGGTATCCAGGTCCTCCGGATACATGCCCTCGGCGACCCATTCGCCAAGGAGACGGCAGAGGATGCGGCGGAAGTATTCATGCCGGGGATAGCTCAGGAAGGAACGGCTGTCCGTCAGCATGCCGACAAAGCCGGCCAGATAGCCAAGGTTGCCAAGGCTGCGCAGCTGCTGCATCATGCCGTCAAAGTGATCGTTGAACCACCAGGCGGAACCATGCTGCACTTTGCTGACGGCTTCGGAGCTCTGGAAACAGCCGCAGATGGTGTCGATGGCGGAGTTGTCGTTGGTGTCCAGGCTGTAAAGAATGGTTTTGGGAAGGGCGCCGTCCTTCTCCAGCGCGCCAAGGAAAGCGGCTGTTTCCGTGCTGGGGGCGGTATTGTTGACGCAGTCATAGCCGGTATCGGGGCCGAGCTTGTCGAACATGGGGGGATTGTTGTCCCTGCGGCAGCCATAGTGGAGCTGCATGACCCAGCCGCGCGTTTTGTACTGATGCGCCACATACAGCATAAAGGCAGTCTTGAATTTGGCGATATCCCCTTCGGAAAGGACCGCGCCGTTATACCGTTCGCAGAAGATCCGCTCGACTTCTTCGTCTGTGGCGGGGGCGTACATGACGTAATCCAGTCCGTGGTCGCTCAGGGAGCAACGGTGGGCGGCGAAGTAATCCATGCGGTTGGAGAGGGCCTGTTTCAAGGAAGCGAAGGAGTCGATCCGGATGCCGCTTGCCTTTTCGAGCTTGGACAGATAGTCCTTCCAGGTGTCCTTTTCAAGGTTCATGGCCTTGTCCGGACGCCATGCAGGCAGAACGGTGGTTTTGAAGGTGGGGTCCTTCTCGAGCTTTTCATGGTATTCGAGGGTATCGATGGGGTCGTCGGTGGTGCAGATCGTCTCCACATTGCTGCGCGTGACCAGGTCCCGGACGCCAAAGTCGGGCCGGTGAAGCTGCTCGTTGCACAGGTTCCAGACTTCTTCGGCGGTGCTTTCATTCAGGATGCCCTCGTAGCCGAAATAGCGGCGGAGCTCCAGATGGCTCCAGTGGTAAAGGGGGTTGCCGATGGCCTTGCCCAGCACCTTGGCCCAGGTAATGAACTTGTCATGGGCGGAGGCGTCGCCGGTGATGTATTTTTCGTCAATGCCCGCGCAGCGCATCAGGCGCCATTTGTAATGGTCTCCGCCCAGCCAGACCTGGGTGATGGAATCGTAGTGGATGTTTTCCCAAATCTCCTTCGGGCTGATGTGGCAGTGGTAATCGATAATGGGACAGGAAGCGGCGGCTTCATGATAGAGGATTTTCGCTGTATCGGTATTCAGCAGGAAATCCTTATCCAGAAAAGCTTTCATGGGCAGACTCCTCCAATCGTTTTTTTTCATTTTACGACAGAACCAGCCTTTCGTCAACCGGAGAAGAAAGGGACAAAAAAGGCATAAAAGGCAGAAAAATAGTGTGCTTGATTGACACGGGAATGAATCGGGATTACAATAAAAAAAGATGATCTACATTTCAAGGAGGGCATACATGGATATCCGTTATTCCTGCAATCAGCGTGATTTCAAACGGTATACGACTGAAGAAACACGCCGTGAGTTTTTGATTGAGAACCTTTTTGTGCCGGACGAGGTGACGGCGGTCTACAGCCATGTGGACCGCATGGTGACCCTTGGGGTCATGCCCGTTGGGGAACGGGTACCGCTGGACAAGGGCATTGACATCTGGCACAACTTCGGCACGCAGTTCTTCCTTGAACGGCGCGAGCTGGGGATGTTCAACGTGGGTGGGAAAGGCCTTGTTTCCGTGGACGGAAAGGTATATGAACTGGGCTACAGGGACTGCCTGTATATCACCATGGGCGCGAAGGATGTCCTTTTTGAGTCTGTGGACGCCGCCTCACCTGCCAAATTCTATATGGTATCCGCGCCCGCGCATACGAGCTATGAGACCAGGCTGATCCGCATTGCGGACGCGGCCAAGAAGCCCTGCGGCGCTGCGGAAACCAGCAACAAGCGCGTGATCAACCAGTTTATTCACCCGGATGTGCTCAAGACCTGCCAGCTTTCCATGGGCATGACCGTGCTGGAATCCGGTTCTGTGTGGAACACCATGCCGGCCCATACGCATGAGCGCAGGATGGAGATCTATTTCTACTTTGAGGTGCCCAAGGACAATGTAGTGTTCCACATGATGGGCGAAGGCAATCAGACACGGCACATCGTGATGCAGAACGAGCAGGCGGTGATCTCCCCCTCCTGGTCCATCCACGCGGGAGCAGGCACCAGCAACTATACGTTTATTTGGGCCATGGGAGGAGAAAACCAGGCCTTTGATGACATGGACGTTATTCCGACGACGGAATTGCGATAAGCTACCCCAAGCATCCAAACGCTATCAGGATCAACGGACGAAACAGAAAGGAGTCATATCCCATGAACATGAAGAATTTCAGCCTGGAAGGAAAAGTAGCCTGGATTACCGGTGCTTCCTATGGAATTGGATTTGCGATCGCGGAAGCTTATCACGTTGCCGGAGCGACCATTGTTTTCAATGACATCAATGAAGAACTTGTCGCCAAGGGCATCAAGGCCTATGAGGAAAAAGGCATCAAGGCCCATGGGTATGTTTGTGATGTGACCAACGAGGACGCCGTTGTCGCGACCGTGAAGAAGATCAAGGAAGAAGTCGGCGTTATCGACATCCTTGTGAATAACGCGGGCATTATCCGCAGGATCCCCATGATCGAGATGAGCGCCGCGGATTTCCGTAAAGTCATCGATGTGGATCTGAACGCCCCCTTTATCGTATCCAAAGCGGTGATCCCGGATATGATCGCCAAAGGGCACGGAAAAATCATCAACATCTGCTCAATGATGAGTGAACTGGGCCGTGAGACCGTCAGCGCCTACGCCGCGGCCAAGGGCGGTCTGAAGATGCTGACCAGGAATATCTGCTCCGAGTACGGCGGCGCCAACATCCAGTGCAACGGCATCGGCCCCGGCTATATTGCGACGCCTCAGACGGCACCCCTCAGGGAACGCCAGGCGGACGGAAGCCGCCATCCCTTCGATCAGTTCATCGTATCCAAGACGCCGGCCGGGCGCTGGGGTTCCACGGAGGATCTGCAGGGCCCCGCGGTGTTCCTGGCTTCGGACGCGTCCAATTTCGTGAACGGTCATATCCTGTATGTGGATGGAGGCATTTTGGCCTACATCGGCAAGCAGCCGTAACAGAAGGGCGGGAAGGGCATGCTGAGCGCGAATATCGGTCTTCGGCTTCATGACAGCCGTCCGGGCACCCTCTCAGAAAGGGCCGGTTTTGCGGCGGAGCAAGGGTTTACTTGTGTGCATCTTGCCCTGAGCAAGACCATGGGGAAGGAGTTCATGCAGCCTGAAGTGTTTACGCCCGGATTGGCTGAATACGTACGCAAAGCAGTGTCACCGCTGAGCGTTGCGGTTCTCGGGTGTTATCTGAACCTGTGCACGCCGGATGAAACCGAGTACAAGAACACCCTTCTCAAATACACGGCGCATCTGCGGGTCGCCTCCATGCTGGGCGCCTGTGTGGTCGGCACGGAAACCGGCAATCCAAACAAGGAATACAGGTATGACCCGGCCGTTTCCCACAGTGAGGAGGCCCTGGAATTGTTCATCCGCAGGGTGACCCCGGTGGTGAAAGCCGCAGAAAAGGTTGGCGCGTTTCTGGCCATCGAACCGGTATACACGCATATCGTATCGACGCCTGCTCGCGCGCGCAGGGTGCTGGACGCGGTCGCGTCCCCCAATCTCCGGATTATCTTTGATCCGGTCAATCTCCTGCATCCGGACAACCTGTCCCGCAGGGACGAAGTCCTTTCAGAGGCGATGGAGCTTCTCTGCCCGGAAATCGATATCATTCATATCAAGGATTATATCGTTCTTGAGGACGGAAAAATGGAAAGCGTGGCGGCCGGCCAGGGGCAGATGGATTTTTCGGGGATTCTTCGTTTCGCTGCGGAACGGAAACCCTGTATTCCAATGACCCTGGAGAACACAAAGCCGGAGAACGCTCGGGAGGCGCGCCTCTTCGTGGAACAGGGATACCTACAGCAATCCCCGGCAGGCTGACGGTGAAACAAAGAGTTTCGTTCATTCAAAAAGCTGCGGTTCATTACGAGCCGCAGCTTTTTGAACTTGACCCACACAGGGACAGACGCCTCTTATTTCCTGAGGATCAGCCGGAGCCCCCGTTTGAGCGCATAGTCCATGGACAGGTAATATTCCCCGCCGGACCAGGCGTCGGTTTCGATATAATAGACTGCGCCAGGGATCTGGGCTGGGGAGGAAACCGGCTGGAAGGTACCGTCCTGCTCAATGTAGACGGGGGTGTCTCCTTTCCTGGAGAATGTGGCACTGAGAGCGCTGTCGGTAACGTGCACATAGATCCCGTCATCGGTCATGGAGTCCGCGAGGGCGATGTGTCCTTTCACCACGCTGAAGGAGAAAACCGCACCCTGCGAGAAAAAGGCACGGACCTGTTCCGGATCGTCATAGAGATCATACCGGGTGCGGAAACCAAAGTTCTTTGCGGCATTTCCGACCAGCGTGGAATTCAGGGTCCCGCCTTCCACAAGACAGAAGGCGTATTTGTCCGCCAGCGCGGCGGGAGAGATCTCCTTTCCTGTAAAACCGAGGCGGGGGAGGGCGTTTGCCAGGGCAAAAATGGCGCATCCGGATGTCTGCAGGTCACTGTGGCGGTAACGGACCTTGGCCCAGCTGCCGTCAAACTGGTTGTATTTGGGCAGCTGTTCGGCGGGCTTGGGGGTCAGGCGCACAGGGATTTGCGTGTCATTGATTTGCAGGTAGGCCGGGACAGAACCGGAGGGGACAGAAAAAGTCCATTCCGCTTCCCTGCCGTGGTTGTCGGCGTCCAGATAGCGGTCCACATAATCGGCTGAACTGATGGAAACGTTGCCCGTTGTCACCTCCTGGGAATTGATCAAACGGATGTTGCGGACGCTCTCTGTGACCCGGACCTTGATGGAAACGGCATCGTCTTCCGCCAGAAAAGCCTCGGCAGCTTCGCAGGCAAACGCGGGGGTGGTAACGGTTTGCGTCCTGACAAGCGTTTCCCTGTGCCAGGGCCCGGGAACACCGTCTTTTTCGGCTGCAAAATAAAGGGCGTCGGTTTGGGAAGCGGGGACGGTCACCAGCCAGACGTTTCCGGCGATCTGATCGTTGGGGTAGGACACGGTCAAAGGCTCCGGGCTGAATCCGTTGTGGACCAGGATCCGGTCCGCCGGGGCGCTCAGGTGCACTTCCGCAGGAATGGCCTCCGAGAGGTCCAGGGAGGACAGCTCAGGAAGTAGGACGTCTTCAATGACAGGGCCCTGAGCGGAAGCGGATTGGGTCACGGACAGATAAGCGCCGCTTTCCTCATTGCAGATGTATACATAGCCGGTCCTTGGGATACTCACAGGATCGTCCACTGTGACGGACAGATTTCCGTCCGCGGTCGGGATGAAGTCGATCCAATCCACATTTGAGAAGCCTTGCCAGGATGTGGTGCTGATAACGGCGAACTCCCTGGTCTGGAAGGCATTTTCCCAAACACAGAGGGGAGAGCCGTCAATGGTTATGCGAAAATCCACGTTGGTAAGATGGACCTCCCGTTCCACGCCGTCTCCTGTCAGACGGGAAAGGGTCTCCACGCATTGACTGTCTCCGCAGGTAAAGGTCAGGACCGCCCGCTCGGGGGCCTCAAGTCCGGGACGCACGGCCGCGTAAAGGATGTCTCCGTTCATGCCGCTGTCCCTGGAGAGGGTGACCGCATCGCTGTTACATTCGACCGTCCAGAAGCCAGTGGCCTGAACCGTATAGGCCCGGACCCCGCCATAGAGCGGGAAAGCGCCTACGGAATCGGGGAGGACGGAGATCTCCTGCTTCTGTCGGGCTACGGAAAGGGCCGTGCTTGCGCTGGCGGCAGCGCCCTGGGAATCGGTGACCGTGCATTCGACGGTAAAAGAACCCTCCTTTTCACACAAATAGGAAAAGGAAGGCTCATTGCTGTTCTGGGCAAAGAAACGCGTGTTCCCGTTCAGTACGGAGAAAGTATAGCGGTAGGGCTTCGAGCCGCCCTGCACGGATGCGGTATAGTGGACGGTCTCACCCACCAGTGCCGTTCCCGCGGACGCGGTCTCTGAGACCGAAAGAGGGCCTGTCACCTGAAAGACTGCTTCCGCGGAGGCCCCGGTGGAGCGTTCCGTGGCGCGAATGCGATAGGTCCCGCTGGCTTTCGGGAGGTAGGCCCCCTGCTTTTCAGCCGTAAAGCCGCTTCTGAACAGCAGCTGGCCTTCCTGATACACGTCATACATGACCTCCGCGGAGGTGCCGGAAACCGAAAAGAGGACGGTTTGTCCCAGGGAGACGGAATCGGTTTCGATCTGAAGGGTTACCTCGGCATGCCCCTGTGCGCAAAGGAGCGTCAGCATAAGCACGAAGAAACAGATAACCTTGCGCATGAAATCCTCCGGGACTGAAAATGAAATGGGGCAAAAGGATCAGGATAAGGGACGCTGGATGATCTCCTCCCGTTTGGGACCGTTGCTGATCATGGAAATGGGGCAGTCGATTTCCTTTTCAATAAAATCAATGTATCGTCTGCAGTTTTCCGGCAGTGCAGCGTAGGAGGAAATGCCGCGGATGTCTTCCTTCCATCCGGGGAGAGACACGTATACCGGACGGGCTTTTTCGACAAGGCGGGTGACCGGGAAGTCCTTCAGGACACGGCCGTCCACCTCATATCCCGTGCAGACTTTGATTTCGTCCAGATACCCCAGCACATCCAGGTTGGTCATGACGCATTCCGTGGCTCCCTGCATCAGGCAGCCGTAACGGGTCGCTACCGCGTCAAACCAGCCCACCCGTCTTGGACGGCCGGTCTTCGCGCCATATTCACCCGCGTCCCCGCCGCGCCTGCGAAGCTCCTCCGCCTCATCTCCGAAAAGCTCGGTCACAAAAGGCCCAGCGCCGACGCAGCTGGAATAGGCCTTGGTGACGGCGATGATGCGTTCAAATGCTGTGGGAGGCAGTCCGGCCCCTACGGTCCCGTAACCGGCCAGGGGAGAGGAGGAAGTGGTGAAGGGGAAAATGCCGTGATCCGGGTCGCGAAGGGTCCCAAGCTGCCCCTCTAGGAGGATGATCTTGTTCTCCTTCAGCGCCTTGTGAAGGTAGACCGCGGTATCACAGACCATGGAGCGGATCCGCTGCCCAAGGGCAAAATAGGTCTCCGTCAGGGCATCGATATCCAAGGGCGATTCCTGATAGAGGTGGACCAGCATGGCATTTTTGATTTCCGCGGCCCGCTCAAGCCGGCTGCGAAGGACCGCCTTGTCAAAAAGATGATTGACCTGCAGGCCGATCTTCATGTATTTGTCCCCGTAGAAGGGGGCGATACCGGATTTGGTGGAGCCAAAGCTGTTTTTGCCAAGCCGCTTTTCCTCAAGAACGTCAAAAAGAACGTGATAGCGCATCATGACCTGGGCGCGGTCACTGATCAGGATCTGAGGCTCGGGAACATTCCTGCTTTTCAGGGTCTCCAATTCCTCGAGCAGTTCTTCAATGTCCAGGGCCACGCCGGGACCGATCACGTTGACGGTACGGCTGCTGAATACGCCGCTCGGAAGAAGATGGAGCGCAAACTTGCCGTACTCATTGATGATGGTATGGCCCGCGTTCGCTCCCCCCTGAAAGCGGATCACGATATCACTGCACTGGGCGAGCATGTCGGTGATTTTGCCTTTTCCCTCATCGCCCCAATTTGCGCCGACAATAGCCTGAACCATGGGAACCTCCTTTTGTCCGCAGCGGGACGGTTAAGCCTGCCATTCGCCTTCGAAGACGAATTCCGCCGGGCCGGTCTGATAAACGTGGTTGTCATCCGGATTCCAATACAGATTGAGATTGCCGCCCACCAGCTTCATGGATACCTTCCGGCTGCTGAGCCCGCAGAGGACGGCTGCGACCAGGGCGGCACAGGCGCCGCTTCCGCAGGCGAGGGTCTCGCCGGCGCCGCGTTCCCAAACCCGCATCTGAAGGATCTCCTTGGAGATGACTCTTACGAATTCAACGTTGGTCCGATGCGGAAACAGCGGATGATGCTCGATCATGGGGCCGAGTACGCCCAGGTCCAGCACTTCCGGATCCCGGACAAACAGGACCGCGTGGGGATTTCCCATGCTGACACAGGTGATAAAGTGGGTTTGTCCCATGATCTGAAGACGATGGCGCAGGACGATCTCGCCCGGAAGGGCGACCGGAATCAGCCGGGGATTTAATTCCGGCGTCCCCATATCCACCATGACACGGGTGACTTTGCCGTTTTCCACCTGAAGCTGAATGGGACGAAGACCGGATTTGGTGGCGATCACCAGGTCGGTCTTGTCTGTCAGTCCTTTTTCGAAGACATATTTCCCGATACAGCGCAGGGCGTTTCCGCACATCTCCGCCTCGGAGCCGTCGCTGTTGAAGATACGCATGCCAAAGTCAGCGCCGTCGCTGGGTTCGATCAGGACCAGACCGTCCGATGATACGCCAAAATGCGGTTTGGACATCACCAGGCTCAGCGCTTCGGGGTCCTGAACATTCTCCTCAAAGCAATTGACATAGATATAATCGTTTCCGATTCCCTGCATCTTCGTAAAATGCATACTTTACATCCTCTCCGGCGCTTCCAGGCCAATCAGGGACAGACCGGTTTTGATCACAGCCGCGCTGGCCCTGGTCAAAGCCACACGGGCGGCGAGCACCGCCGGCTGATCGTCAAGGATACGGTTCTCGTAATAGAATTTGTTGAACGCCTTGGCGATCTCCGTGACCGCTCGTGTGACCAGGCTGGGTTCATCCTTGTCGCAGGCATCCGCCACAGCCTCCGGGAACATGCCCAGAAGCCGGAGCAGGTATTGGGAATCGTCATCGCAGAGTCCGCTGTAGTCCGGTTCCGCCAGGATCTCGGGCGCCTTGCGCAGGACGCTGCAGCACCGGGCGTGCGTGTACTGGACATAGGGCCCTGTTTCCCCGTCGAAGTTGAGCGCTTTTTCCCAGTTGATCTCATATTTGACCCGGGGAGTCCCGTCTTCGTCCACGTAGGGGATCTTGTCACAGGGATAATCAATATCCTTGATCCGGTTGTTCTGCAGGGTGGAATAGATCACGGCGCCGACGCCGATCTGCCGGGCGATCTCTTCTTTTTGCTCAAGATTGGGGGATTTCTCCTCAATGATGGCCCGGGCCTTTTGAATGGCCTGATTCAGCAGGTCGTCCAGGTAGACGATCACGCCGTCCCGGGTGGAGAGCGCTTCGCCGCCGAGACTCACCATGCCAAAGGATACGTGCACGCAGTCCTTTGCCCAGGGATACCCCATTTTCTCCAGCACACGGAATACCTGCCGGAAGTGAAGGTCCTGCTGATAGGCGACGACATAGAGGCTTTTATTGAAATGATAAGTATCCTGCCGGTATATCGCTGCCGCCAGGTCCCGGGTGGCATAGAGTGTTGCGCCGTCCTGTTTCAGGATCAGGCAGGGGGGCATCTTATCCTCGCTCAGGTCCACGACCCAGGCCCCTTCGCTTTGCTGAAGCAGGTTTTTGGCCTTCAGCTCGTCGATCACGGGCTGCATCTTGTCATTATAGAAGCTCTCCCCAGCATAACTGTCAAAATGCACATCCAGGATATCATAGACACGCATGGCATCCTTCAGGGTCACATCCTTGAACCAGTGAAAGATCTCCAGCGCCTCAGGATCCCCGTCCTCGATCCGCTTGAACCAGGCCCGGCCCTCATCCTCCAGCGAGGGATCGTTCCTGGCCTCGACACCGAAGCGGACATACAGCCGGGTCATTTCATCCACGCCGCCTTTTTCGACGGTCTCTTTGTCCCCCCAATGCTTGTAGGCACAGATCATTTTGCCGAACTGGGTCCCCCAGTCCCCAAGATGATTGATGCTGACGGTGTTCCAGCCGAGAAAACGGTAGATCCGCATCAGGGAATTGCCGATGACGGTGGTGCTTAGATGCCCGATATGGAAACGCTTGGCAATGTTGATGGAGGAATAATCCATGCATACGGTTTTGCCGAGGCCCTCATTGCTGCTGCCCCATTTTTCGGGAGCGGACAAGATGGCCGCCAGGGTTTCGCGCGCAAAATTTTCCCTGTTGAAGAAAAAGTTCAGATACCCGCCGGCGCACACAGCCTTTGCGGTCCCGGGCTCGTCGATGGCTTCGGCCAGCCTTTGGGCGATGAGAGGCGGGGCCATTTTCAGCGTTTTGCTCAGACGGAAACACGGGAAAGCGAAATCCCCCATTTTCCGATCCGGGGGAACTTCCAGAAAGCCGCCGACCGATTCCTGGAGTTCGGCATCGGGAAACGCCTTCCGGATGGCTTTTTCCACCAGCTCTGCAATTGTTGAACGCATATCCATTGCAATCACCTACTTTTAAAGGATACAACAAGTCATATTACCATGATTGCGTGAAAATGGCAAATGTCTTTTGAAGGACGCATGACCTTCCAGGATCAGGACGCGTTTTCTGTGGCCCAGAACGCTTCGCTGCGCCTGAAGGCGGCCTTTCGGTGGGTGATGTAAAAGACGGCCTGGATCAGGGCGGTGAAGGTCCAGGAAACGGGGTAGGACCAGTACAGGCAGGTCAGGGTTTTATAAGCGGGGAAGACCAGGAAGACCCAGGCCACCCGGAGCAGACAGGTGCCAAAGAGCACGATCAGGGTCGGGCTCAGGGAGTAGCCCATGCCGCGTAGCATGCCGGAGAAGATGTCCATGAATCCGCAAATAAAATAGGCCCGCATGTAAACCTGCATGCGCATCATGCCATATTGAATGGCCTGCGTATCCGACTCGTTGATATAAATGCCCAGCAGGGTATGACGGAAAAGATACACCAGATAGCTGACCGTGAAAGCGATGGCGAACTGCCAGCCGAGGGCAGTCAGCAGGATCCGGTCGATCCGTTCGTATTTTCTGGCGCCCATGTTTTGGCCAGTAAAGGCGAGGCAGGCCTGATGGAAGGCGTTCATCAGCACATATACAAAGCCTTCGATGTTGCCTGCGGCGGCGTTTCCGGCGGTGGCATAATCCCCGAAGGAGTTGACGGTGGACTGTATGATGACATTGGAGATCGAAAAGCACATTCCCTGAACGCCCGCAGGAACGCCGATGCGGACGAGCTCCCTGAAACAGAAGGGATCCAGCGAAAGCTTTTTCGGGTCCAGACGGTAGGCTTCTGTGGTGCGCAGCAGCGTCAGCAGGACAAGGCAGGTGGAAACACATTGGGAAAGGATCGTGGCAAGGGCGACCCCGTCCACGTCCATTTTCAGGACGATCACAAAGAACAGATTCATCAAAACATTCAGAACGCCTGCGATGCTCAGAAACACCAGGGGCCTGCGGGTATCGCCCACCGCGCGGAGGATGGCGGAGCCGTAATTATACAGTCCGATCACGGGGAGACCGGCAAAATAAATGCGCATGTACACCGAGGCCTTATCAAGCACCTCCCCTTCGATGTTCATCATCTCAAGCAGAGGCCTGCAAAGCACGATCCCGAGGACGCTAAAGAGGATCCCGCCCAGGAGGGCAGTAAGAATGGAAGTGTGCACAGCCTTGGAGACGCCGCCCTTGTTGCCTGCCCCCCAGGAACGGGCGACCAGCACGTTGGCCCCCACGGAAAGCCCCAGAAAGATGTTGACGATCAGATTGATCAGGGCCCCGGTGGTTCCGACGGCGGCCAGGGCGGAGGCGCCGGCATAATTGCCGATGACGATCAGGTCGGCGGCATTGAACAGAAGCTGCAAAAGGCTTGAAAGGGCCAGCGGCAAAACAAAGGAAAGCATTTTGGGCCAGATCTTGCCGCTGGTCATGTCCATTTCATTTTTGCGCATAAACCCGTTCCCTTCAAGAAAAATGCTCAGTTGTGGTACTGTACCCGGATCTGGGTGACCGCGCGGTCCGTCAGGGAATAACTGAGCGTGACCGTACCGTCGTCCTCGGTGTAATAGACGTAATCCAGCCGGCTGTTATGATTGTCGATCTTGTAAAGCTTGGCGTATCCTTCCGCGTCGTCCCAATAGATGCTGCGGTCCCCATTCTGATTGTAATCCTGGCCCATATCCCGGAACTTGTCCGTGATATCGGAAAGGCTCTGGCCGACTTTGGTGCTTCTGGGGCCGGTGAAGGAGGAAGAGCTGGTCTGGAAATCATAGATAACAAAGCCGTTGCTGGAGGTCATGAACTTGGCGTATCCCCATTCGTAGGTCAGACGGATGCACCGAAGGGCGATGGGATCCACGATGTCTTCCTCGACGAGGGGCTGGCCGTACCGCTTGATAAAGGTCTCGCGGGTGGTCTGCAGCATGACGAAATCGCCGCAGGTGTCGCTGGGGTTGTAATACCGTTTGAAAGGAATGTTGATTTTCAATTCAACGTCCATTTCATTGCTGACCTTCCGGTAGGAATTGACAGCAACCGCCTTGACATGGATCCTTCCGCCGGGAAGGAGAACCGGCTCACCTGTGTAAATGGGGGAATTGGAGGTGGGGGACAGTCCGTCGATGGTATAATAAATGGTTACGGAATCCGCGTCATCCCCGTAATACCGGATCCAGACGCGCTGTTTGGTTTCATAGGTGCCGGGAGCAAGGGAAAGCTTGGGGGACAGGGGGACAGGCGAGGTGATGGTGTAGGTGGTAGACATTTCGTCGCTGACGAGCTCGCTGGACAGGGCGACTGCCCGGAGGGTGTGATATCCTTCCTTAAGCTCAATGGGCTTTTCAAACAGGGTCCCGTCCTCCGGAAGGACTGATCCCAGTTCTCCGTCCAGCAGGTAATAGATGTCGTAGCCTTCCGCGGAAACCAGATCCACGGTCTTGTACTGCTCGTTGTCCTTCATGCTCAATTGATACTTGCCTGCCGCAAGGGTAGCGGTAGGGGCAGCGGGAACCAGCTCTTCCCGCTGACGGGAGAAACTGGAATCGCCTGTGGCATCATAAGCCATTTTAAGGAAGCTGGACAGCTCCATGTTCCGGTTTTGGGATGTGAGAAGGCTTGCCACCAGCCGGTAAGCGGTTACGTTGTGGGGATCGATGGTTTTGTACATGGTGGTATACAATTCTTCCGCTTTGCTGTAATACCCGCCGGCTTCGTAGGCTTCTCCCAGCATCAGAAGTTTGGAATAGATGTCCTCCCTGTTGGGATCCAGATCATACGCGCTTTCATAGCTCATGATGGCTCTTTCGATATAGCCCTGATCCAAATATTCGGTTCCGAGCGCCCAGAGGGCCTCGGCGTTGGCGTCGTAGCCGAGGCGCGCAAGCACCAACTGTCCCGCGTCGCTGGCCCGCAGATAGACATATGCGGAGCCTGCGGCCAGCAGGAGCAGGACAAGGACGACGGTCCAGACCAGGGCCCAGTTGATCATGAATCTGCGGACTTTATGGGGTTTTCCGGCGCGGCGGCCTTTCCGGGTCTCCAAAGCGGGCTCAGAGGGGGCCTCTTTGGTTTCCGGGCCGGAGGACGCGGCGGGGCGGGAAACAAAAACGGTGGATGAATATGCGGAGCCGCGGTCGGCCCGGACACCTTCGGAGCCACTTCTGCCCTGGCGGATGGCGGCTGCGCCGGTGCCCTTGTCCTGGGACCGGAGGATCATGCCGCATTCGCTGCATACGCCATGGGAATCGGGAACGATGTTTCCACACTGGGGACAAATCATGGTATTACCTCGTTTGTTCACTGGTTTGCCCGGCCTGGTCCAGCGCGCGCAGGGCGTTGTAAGCGGGATCGTTTTCATCAAACCTGCGCTCCGGGGCTTCTCCGCCCAGCTTTTCGATGGCAGACCGGAGTTCAATGTAATCCAGGTAACCGGTTTCCTCGCTGCGCGCCAGGTCGGAAAGCGGCTGAAGGGCCCGTTCATCCCCCAGTCTGCTGATGTAGTCCGCAAGGACGGCGGCCCGTTCGGGATAGGTCTGAATGAGGTGCAGTGCCGTGTCAAACAGCAGGTCGTCCCCGGGATAATCGCACAGGAGGCTGAGAAGAGCTTCCTTTCCCGCGTCGTTGCAATCGGGGATAGCCTTCCGCATTTCCACCGCCGCGGCTTCGCCCATGCTGTGCAGCCCTTCTACCGCCTTGTCCGCGAGCTCGTCCTCCTGACCGCGGTTTTTCTGCAGTTCAATGTAGAACTGCATCGGGGCAAGGGATTCGATCTCCGTGAGCAGGGACATGGCGCACATCTTGGCCTCGTTGGGGGCGAGGTCCCGAAGCAGGACGGCCATCAGGGCTTTTTCGCTGCCGCTTCCCAGGGCGGAGATCCGGTTCAGCAGGACATCGGGAACCGGCACGCGCTGTTTGAAGTAATCTTCCATCCAGTTGACCAGCACCTTGGCGTCCTGCCACTGGTCAAAATAGGTCCCTGGGCAAATACCGCCGAGAAACTCTGCGGGGGTTTCCAGAAACGAACGGTAGACCTCCGGCATCGCGCCTTCCATTTCAGCGATATTCCGGTATTTCCGGCTGCTTTTCTTCATCCAGTTCTGAAGGTAAAAACGGAATTCCTTGTCAAAATTGATGCATTTCATCGAAAAACCTCCCATGATGGTTTCCGGGATCGGAAAAGCGCTGACGAAGCAGCAGATTTGCCCGCATCCAAAGCCCCCGGTCCAGCCTCCGGATTCTTCTCATTACGGCCCGGCGGCTGTCCTCTTCAAGGAGCATTCCAAGCGCGGCGGACGGCTTGCCGGCCCGGATGCAGACACAGACTGCGAAAGCCCTGCGCCAGGCTCGTGCCCGGGTGGATTCGATCTGGCGTCTTGCGCCCCCTGACAGTCCTTGATAAAGCGGGATCAGGATGGAATAGACGTCCCGGGTGCTGCACACCTCTTTCAGGGAGAATACCATCAGGTGCAACAGCCGGTTTAACGGGCCGATCCGCAGACGATTGCGATAGACGGCCATTTCCGACAGCGCAAGGGCGGATGGATCGGGAGCCCCTGGGGCTTTTTGCGTGTTATGGTCCGGGTGAATCCGGTCCTGCTCTTTTTTGAAGCGTGCGGATTCCGCCGGTCTGTTCAGCCTGGCAGCACAGGCGGCGCACATTTCATAGAGCTCGGCGCTGCATGGCGCGCTTTGCAGCATTTTTTCAAGGGCCGACAGGGTCCAGGCGGGAACGCGGCAGAAGAGCCCGGCCCTGAACAGCTGCTGGATCTGGGCCATGCTGCGTGCGTGGGGAACGGCGGCCTGCAGGCAGGGAAGGGGGGACTTGCCCATCAGGAAACGGGCTTTTGCTCCCAGCAGCAGGGAATCAAAAAGGGGTCCCTTCCGTTTGAGCACGGCAGGCAGAAGGTGAAGGACCAGCGATGGGGATCGGATGAGGCACAGCGAAAGAAATTTCAGGAGGATCTCCGGGGAAGGGGATCTGCGGACTGAGGCAAGAAGCAGCAGGAAACGCTCCAAAGGACGGTCCGCACGGTCTGCAAGCCTGGAAAGGCATGCAGCCCGGAAGCCCATCCGCGGAATAGGATACGAACGTTTCCAGGCGTATCCGGCCAGCATTTCCTGCGCCTTGTTTGCGCTTGGGGAGGCCGGGGCGCAGCGCATGCATCGGTCAAAGGCGTTCTGACTGGTCACCTCATCCCCGCGGGCGAGGGCGGTCCTGCCCAAAAGGTACCAGCCTTCCCCAAGGGATGGGTTGACGCGCAGCGCCCTGAGAATGCAGCTGTCGGCGGCGTCAAAGCACTGCATGTCACAATAGACCTGGGCCAGCTCCAAAAGAATGGCCGGATCGCTTTGTACGTCAAGGGCCTTCCGATAGAACAGGACGCGGTCGACGCAGCGCTTCGGGTCGCGGGTTTTCCGGGCCCGATCAAGCCAATACATTCCGTCCGTCCGGATGGAAAGAATATTGTTTTCCGACAGGGGACGTTTTTCAGCTGCGGGTCGCATTTTTAAGAAGCTCCTCAAGCTGTTCCCGGGTAAAGAGCCGGGTCTTCCTGCAAAAATGACAGGTCAGCTCCGCCTTGCCATCCTCTTCGATCAGCTGCTTCAATTCCGTTTTCCCCATGGACAGAAGGGCCCTTTCCATCCGGGAGCGGGAGCAGTCGCACTGACAAACAACCGGTTCCCTTTCCAGCAGGACCGGGTCAAGCCCGTCAAACCAGCGGGTGTACAGGTCGTCCAGAGACATGTCCGCCACCTCGCGGCTGATGGCGGAAAAGAACATGCTGCGGATCTCCAGCTGCTCGATGACGGAATCGGGACATCCGGGCATCGGCTGGACAAGGATGCCGCCGGAGGAAAGGCAGGTGCCTTCATGGACCAGCGCGCCGAGGGCTACCAGGGAGGGCTTTTGTTCGCTGACCGTGTAATAACGGGCAAAATCCTCTCCGATCTCACCGGAGGCCAGGGCGACCTGTCCGATATAAGGCTCCTTCAGGCCCAGGTCCTTGATGACGGTCAGCCGACCGGTGTGTCCGATGTATCCGCCAACGTCCAGGTGTCCGTCGGTTTTCAGCGGCAGATCTGCCTGGGGATTTTCCGGCGAGATCTTGACGCGGTTCCCGTTGCCGACACAGGTGATTTTACCGGCGGGACCGTTGCCGGCCACAGTGACGGTGACGGATTCGTTATCGCCCTTCATCATGACGGACAGCATCAGCGTGCCGGTCATGATCCTGGAACAGGCGGCCAGAGCAACGGGGGAAGGCAGGTGAATATCGGCCATTGTTCGGGAAGCCTGGGTCGTCCTGCAGAACAGAACGCGGACAAGGCCGTCCAGAAGGCTGATATGCAGCATTTCATCGGGCAGATTGATCAGGGGAGAAACGGGATCATTCATTTGGATACCTCTGTTATTTCTAATATCATTCTTAAAAGAGCCGGATCAAAAGGGGACGGCAAGGAAGGCGGGAACGCGGGAAAGAGGCTACGGGCGAACGGCCAGGACATGCCAGCGGTCATCCTTCTCCCGCGGTCCGCTCAGACGGAATTTGCCATAGAAACGGATGGAGACAAAACCGGCCTTCCGGAGACACTCCCGCAAAAAGGGCCGTTCATGGGCGTACTGGGTCTGCGTTTCATCAACCCTGCGATACCGTCCGTCTGCTTCCGGCAGGAAAACGGTCAGGTCCAGGTGGACGCATTGCTTTTTATCATCCCAGGCATTGTCCCAAAGATACACGAAGGAGTCTTCCCTGCGGGTAAGGGATTGGTTGCCGAGCAGGTTCTTCAGCTTCCAGGGCGTGGAAAGATCAAAAAGCAGCACGCCGCCGCTTTTAAGATTGGAACAGGCAGCCGACAGAAAGAGGGGAAGCGATTCGGGAGAGAGATAGTTGACCCCGTCGCAGGTGCACAGGATCGCGTCCGCCTTCCTTGGAAGGGACAGCCGGGTCATGTCCTGCCGGATGAAGGGAAGCAGACACCCGCTCGCACGGGCTTTCCGCATGGCTTCCTCCAGCATCTTGTCGCTCAGGTCCACCCCGGTCATCCGGAACCCCGCTTTCTGCAAGGGGATCGTCAGGGACCCTGTGCCGCAGGCGCATTCACACACGGCGCTTCCATCCTGGACGCCATTCAAGCGCAAAAGACGCAGGAGGTGGGCTGCCCAGGCGTCATAGTCCACATCCTGCATCAGAAGATCATAAACTTTGGCAAAATCCGTATACATAGCTGTCGGCGTCATTCCTCGGCGTTTTTCAGCGCTGCGCCCCATCCGGGCGCGCCTCGTCCTCGTCCTCTTCTTCGTCCTCGTCGTCCTCTTCCTTGCGCAGGCCCCGGTTGATCTCCACCCCTTCCATACGGCTGTTGATGAACCGGTCGAAGACCGCGTTGCTGAGAGAGGCGGTGATGAACCTGGCAAGGGCAATGCCGAAGACGATGTAATAGAGAAGCAGGGCCATCAGGGCATAATAGCCGATGCCGGTAAACAGGAGAAGCAGGGCGGCAAGGGCGGCGGGGAAAAGGTGGATCAGACGGATCCCAACGTTCTGGGGAAGCCGGGCAATGCCCAGCATGAGCGAATTCTTGACAAGATCCCGGAAGGAAACCCGGTAGGAAACCATCATTGGATACATGTACAAAAGGCCCAGAAACCACAGGATGCCAAGCATCAAGACCAGCATCTGGGGAACAATGAACAATACGCTTTGAGCCGTCTGGGAGGAATAAAAGGTCCAGCCGACATAAATGACGGCAGGCAGCACGGAGGTGATGGCAGAAACGCCCAGGCCCTGTTTCCAGTTTTCCTTGACGGCGTCCTTGAAGTCCTGCCAGATAAAGGCATGCTCATCCCGGGCCCAGTTGCGCGTAATATATGCGATACCGGCCTCTACAGGGCCTGTGATCAGGATGCACGGGATCAGCCAGAGCGTCAGGCTGAAGAGGATCTGGCGGGTAAAGTCGCTCATCCCCTCCGCGGTGCAGACCGAACTCCAGAAGGAGATCTCCGCCTCGGAGAATTCAGCCTCCGCCAGAACGGGCGCGCATTTGGCAAGATATTCTGCCAGCTGCTCCTGCGTATAGCCCGCGGGAAGCTCAATACCTGCCGTATGGACCGTGTCATACATGCCATACTGGAGGTTGATGCCGCTCAGGTAGGTGGAGACCGAACTGGAGATCACAAAGATGAGCGGAGCGAAGGCCAGAACGGTCATCAGGTTCAGCCTGCACAGGGCGGAAAAGCGGATGCGGAGCATCTCAAAAAAAAGCTGGAAGCGGTTGGTGGGCAGATCGTCCTTATTGAAATCCCCCTTCCCGCTCTTTCCGTAATAGTAATTGTTCATCAGCTTGCCGAACATGTTGATTCCTCCAGCAGTCAAAGTCATGGGGCGGAAAGGAGCGCCGGCTTCCATGGAAAGCAGATCTTGCCCTTTCAAACATGCATGCGCCCCATTATAGCACGTTTATCCTGGGTTTGAAAGGGAAACGGTTTAAAAACCTGACGCGGGGGGAGACGATACGCCTTGGGGTGCGGGAGCGGTATGCTTCTCCGGCGGGACGGTAAAGGAAAACGTACTTCCGCGGCCCGGCGCGCTTTCAAGCCGGATCGGGATCCCCATTTTATCCATGATCTCTTTGGCAATGGCAAGCCCGAGGCCGCTTCCCTTCCCGCTGTGGCTCTTTTCGGCCTGATGGAATCGGTCAAAGGCCAGGCGCTGGGTCTCTTCATCCATGCCGATGCCGTCGTCGGAGACGTAAAAACGGATGCCCGCTTCGGTCTGCTCCGCACCAAGGATTACATGGCCGCCGGGTGGGGTATACTTTCTTGCGTTGTCTATGAAAATGGTCAGCACTTCGGACAATCGGTCTTCATTGCTCCGGATAACGGGCAGCGGCACGATCTCCCCGTCCGGATCCATGGGAAGCGACCAGGAAAGGCTGATGCCTGCCTGGCGAAACAGGTTCTGGTTGCGGTCGTTCAATTCCAGGACCAGTTCGACCGGATCCACCTCTTCCATCTCAAAAGCGGCTGGATTGGACTGCAGGCCGGAAAGCTCGAGCAGATCGTTGATCAGACGGGTCAGTCTTGTGGATTCATCCACAATGATGCCCACGCAGCGGCTTAGATCCTCGCTGCTTGTCACAAGGCCGTCCCGGATGCCCTCGGCGATGCCCTTGATGGAAGCGATCGGCGTGCGGAGCTCGTGGGAGATGTTTGCCACGTAATCGTGCCGGGTCATTTCTAGCCGTTCCTGCTCGGTAATGTCCCGGATCAGCGCCGCGGCTGCCGCTGCATGACCCTGGGAGGTGGGCAGCGGAGAAACGGCGTACATCAGTTCCATGTCGCCCCTTCGGGTTTTCCCGGTCAGGGTGCAGTCCTTTTTCCCCTCCCGCTGCTTAGCGATCACCTGACGGATGGCGGCGTGGATCTCCTGGGCCTGGGGCGTGCTGTCCCCGCCCATCAGTTCGTCCGCTGCGGAGTTCTTATGCAGAACAACGCCGTTGGAGTCCAGCGCGATGATGCCCTCATTGAGGCTTTCAAGGATCAGCTGCATGGTCTCCTTCTCGTTTTTGACTTCCTGGATGGAGGCGGTGATCTTCCGGCTCATGGTGTTGAATGCCCTTGCGATATGCTGCATTTCGCCGGGCAGGTTCTCGCTGACCTGGACGCGCTCACCGTAAATCATCCGCTCTGACGCCTCGATCAGCCCTTTGGCCGGTTTGGCAAGGAAGTGACTGCCGATGCTTGAGAAAAAGAGAATGAGAAACAGCGTGACCAGCATGGCGATCATAAGCTGTGTGCGGAAGGTGAATACGAGACTGTCCGCCTCCGTATGGGTGCGGCCGGCGATCACGAACCCCTCCTGGTTCGCTTTCCCCGCGATAAGGGCAATGGCGCCCCGAACAGAGTATTCAGTGCTGACCTGTTCGCTGGAACTGTCGGCCAATATGTAAATGATCTGCCGGACCTGGGAATGGACCAGATAGGGGACCGCGCTGTCCGTGTACGCCAGGATCCCCCCGGACCGGTCCAGAAGCATCAGGAAGGCATTTTCGGACCGGAAGGAGGGATTGACCAGATCCCACAGCTGGGCGCGGGTCAGCTTCCCCTGACTGTAGGCATTCAGGAGCATTTCGCCGGATTCAAGGGTTTGGTTGAGGGACGCTTTTTCCCTTTGATTGAACGCATCCGTAAACAGGTAGCTGAAGGCTGCATAGAACAGCAGGGAAAGGACCAGGGAAAAGGCCGCAAAAAAAAGGATGATCCGGGTGATGAACCCGATCCGTTTAGGCATTGTCCCGGACCTCGACTTTGTATCCTTTGCCATATACGGATTTGAGCAGGATATCGGTGTCCGGCGTCAGCTTTTTCCGGATCCGCTTGATGGAGGTGTCCACCACCCTTTCGTCCCCGTCAAAATCAAAGCCCCAGATGCTGTCCAGGAGCTGTTCCCTTTCGAAGACCTGCCGGGGATGGCGGGCCATCAGGTACAGGATCTCCACCTCTTTGGGAGAGAGAAAGACCTGCTTTCCATTGACAAGGACCTCGTAGCATTTCAGGTCAATGGTGGTATTGCCGATGGTCAGCCGGTTCTGATCCCCCTCGTTGTTCATCTGATTGAGGCGGCGGAAAATCACCTGGATCCTGGAGACGATCTCCCGGGGAGAAAAGGGCTTTACGATGTAATCGTCCGCGCCCAGGGCGAAGCCAAGCAGTTTGTCCACTTCCTCCCCTTTGGCGGTCAGAATAATGATGGGGGTCATCGAGACGGCGCGGATATCCGCGCAGACCTGCGTCCCGGACCGTCCGGGCATCATGATGTCCAGAATGACCAGGTCGGGCTGCATCCGGCTGAAGGCCTCCATCACGTCGTCGCCTTTGAAAACGGAGTATACATCGTATCCCTCCCTGGTCAGGTACATCCGAAGGGATTCGTGGATTCCGCGCTCGTCATCGGCGATCAGGATCAATTTTTTTTTGCTCATAAACATACCTCCGCTGTCTGATCAGCTCAAGGTTGAACACCAGCAAATTATAGCATAAAGCGAAGCGGTTCGGCAAGGGAAGCGGCAAGGACTGACATGGTGAAGACACAATGAAACGCCGCGGCAAGAGAAGGAAGCTGGCCTGGTTTATTTATTAAGGAAACGTAACAATTGCGTCATAAAATATTGACAAAATTGATAAAATATTTTATATGTATAATGATCCTAAAAAAGGAGCTGGGGAATGAACACGGATATCCTGATCGTCGGGGCCGGCCCGGCGGGTATTTTTACCGCGTTGGAACTGATTCGCAAAGGCTCCAGGCAGAAAATCATGATTGTGGAGAAGGGGGTTTCCATCAATCAGCGTCACTGCCCGAAGGCGGTGACCGGAAAATGCATGAACTGTAAACCCTACTGCCACATCACCACCGGTTTTTCCGGGGCTGGTGCGTTTTCCGACGGGAAACTGTCTCTTTCCTATGAGGTGGGGGGGCGGCTTCCGGAACTGATCGGTGAGGATTTTGCCCAGCAGATGATTCACTATACGGACCGGATCTACCTTGACTTCGGGGCGGACAGCCACATCGAAGGGCAGCTGGAGGGGGAGGAAATCAAAGCCATCCGTCTCAGGGCGATCAAGGCCGGGCTGAAACTGGTGGACTGCCCCATCCGGCATCTGGGAACGGAAAAGGCCCGGGAGCTGTACCTGGCCATTGAGCAGGAACTGAGCAGAAAAGGGGTGGAACTTCTCTTTGGCTGGTCCTGCGAAACGCTTTTGCTGGAGGGATCCCACTGCATCGGCGGCCTGCTGTCCAGGGGAAAAGAACAGCGGGAGGTCCGGGCCAAGGAAACCGTTATCGCTACCGGCAGAAGAGGGGCGGAATGGCTTGAAAAACAGTGCGAGCAGCACGGCATCGCCCATCAGCCCGGAACAGTGGACATCGGGGTCCGCGTAGAGGTGCGCAACGAGGTCATGGAAACCATCAACCGGGTCCTGTATGAGGGCAAGCTGGTGGGTTATCCAAAGCCCTTCAAGGACAAGGTCCGGACCTTTTGCCAGAATCCGGGCGGATTTGTCAGTCAGGAGAATTATGACAATCAACTGGCGGTGGTCAACGGGCATTCCTATAAAGAAACCAAGAGCGACAACACCAATCTGGCCATCCTGGTATCCCACAACTTCAACGAACCCTTCAATCAGCCCATTGCCTATGCCCAAAAGGTGGGGGAATTGACCAACATGCTGGCGGCGGGCCATATCCTGGTCCAGCGGTATGGGGACATTCTGGACGGAAAGAGGACCTGGCAGAAGGAATTGAACCGTTCCAATCTGCGTTATACCCTTCCGGACGCGGTGGCGGGGGATATCACGGCGGCAATGCCCTACCGCGCCATGACGGATATCATTCAGTTCATGCAGGCCATGGATCAGGTGGTTCCCGGCTTTGCGGGTACGGAAACCCTTTTGTATTCGCCTGAGCTTAAGTTTTATTCCAACCGGATCCGCATGGACGAGCGCCTGAATACGAACATTTCGGGCCTGCACTGTCTGGGGGATTCCAGCGGGTGGACCCGCGGACTGATGATGGCGTCTGTCATGGGGGTCCTGATGGGCAGGTATCTATATGAAAACGAGACCCGGGACGGATGACGAAAGGGCTGTGTTCCGTTGATATCAGCGGAGGACAGGCCGGGTGGCAATAGAAGCAGAAAGGGAGCTGAAAACAAATGAAAAAGATGATCGCGGGATGGATCCTGCTGCTGGGAATCCTTTGGATGTCGGTGGCCGCATTTTCCGAGGCGGTTCCTGTAGATTTGGCCCTTCGAATGGGGGATACCGGGGACGCGGTGACGGAACTTCAAACCCGGCTGAAATCCTTGAATTATTACACGGGCAAGGTAACGGGGGAATACGGGACCCTGACGCAGACTGCGGTGATGGAAGTCCAGAAGGCCTATGGGCTGGAAGTGACCGGGGAAGCGGATGATGAGACCCTGGAGATCATTTATGGGGATTGCTACCGTCCCCTTTCCGTCAACGACCAGGGCAAGGATGTGGAAAACCTTCAGCAGCGTTTGACCGAGCTTGGCTATTATTCAGCGTCCATCAGCGGCAAGTATCTGACCAAAACGAAGGCGGCCGTCGCGCAGGTCCAGGAGGACTTTGGCATGGAGGCTACAGGCGTGGCCGATGTATGGACCCTGGAGCTGATCTACTCGAGGATCGTAAAACCAACCCCTTCACCGATCCCGGCAGGGGCGGCGGACAATCCGACGGAGTTCAGAAAGGAATTGTCCTATGGAAGTACCGGCAAGGATGTCCAGCTGGTTCAGGAGCGACTGAAGGAACTTGGATACTTTACCTATCATAAAACAACGACCGGGTATTACAAACAGACGCAGCAGGCGGTAAAGGACTTCCAGGGAATGAACGGGCTGATCGTGACCGGCAAAGTGGATGAAAAAACCTGGAATGCCCTGTTCTATGACGAGACGGTCGTCGCAGCGGACGGCGTGGCCAAACCAGCGGCTACACCGGAGCCGATCCCCTACGCCATTGAGGTGGATGTCAACAACCAACTGGTCAAGATCTGGGCCTACAATTCCGAAACAGAGGACTACACGGACATGTATAAATGCTTCCTCTGCTCCACGGGTACTAAATCCCATCCTTCCGCCCCGGGAACGTACATTCTCTCGGGGCGGAAAGCTCGTTGGTGCTATTTTCCAAACTGGGGTGGGGGAAAAGCCCAGTATTGGGTGAAGATCGACGAGGAGATCGCCTTTCATTCCGTGATCTATTCCGCATATGATCCCATGACGCTGAAGGTGTCAAGTCTCAATGCCCTGGGGAAACGTGCTTCCCATGGATGTATCCGCCTGACAGTGGCAGACTCGAAATGGATCTACGACCATTGCGGCGCGGGAACGGTGGTCACCATCCGCGAGGACCGTCCGGCGGATCCGGAATTGGTCGCAAGAAGCAAACCCGGCAAGCTGGATAAAAGCGTCATGCTGCCAGTCACCACGCCGGAACCGGTGGTTTATCCGCCATATGACGCGGGCGATCCGCCCACCCAAGTAACGAAGCTGACAACGGATGACGTGGGGCAGGCGGTTTACTGGCTGCAGATGCGTCTGAAGGAACTGGGCTACTTCACCGGGGAAGCAACGGGCGTCTATGGAAGCGGCACCAAATCTGCGGTAAAGGCCTACCAGAGTGCAAACCGGCTCAGCGGGGGCGGCGTTGCCAACCGGGAGACCCTGAGCAGGCTGTATACGGACGCGATCAACGAAAAGGCGACTCCGGAACCCACCGCGGCGCCGACGGAGACACCCACCCCTCTTCCGGTCCGGGGGACCGGAACCCCTGATCCCAAGACGGTTGTCCCTACGCCGGCGCCGACTCCGGAAGTTTCCCGCAGGCCGATGGATACGTCCTTTATCTTTGCAACGCCCACCCCCGGTTACTGAACAGGCCGGTATTTCCCGGGGCCGCTGCGGAGACAATGTCCGGGAATACCGGAAAGTGAGGGTATGGAATGACAGAAAGATTTCGTAAGATCGACCGAGGGACGATCGTGCTGCTGATCATGATGCTGGCCATGTGGATGGGCCTTTCTGCCGCGATCCATACCTCTCCCTTTGGGCCGACAGCCTACAATACCTATACGCTGCAGGCCCTTTCCTGGCTGGAGGGTCATACCTGGGTGGAGAACCATCCTCATCTGGAATTGGCCATCTTCAACGGCCGTTACTATGTCTCCTTTCCTCCGCTTCCATCGGTCGTATTGCTGCCCTTTGCATTTCTTTTTGGCCTGAATACCCCGGAAAACGGCTTGGTCAAGTGTTATGCCTGTCTGTCTGTACTGCTGATATACAAGGCCCTTCGGAACGCGGGATACCGTTCCTGGGATGCCCTTTTGTGGGCGTTTCTCGCGCCTTTTTCGTCCAGCTTTCTTACGCTGACATTAAATGGGGCAGTCTGGTATCATGCCCAAACACTGGCCTTCCTGATGGTGACGGCCGCCATTTACTGTATGACGACCGACCATATGACCCTTTCCCTGCTGCTGTATGCTCTTTCGGTTGCCTGCAGGCCCTTTGACGCCCTGTATGCGGTCCCGCTCTTTTTTGTCTGTTGGAGTATAAACAGGAAAGCCGGAAGAACTTTTGCGGAGATCCTTCATTCGCTCCGTTGGGGAGTCGTCCTTGGACTGCTTGTGGCCGCTGCAATTGGTTGTTACAATGCGGTCCGGTTTGGAAACCCGCTGGAATTCGGACATAATTATCTGCCGGAGTTTTCCTTCCAGGGAGGGGTACAGTTTTCCCTGGGAAAAGTTGGAGAAAATATCAGCAAGTTTGTCTTTGGAAGCCCGTTTGCCTGGGCCAACGGCACACCGGAGCTTGAGAAGTTTGGATTCTCTTTTCTGATTGCCTGTCCGGTGCTGACCTGCATGATTGTCAGCTTTGCAATGGACCTGCTCAGGAAGCAATGCACGCAAGAAAAAGCAGTGGTGTTCTGTACCTTTCTTCTGCATCTTTTCCTGCTGCTGATGCACAGAACCTTTGGCGGCTATCAGTTTGGCGCCCGTTATTGTACGGATCTGATTCCTTACGCTTTTCTGTACAAGCTGCTTCGACGGGAAACGGACAGAACGGCGGTGCCGGAATGGGTTTTTCTGTGCTGTATGCAGGTGTTCAGCATTTACGGCAGCATAAAGGTTCATCTTTGAATACGGTTTGGCGAGTCAGACCAGCCATAAAAAACGTTCCATCCCCAAGAGACCAGGATGGAACGTTCTTTGGAATGCGGCGTCTGCCCGGCTGTGTCAGCCCTGGATCAGGGCAGCCACCAGATAGGACCCTGCCAGCAGGATGACCAGCAGAATACAGACGATCCGGATCCAGAGGCGGGTTTTGGAGGCTTTTTTGTTTTTGTCAGTCATGATATGCTCCTTTTCAGCGGGCCGGCAAAGACCGGCCGGGGTTCGTGCCTGCGCGGGCGTTTGGGGATCACGCGTTCAAGGCCTGTTCGACGGCATAGGAAAGTTGGTCCGGGCAGGAGGTGCCGTTCCTGCACTGAATGCCCCGGAGCAGGCGGATGACTTCCTGTGCGGGACGTCCGATCACCATTTTGGAAAGCCCCTGGGTATTACCGGCGCAGCCCCTGGTAATGACGCACTGCGTGACGATGCCGTCCGTTACTTCCACATCCATGGCGGTGGAACAGGTTCCCTTTGTGACATAATGAACTTTCAAAGATCTATCCTCCTTTGTTGAAATCGCGTCGAAGAATGGCATACACCGCCACATCGGAATAATGCCCTTTGTTCCGGATCCGCTGACGCAGGGTGCCTTCATAGCGCATGCTGGCCTTGGCCATCACGCGCCCGGAGGCAGGATTGTCCACCTCGTGCTGGGCTTCGACGCGGTTGAGCCGAAGTTCGTTGAAAGCGAAAGCGATCACTGCCCGCAGGGCTTCGGTCATCAGGCCCCGGTTCCAGTAGTTCCTGTTCAGGCTGTAACCGACCTCACAGGAGTGGTATTCCGGGTTGATCCACATGAACCCGATGGTGCCGATCATCTTTTGGCTGTCCTTCAGGACAAGGGCGAAGGACCCGGGAAATCCACTGCGGTATTGGCGCCGTGCCTCTTTGAGAAAGGCCCTGGACTGGGAGAGGGAGGTGTGGGTCTGCCAGAGCACGTGCCGGGCCACCTCGGGGTCACTTGCGTATTCGAAAAGATCCCGTGCGTCGGACAGCCGGAGACGCCGAAGCAGCAATCGGGGCGTTTCAAGGGGGGGCGGCTCCTGAAAAAAGGATAGGAACATGTCGGAACACTTCTTTTGTACGTATTCAGCCGGAGCAAGAGGTTAGCTGCCGGCGCAAAACTGCGCGCGCCATCAGAATGCCGATGACGGTTTTGCTGTCCTGGATCTCTCCCTCCATACACATGCGGTAAGCTTCCTTGAGGGAGAAGAACCTTGACTCAAGAAACTCTCCCTCGTCCGCAGCCGCGGGGCCCGAAGAGAGGTCCCTTGCGAGAAAGAGATGGATCTCCTCACTGCAGTAGGCCGGGGAAGGACAGACCACCGTCAGCTTCTGCCAGTGACCGGCTGTCAGCCCGGTTTCCTCGCGCAGTTCTCTTTGGGCGCAGACCAGCGGCTCCTCCTCCGGGGAATCGAATTTGCCGGCGGGAAGTTCCCAGGTGAACCGGCCCGACGCGATCCGGTGCTGCCTGACCAGCGGAAGGCGTCCCTGCGCATCCACGGCGACGACGGCACAGGCTCCCCGGAGCAGGACGACGTCCCTTGAGGCTGCTTTCCCGTCCGGCAAAGAAACCTGCCAGCATTCTACATTGAAAAGCCGGCCGTTGAACATGGATTGTTTGCTGAGCAGGGTTTCCCTGAGAGCGTCGTCAGTCATAAAAGATTCCTTCCGTGTGAAACGAAATGGGGGACGTCTGCGTTGAATGAGCGTGGATGCCCTAAAAGGGGCGCTTCCTTGACATGATACACCAAATATTATACAATCGCAATATAATTGTAGAAAATGATTTGTCCCAAAGGAGGCGGCGGGATTTGGAAAGAAGGATCCATCCGGAAGAAAAGGGGAACAGACGACCCGGGAGAGAAGCAAGAGGCGTTTTTTTGGACGCCAAAAACGTTTGCGCGGCTGTGCTATCACGCTGTTTCGGGCTGCTGACCGTGCTGGTCCTTCTCTGCATGACCGCGGCGTTTGCCCTTGCGGAAGCGGCCGATCCGCTGGTGATCGGCATTTATTGGACGGATCCGCTGACCGGGGAAACTTTTGAGTATTCCGCGCAGCCTTATGGGGATGCGCAGGACGCCTACTGGGTCACGCTGCCCCAGGAGGCCTTTTCCGGCACGGTGAACTTGCATCTTTTTGATTATTCCGGCCAAACCGCGGCCTTTCTTCCCGGGGACGGGGATCCCCTGGATTCCCTCCAGGATGCGGGCAGCGGGAGCCCGGACTCGCCCTTTGTGGAAATTTCCCGCCTGAATCCGGAGGGCAGCGTATTCTCTTCCGTCAGGCTCTACCTGTCCTCTTCTCCGGCACCTGACGGGAATGTGAAGCGGCCGGACGCCGTGGTGCAGGTCCTTTACAGGGATTCGGTGACCGGGATGGAACTGTATCAAGGACAGATCCTGAACTGCTCCCCGTCCTCCCTTGTGCCCGTTTATGCCCAGAGCATTCCGGGTTATCGGGTCGAAGGGGACGAGGTAAGGTACATCGTTACAGACGAGGAAGGCCATGCCGATCCGGAGAAGGTCATTTTTACCTATCTGCCGGTGCAGCCTGCCCGTGTGACCGTCCGCTATCTGAATGCCCAAACCGGGGAGGAAGTGCGCGAAAGCAAACAGCTGGACTGTGACGTGGGGAGCACTGTGGTCTTTTATGCGGAGCCGGTCAGCGGCTTTGAGCCTGTGGAGCCCCTTGAGCAGCGGGTGTCGGTCGCAATGGACGGAACGCCGGATGCCACCGAGGTCCTCTTCCGGTATCTGCCCCTCCAACGCGCGCAGATCCTGGTGCGGTGTCTGAACGCGCAGACCCTTGCGCCGCTTGCCGAGGACAGCAGCGTGGAATGCGCCCCGGACAGTCAGGTCCGGATTGAAGCGCCGGCAGTTCCGGGCTACCGTGTCCAGGGGGAAAGCAGCCTGACCGTCACGTCGGACGCGCAGGGGACGCCCGACCGGACAGAGGTGATCTTCCTTTACACACCGGTAACGGATCCCATTGTGACGGTACGGTATGTAAGCAGCAGCGTTCTTCAGCAGGAGCTTTCTCCGGCGGAAACGGTAGCCTGCCCCATCGGTCAGACCACCACGATCCGGGCAAAGCAGATCGACGGGTACGTATTGGAGGGGGCGGAAGAATATGAAGTGACGCCCGGGTCCGACGGGGAACTGGAGACGGAGATGCTGGTGTTCCACTACAGCGCCGTTCCCAATCCGATGGTCCTCATACGCTGCGTGCTTGAGGACGGAACGGAACTATCCGAGCCGGACCAGATCGCCTGTCCTGTCAGCCAGACCACCATGATCAGCGCCAATACCATCGCGGGCTATGCCGTTACGGGGGAATCGGTCCGGGCGGTGACTGTGGATGTCAACGGCCAGGCAGATACGGATGAAATCGTTTTTGTATACCGGAAGATCGGGGATGCTGTCATTACGGTCCGTTACATCGACGCCCAAAGCAACCTTGAGATCCGTCCTTCCACGCAGGAAATCTGTCATCTTGGCGCCAATACCGCCGTCAATGCGCTTGGGATCGATGGCTACACCATCGCAGGCCAGGCTGTCAAGTACGTGTTTGTGGATGAATACGGCAGGGCGGACGCCACGGAGGTCGTCTTTACCTATGAGAAAGCCAAAGCGCCCGGCGCGGTGCTGGTGCCCGTTTATTACCGGGATCAGGCGACCGGTATGGAATTCTATTCGGACCATGAGCTTTTTGAGACGGATTCGGTGAATTATATTTCCGCGGACAGGACCCGGTTTCCGGAGGAGTATGAGCTTGTGGATCCGGAGACGCAGCAGGTGATCGTCAACAGTGCGGGCGTCCCGGAACCATCGGAGATCATTTTCTGGGTCCGTGAGACGGCCCGTATGGAGGCGTCTATTCCGGTGTATTACCGTTCCGTCTCAGGGGAGGATGTCGCTTCCCCGACGGTGGCGGACTGCGTGCCCGGGAACAACCTGATCTCGGCCGCTCCGTTGGACCTGAAGGAGAATTACAGCCTTCTGGAAGGGGATACGCAATCCGTTTTCATGGAAGCAGACGGCACCCTCAGCGCTCAGGAAGTGGTGTTCGTCTATTATCTGACCGTGACACCGAGCCCCACACCGGCGCCTACGCCGGTCCCCTATCCGGTTGAGGCGCAGGATTTTTACGCCCATCCGTCTAAAAACGGGACGTATTTCCGTTCAAGTCCGACAACGCTCAGCATGGACAACGTGCTGATGGAGCTTGCGGCAGGTGAAGTGGTCCATGTGGTGGGACTCCTCAGCAATGAGCGGGGCGAATTCTGGTATCAGGTGGAAGCGGCCGGCATGGAGGGATTCATGAATGCCAACGTGATCCAGCCCATGAGCCAGGATGAGGTCAACCAGGTCTTTGGCTATACGCCGACCCCGGTTCCCACGGAGATCCCTGACGGCGCGACCATCGACCGCTGGGGCCAGATCAATTCCAGAGAGGTGGCCCTGCGCGCCCTGCCTTCCACCAGCGGCAAGGTGATCGACCGGCCTGGAAAGCCTGCGAAAATCTGGGTATACCAATCCGTTACGGAGGGAGATACCGCCTGGTATCAGGTCCGTTACAACGGGACGGACGGGTATATGATGAAAAAGTTCATCACCCTGATGACCGAGACAGAAAGCCTTCAGTACCAGTCCACCCTGAACACGCCCATGGCCACCAGAACGCCGCCGGCAACGCGGATGCCCACCTCTGAGGTGACTCCGTCCCCGACGCCGGGGCCCACGGAAACCGTCTATGTCACCTTTACCCCTTCGCCAAGTCCGACTGCGATGCCCTATTCGGGGTATGCCCTGACCCGGGGAGCGACGTCCATTTACAGCAGCCAGACCAATTCGGATGATGCCGTGTTGTCCGTGGAGGGGGCGGAGCAGCTGATCCTGATCCAGTCCCAGACGTATGTGGACGGGACCTGCTGGGACAGCGTAGAAATTGTATCCAGCGGCAGGGTAGGGTTTGCCCTGGATTCCGACCTTCTGCACGTAAACAATGAAATCGCCAGGAGATATCTTAGCTCCGCCCCCACCTCCGGGCCGACGCCTGTCCCAACGGACGTACCGGCGCAATACAACGGGTACGGGATCACGATTGGAGAACATGCGGTGATCCGCGCCTATGCGGACACCAACGCCCAGATCTATAATGTGCTGAACGTTGGGACCGTTGTCGTTGTTACGGGCCAGGAGTATACCGAAGGACAGGCCTGGGACATCGTCAACTACGGTTCCCAATGGGGGTATATCCGCGATGACCAGATCCGCATGCTCAACAGTCTTGAAATTGAAGGATACCTGGCAACGCTGCGCACGCCGACGCCCCGGCCGCAGGCCACCCCGACCGCCGTTGCCTTTGGGGGCGGAAGCCTGTCGAGCTATGGGTATGTGACCGCCAGCAGGGTCAATCTTCGTGCGGAAGCCACCCAGTCCTCTTCTTCCATCCGGATGCTGGAACAATTTGCCTTCGCGCTGGTGCTGGAGACCCGGCAGAACGAGAACGGAGAAACCTGGTACCATGTAAGCCAGGCGGGGACGGAAGGATACATCCGCAGCGATTATTTCAAGGTAATGACCCTGGATGAGCTGTCCGAATTCCTTTCGGGGGAGAATTACAGCCTGTCCGGCAGCAACCAGGGAAATGCGGCGGACGCTTCCATAAACAATATCCAGGCATTTGAGGATTATAACGCAAGCGTCTGGAAAAACCCAGCCATCTCGGTCTCTTATGCGCCTTTCTCCGCGAAAACACCGGAGCCGGAGATGACTTATCTGCCGACTGTGAGCCCGACCACAGGGGGTACGCCCTCGCCGACGCCTCTGTCGACCGCAGGCATCGGCGGTTGGATGAACACGGCGTCCCCCTACGCGGCTGTTACCCGTACGCCGGATATCCCGCAGCCCACGCCGGAACCGGAAAAAACCGGATCCGGCACGCTTGGGGTGGCGCTGATCATCGGTTCCGCGGTATTTGCCGGCGGCGGGATCTACCTGTACTCGATCCATCGCCGCAATGAGCGAAAACGCCGTGAGGTGAGGGAACAGCAGGCCAGGAAAACGGCCCGGAATGGCCAGTTCAGACAGCGTACCGAGGACTGGGAGCGCAATCGTGCCCAGGCGGATCTGCGAGATTATGTGCAGGAGGAGCCTCGTTACGGCGGGCCCGAAGAAGGCACCCAGGACTTTCGTGCAGGAGCGGTCCCGCAGGGCACCATTCGGGTGGAGCGGGAGACGCCTGTCCTTGGGAACGGCACCCGCCGCTATCCCCCCTTTGGCGCGGGAAACGGTTCAGAAGAGGGAAGCATGGACGCTACCTCGGAATGGAAACGGCCGGTGTCTGCAAATAACGTGCAAGAAAGGCAGGAGACAGCTGTTTTCTCCGCACGGGAAGGGACCAGATCCCAGGAGACGGTTTCCTACAGGAAAGCGGTACGGGAGAACCCGATGGACGTGACCCGGGTCGGCCGTACGGCCTCAACGGAGTTTGGTACCGTTCGGGAGAGGAGCATGGCAAACAGGACGGGAGACCCAAACACGGAGGCGGCCGGCATTGAGGCCGGGGCGGAAGCGGCGGACGCCCAAACGCCGACGGAGGACGTTCCCGCGCGTTCGTCGGCGGCTGAACAGCCTGCGCGCAGAAGACGCAGTGACCGGCACAGGGCGGACTACGGGCAGGACGGATGATCGGGCCCGGGGCCTTGTGCAAAAGGAGAGTTGAATGATTCGATTCAGTAAATTGCTGGCGCTGCTTGCGGCAGTCGTATGTCTGTGGACTTGTTTCGTTCTGGCGGAGGAACCCACAGCGACGGCCCTTCCGGAGGAGGGGACCCTTGTCCCGGAGGGGGAAGTCCTGCTTTCCCCGGAAAGGGAGGTGCCTTCCTATGTGGAATCCCTTCTTGAAGTGGCCAGAGAGGAGCTCGGCTATACCGAGGACCGTTACAAAAATACCAAATACGGCGTTTGGGCCGGAGATCCGGACGCAGAATGGTGTGCGGAATACCTGTGTTGGTGCGTTGATCAAACGGACAAACGGTATGGCACAGCGCTTTTGAACAACTCGTATCCCCTGTATTCCGCGTCCAACACGGGCAGGAACTGGTTTATCCGTCAGGGACGCTATGTGGCCCGTTCAGGGTTCGTTCCGGATTGGGGCAGCCAATGGTTTTCTGCCACAGGGGAGCGGGTCGAAAAAAATGCCTATATTCCCCAGCCCGGTGATTGGATGTTTTTTTCCATCAGTGCCACGGGGGACACTTCCCACGTAGCTATGGTGGAGTTTTGTACCGTGGATGCCAACGGAAAGGTGCGGGTGCATGTTCTTGAGGGGAACAATCCGGAGAAAGTGGCCCGGAATTCCTATCCGATTGACAATTGGGCCATTCAGGGCTATGGGACCGTGCATGAATGGGCGGGCATTACCATGCGTGCAGGCAACGAGGGGCTCCGGGTTTCAGACCTGCAAAGAAAGCTGGTGCTGCTTGGATATCTGGGCGGCCAGTACATCACCGGCAAATATGGGTCCCTTACGGCCCAGGCGGTCAAGGACTTCCAGAAAAGCGCGGGTATCACGGTCACCGGGATCGCCGGACAGGAAACACAGCAAGCCCTGGAGGAGCGCATGAACGAATACTACCGGCAGAACCCGGATCTGTGGTCCGTGGATCCGGAGGACTGACCCCGTCCAACCTCTTTCCGTCTGGAACGGCGGAAAAGATATGCTTTCTTGGACAGTCGCAACGTTCCCATCCTTGTCGGGACCGCGGCCTTTTTCCGCCGCGGTCTTGACAAGAAAGGGGAAATGTGATATTCTATTATATGCGTTCAGCAAATGCGCTCGTAGCTCAGCTGGATAGAGTGTCAGACTCCGACTCTGAAGGCCGTGGGTTCGAATCCCGCCGGGCGCACCAAAGAAAAAGCCTTGAAACATAAGGGTTTCAGGGCTTTTTTTCTATTTGCTTCCGTATGCCATTCCATGGTCTTTGGGAACTATTTTGGGGACTACAGCCCTTTATTTTGCTTCTTTTCTTGCGTTCTCAAGGGCATTTGCAATGGCTTCCGTGGCCCGGGTGTTAGTGTCCATAAAAGCATGGGCATAGATGTTCAACGTGGCAGAGGTCTGCGCATGTCCCAGCCTTGAAGCTACATCCCGTACATTCATCCCCTGGGCAATCATGATAGTGGCCGCAGTATGCCTCAGGCCATAATGCGTGATGGGACGAAGTATATACTCCTTGACGATCTTCTGAAACTTCTGCGTTGGTGAACTGATATTCAGTCGGTACCCAGTATCAGATGGCAAACCTTGTGTCGACAATCATACTGAAGGACGATCCGGAACGCCAATGAAAAGCTCCCCGACGGAGCCGTGAAGGGCCTGCCGGGGAGAACGTCAAAGGGAAACTATCCGTTTTCAGCGTGGACTTGCGGCGTCTTGCAGAGGCTATCAATCTGACGGACAAACATCTGCGCAAAGGCGGCCGCGCTTTCCTTCCTGTACCTGAGGCGGTTGTACACGGCCTCGATCCTGAGGGGCCGGTCCTCTCCCTGCTCAAAGACAATAAACTCAAACAGAGTGAGCGTTCCGTTAAAGTGCTCGAGATACATCCTCACTTCAGCCCCTTCGGGCAGGTTGTCCGGGGAGTCTGCACCATGCTGATAGACGATGCTGAGCCGCTCCGACAGCCCGGGTGAAAACTCGCTGAAGGCGGCCGAAACTGCGCTGTAGCGGATGCCCAGCATCGACTGACGCTTCACTTCCTGGAGGAGCTTCTCTCCCGAGTCACATTCATCAAGGTCGATATCGGCCGGGATGCCGGCCAGGAGGAGCCCCATCAGGGGCTCCTTCCATGCCTCGTCCCTTCCGTTATAGGTCCAGCGGACCCCGACACGCCTCGCGTGGTTGTACTTTCCAAGGGCGGCGGCGCCCGCGGCGGTAAGGAGATTCTGAAGCGAGATCCGGTGTTTCCGCGCGGTCTCCTCCAACTGTCCCAGTGTCTTGTCCGTATCGATCCAGACGGTGTCCTGCTCGTTTCCGCTGGATTCAAAATCGGGGACCGGATAGCCGGAATAGGGCTTTAAGGTCTTCAGATAGCCAAGCGCCTCGCTGGAATAGCCGGCCGCTTTTTGCCGCTGTACAGCCTGATCGTGCAGATACAGATAATAGTAATCATCGTCAAGGGGCTTTCCAGCCAGGGCGTTGAATAGATTCCGGAACATATTGGTGGCCATCCCCCTGTCGGTGATGGTGTGGTGTATATCCATCAGGACATATGTGTTTTCGGGCGTAACGAAGATCTCGCAGCGCCACATGAGCTCGTTGAACAGCCGGAAGGGCCTGACAAATCCGGGCCTGGCTGTCCTTTCATACTCTTCCTCCGAGACATAGGTGATCCCGGGATCCAGGATCAGCTCCGGCACATATTGCTGCACCAGTTCAGCCTTGCTGTCGAAGGTGAATACTGTGCCGAACACCGCAAAGTGATGGAGCATCTTCCGTATCGCGTCCCTCAGCTGCTCCGGTTCCACAGTGCCCGCGGAGAAGCGGCAGTACAGCGTACAGTTCTCGATAATCCTGTCCGGGGAATACATCTGATAATCCAGATAATAGGTCTGATAGGGCAGGAGCGGCTGTGGCCGGGCCCGTTCATCCATGGCCTTCTCAAGCGTTCTTCCCTCCGTGCCGGCCTGACCGATGAGCGCGGCGATCCCACTCGGCGTTCGTCCGTAATAAATCATGGAATAGGTCAGCCCCTGATCAGCCAGGTCCGAGAGCATGTAGGCGCTTCTGAGCGAATCTCCGCCAAGATCGAAGAAATCATCATTCACGCCGACCGGATCGATTCCAAGAACATGTTCCATGACCCGGCAGAGCTGCGCCTCAAGTTCATTGCGCGGCGGGACGTAGGCGTTCTGAAACTGGCTGATATCGGGCCGGACCAGCGCTTTTCGGTCCAGCTTTCCGTTTGCGTTCTTGGGAAACGCATCCAGCCGGATGAAAAAGGGCGGGATCATATAGGCTGGGACCTTCTCCGCCAGCCTGTCCTTCAGGGAACGGATGGAAATCTCGGCACCGGGCTCCGTAATATAATAGGCGCACAGGAAAACGCGTCCCTGCGGGTCTGTATAGTCGATGGCGAGCACGTCCCGGATCTCCGGGAGCCGTCTAAGGATGCTTTCAACCTCGCCAAGCTCGACCCGGTTGCCGTTGATCTTGACCATCCAGTCCATTCGGTCGATGTACTCATAACGCCCATCCGGCAGCTTCCGGACGCCGTCGTGGGTATGGAGCAGCCATCTGTGACCGTCCCGGTCCTGGAAGGGGTTTTCGGCGGGCACCGGCTGGGGGGAGCTCTGCGGGTCCGTATAGCCGGTAAGAAAAGTCCCGGTTACACACAATTCGCCTTCCTCCGCCTCGTTTCCGTTTTCATCAAGAACGTAGGCGCAGATATCGCCGATCGGTTTCCCGATATAGGCTTTGTCGCTGCATTCCCTGATTTTCTCGGCCATCATCACATAGGCTTCAGACATGCCTTAGGTCGCGATGACCCGTATCCCCCTGGGGTCGATATTGAATACCTTTTCTCCGGAAACCACCACTGTTTTCAGCGTGTCCGACGCACGTTCAAAGGTTCGGAAAAGGGAGGGAGGCATGAAGGTGGCCGTGATCTGATGTACTTTCAAGAACATTGCCAGCATCTGCGGATCCCGTACCACTTTTAGCGGGATCAGGGTAATGGCGCAGCCGGAGCTCAGCGGCAGCAGCAGATCGGAGCAGTGGACCGCAAAGGTGAACCGCGCCGCCACACCGTAATGATCCTGCGGCGTCAGAGCGATAACGCCATCAGGCGCAGCACGGCAGAACCGCAGCTTGCTGGGAGTGGATGATGCCCTTGGGGTTTCCGGTTGACCCAGAGGTGTAGACGATGACTGCGTCCGTCTCCCCTTTGGGAGCGATCCGCAGCTGTGCCGGGCTGCATGCCCCGGCCAGACAATCGTTTGCCTCTGTGAGGACAAACCTGGGTGCCGACTGGCTGAGGATATCGTTTTTTCGATCCTCCGGATAGTCGGGATCAAGCAGAACGGCTGCATAGCCGAACAGCAGGCATGCCATGAAAGACACCACAAAGGCAGGACTGCGGCTCATGGAGAGGACGACCCGGATCCCCTTGCCGGGCTCCACGCCGTTTTCTGCCAGGAACGATGCGATCCGGCAGGCCCTGTCAAACAGCTCCCCATAGGTCATCCCCGGAAAGCCTTCGTCTGGCATGAGGGCGGTTTTTTCGCTGTATCTTTGAAATGCTTCAAAAAAAATGCTGGAGATCGTGCTGGTATCAGTCATTCCTCTCGCCTCCGTCAGGTCGTATTGAAGTAATCGAGCAGACATCTGTTCATTATATCTGCTTTTTCGGAAAATTCCTGCAATCAAATCCAGGCACAACCCACTTTTGCTTTTCCTGTGTGGGCGGTGATCCTTCCGGCACTTGCCTTCGGGAAGGTGCGGTGGGGTTGATTTCCTGAGAAGGAAGTGTTATATTTTTCTCAATGACGATTGCCAAATAAAGGACAGCCAGATGTGGGAAAGGCTGAAAGGGGGAAATATGATTCGCAGAGTACAAACCGAAAATGGCTGGGTGAAGGGCCTGCCTGCCGCGGATCCGAGGATCACCAGCTACAAAGGCATCCCGTATGCCGCCCCTCCGGTGGGGGAGTTGCGCTGGCGCGCCCCGCAGCCCTGTGAGGATTGGACAGGAGACCTGGAAGCGTACAATTTCTCTGCCATCCCCATGCAGGCACCCATCAGCGCGGACCCGAAGAACCTGTATGACCGGGAGTGGCATGTGGACAAGGACATTCCGATGGGGGAGGACTGCCTGACGCTCAATATCTGGGCCCCCGCGGACGGAAGGGATCATTTGCCTGTTTTTGTTTGGTACTTTGGCGGCGGGCTGCAGGTTGGATACAGTGCCGAGATGGAATTTGACGGGGAACGGATCGCCCGCCGCGGCATTGTGGTGGTGACCGTGAATTACCGGGTCAATGTTTTTGGCTTCCTTTGTCATCCGGAGCTTACCCGGGAGGCGCCGGAGGCTCCCACCAACTTTGGTTTTTTGGATCAGCAGGCGGCTACCCGCTGGGTGAAAAGGAACATCGCGGCGTTTGGCGGAGATCCGGACAACATCACCATCGGCGGCCAGTCCGCTGGCGGAATGAGCGTGGCGGCGCAACTAACCCATCCCGGAAACCGGGGACTGTTCCGGAGGGCCATTATCCAAAGCGGTGCTTTTGCGCCTCCGTATCCCTTCGAATTCGGTCTGAGTCATGACTTGAAGACAGCAGAACAAAAGGGCCTTGACTTTTTTGCATTCCTTGGTGTCCGGAACCTGGAGGAGGCCCGGAGGATGGATGCCTTTGAACTGCGGGACCGTGCTTTGGCCTGGGAGGCGGTCCACGGGTGGGGGAAGACCTTCGGCGAGGTCACCGACGGTGTTTTTTCCCATCGGAATAGCCAGGAATGGTTCCTGGACCCCTGCAGGCTGGACGTGCCGGTGCTCCTGGGGCATACAGGGAGCGAATTTCTCCAAAGCCCGGACGTCGGGAACGTCTCCGCGCTGAAGGAGTTCGCGGTAAAAGCCTTTGGCGGACAGGCGGAGGCCTTTTTGGCATGTTTCTCTGATCTGGGCTCTCCGGAAGCCATCGCCCGGGAAAGCCGCGTCAACTCCATCGAATTCGGTATTCGGGCTGCGGCAAAGCATCAAGCGGAGTGCGGAGATCCTGCCCCGCTGTATTATTACCTGTTTGACGCGGAGATCCCCGGATGGGATTCCCCGGGAACCTTCCATTCCGTGGACCTTTGGTTCTTTTTTGAAACCCTGGCCAAGTGCTGGCGACCGTTTAAGGGAAAACACTATGATCTGGCCAGGAAGATGTGCGACTATTGGTGCAATTTTATCCGGACGGGGGACCCGAACGGCGCGGATTCCCAGGGGGAGGAGCTGCCCGAATGGCCGGAATTCAAGGATTCCGCCCCTTGGCGTATGCGTTTCGGAGAAGTTCCGGGGCCGGAACAATGCCCGGAAAACAAGCGTATGGCTTTTCTGCTTACCCGGTATCTGGAAAGCGTCCGATGAGAGAGGGCGCCGGACTGGATTTCTTTTCCCTGTTCGGACAGGTCCGTGTTTTTCTTGGGACGACTTCTTGACTTAGAGTATACGTTAAAGCATAAGATAAAAACAGCGGACACGCGGCACATTGAGCAAGGAATGGGATCGCCGGAAAGCCGGCAAACCCAACGACAGATTTATAAAGCGGAGGGATCCTATGGAACGATTCAGCCATCGCAAAGCGGAGGCGCGCCTCCGCGTTCTTCAGTCGGACGGCACGCCCGCGGCGCACCTCCCCGTCCGGGTGGATCAGGTTTCGCATGCGTTTCTCTTCGGATGCGGCGCTTTTGACAGCGTGGCCATGATGAAAACCGAAGACGAAGGGAAACGTGCTTTTCTCAGCCAAAGGATGGACAAATGGCTGGCTCTGTTCAATTATGGGACGCTGCCCTTCTATTGGGGCAGGTATGAGCCGGTGGAGGGGAAAACGGCTTATCCTGAGACCATGGCAGCCGCCCGCTGGCTCCGGGAAAAAGGGGTGAAGGTCAAAGGCCATCCGCTTTGCTGGCATACGGCTTGCGCGAACTGGCTGATGCAGTATTCCAACGAGGAAATCCTTCGCCGTCAATTGGAAAGGATCCATCGGGACGTAACGGCCTATCGGGGGGTGATCGGCCTTTGGGACGTCATTAACGAGGTGGTGATCATGCCTGTTTTTGACAAATATGACAATGCCATTACCCGCATCTGCAAGGACCTGGGCCGCATCCGCCTTGTCAAGGAGGTCTTTGCCGCGGCCAAGGAATGCGATCCCGGCGCGACGCTGCTGATCAACGATTTCAACACCAGTGTATCCTATGAGATCCTCCTGGAGGGCCTCCTGGAGGCGAACGTGCCGATCAGTGCCATCGGGATCCAGAGCCACCAGCATCAGGGCTATTGGGGAAAGGAAAAGCTTTGCGATGTTCTGGAACGGTTCTCCCGGTTTGGCCTTCCGATCCATTTTACTGAGAACACGCTGATCTCCGGGGAGATCATGCCGGCCCATATCGTGGACCTGAACGACTGGCAGGTGGACGCATGGCCCTCCACCCCGGAAGGGGAAGACAGGCAAGCCAGGGAGATTGCCGAAATGTATACCATCCTCTTTGACCATCCGCTGGTGGAAGCCATTACCACCTGGGATTTCAATGACGGATGCTGGCTGAAAGCCCCCTCCGGGTTTGTCAGAGAAGACAACAGTGAGAAGCCCTCCTACCATGCCCTGATGCGTTTGATCCATGGCGCGTGGGAGACTCACGAGGCGTTGACCACGGACGGGGAAGGGTATGTAACGTTTTCCGGGTTCAAGGGGGAGTACGCGCTTGACGCGGGGTGCGGGAAAGGAACGTTTGAACTGAGCGGGGACCTGGACGGGCAGATCACGCTGTCTTTGGAATGACGGCCCGGTATAAAACATGAAACAGAACAGGAATCCATCTTGGAAAGGAGATTGCCGAATGAAGTATCGTACGATGGGAAAACTTGGCATCCAGGCGTCTGCCTTTGGCCTTGGATGCATGCGCTTTAACGGTAAAGCGTCCGGAGACAGCATCATCGACGAGAACAAGGCCATTTCGCTGATCCGGCGCGCCATCGATGGTGGGGTCACCTACCTGGATACGGCGTATGTGTACCTGGACAAGACCTCTGAAACCGTTCTTGGCAAAGCGCTTCAGGACGGATACCGGGATAAGGTCACCATCGCTACGAAAATGCCCGACATCTATGTTCACAACCGGGCGGAAATGGAAGCGCTGCTGGAGAGCGAATTGAAAAAGCTGCGCACGGACCACATCGATTTTTATCTGATGCATGGCATCGACCGGAAAAAATGGGAGTATTTCAAATCCATCGGCGCGCCCGCGTTTTTTGAGGACATGAAACGGGAAGGAAAGATCCGTTATAAATGCTTTTCCTTCCACGGGCCCTATGAGGAATTTGAGTATATCCTCAATGACTGGGACTGGGACATGGTCCAGATCCAATACAACTTTATGGATGTCCACAACCAGGCGGGGACCCGGGGGCTGGAACTGGCTGGCCGCAAAGGGATTCCGGTGGTGATCATGGAAGGCCTTCTTGGCGGACGGCTGTCCAGGGCCCCCTCCAATGTGCAGGCGCTCTATGATGCTTTCCCGGTTCGGCGTACGCCAGTGGAATGGGCCTTCCGCTGGCTTTGCAACCATCCTCAAGTGTCCGTGGTGCTCTCTGGCTGCAACGAGATGGAGCAGATCGAGGACAATTTGCGCATTTTTGACACCGTGGAAGCCGGGATCATGAGCCCGGATGAACTGAAACTGATGGAGGACGTGCGGAAAGCCTACCTCAGCCGGACCAAAATCGGCTGTACCGGGTGCAGGTACTGCATGCCATGCCCCAATGGGGTCAACATCCCGGGCATTTTCTCTGCGTGGAACAATGTTTCTCTCTACGATACGGATCCAAAATGGGATTGGGATCTGAGGCAGATCCGGGAGAAGAACATGGGCGCCGATCGGTGCATTGCCTGCGGCGCCTGCGAAGCGGCCTGTCCGCAGCACCTTGACATCATCGAAGGCCTGAGACAGGCCTGGACGGACCTGAAAGCGGACTGAGCGGAAAGCATGCAGACCGTTTCATGACGGACAGGTATGCTGACCCGCTTCCGGAGGTGTTTGGTAGAAAACGGCATAACAAAAGAGCGCCGCCCTTTGGGAGGAGCGCCGGAGAAGTTTGTTTCCGGTGTCATCGCCTGGAGGCGCCCGTGATCAAAAGGCCGGCTGCGTGATGCAGCCGGCCTTTTGACAAAGACGGAATTTACTGCTGAGACTGTGCAGCGGCTTCTTCCATGGCTTTTCTGCGGCGCTCCGCGACGATGCTCAGTTCGACAAAGGGCTCAAGCCCTGTTGCAGCGTCCGCGGGCTGGATGCGGCGGTCCCTGTGATCTGTGTCCAGAAGAAGATAGCGGGTGTTGCCCATGCCCAGATCCTGCATGTAGGTCAGCTGCCGAAGTCCATGCCGGGTCAGGATCCGCTCCCGAAGAGCTGCGCCGTCGGTCTCGTTCATGGCGAACACGATATCCACACAGGCCTGATCCAGGGCAACGATGTCCGTGGAGGCCAGAATGCCGACATTGGGGGTCACCACCTGTTCGGCAAGACAGCCGGCGCAGTCGCAATCCACGCTCATGTTCCGCATGACGTTGAGATAGGCGGTCTTCCTGCCGAAGAAATCGATGGTGGCTTTGGTGGATTCACTGATGCGCTCCATCAATTCCTCTTCATCCACGGACCACATTTCCTCTTCGGGGGGATCAAGACGGGCGGCGTGGATCATTGCTTTGCCGATGCGCCCATCCGCGCAGCCGATGCCGATGTTCTTGTTGCTTCCGCCAAAGCCGCCCATGGTGTGCCCCTTGAAGTGGGTCAGGGTCACCAGGGAATCGTATTCCGGAAGGGTCTTTCCGACGGACATTTCGTTAAACCATTTTCCTCCCCTGACGGGCAGGGTAACGGTCCCGGTGCTGTCCGTGATATCCACAGGGCAGAAGGTCCAGCCGTTGACCTTGAGGGTCTCCCGGTGAAGCTCTGTGGTATAGCGGTCGCCCACGTAGAAGGTATTGGTCTCCACGATAGAAGCATCCGGCAGATCGTTCACGATCAGCGACTCCACCCAGTCACGGGGAAGGATGTTGGGCCCGTATTTTTCGCCGGTGTGCAGCTTGACCGCGACTTTGCCGGAGATTTGTCCGTTGACACGGTGGTAAAGACGCCTGAGCCCATCGGCAGACAGGTCGCGGGTGAAATAAACAATGGATTCGTTCCCGGTTCTTTCTTCATAGGGAAGATACCGGTCTCCGCCGGTTCCGGGGAGAGGCGGATGAATGCTCATGGAGAACTCCTTTCAAGGTAACCGGAAGGAGATCCTTCCGGCAGAAGGGGAACCTTTGGACAAGGGAAATCAATAGAGCTTTGCGCCTGCGGGAATATGCGGATCCACCATCAAGAGATGCAGCTTCTCCTCGTCGCCCTCTTTGTGGATGGCGCTGATCAGCATGCCGCAGGATTCGATGCCCATCATGGGACGGGGAGGCAGGTTGACAATGGCGATGCAGGTTTTCCCGATCAGTTCTTCCGGCTGATAATAGGCGTGAATGCCGCTCAGGATGGTCCTTGGTTCGCCGGAGCCATCGTCCAAGGTGAATTTCAACAGCTTTTTGCTCTTTGGAACGGCCTCACAGTCCAGGACCTTAACCGCACGGAAATCGGACCTGGAGAAAGTTTCAAAATCCACCTGATTCTGGAACAAGGGTTCGATGACCACGTTTGAAAAGTCGATTTTCTCCGGAGCAGAGGGGGCGGGGGCTGACGTCTCCAGAGGGGCGGGCGCCGCCTTTGGAATGTCCACGGGCTTCATGGTCGGGAACAAAAGAACGTCCCGGATGGAGGGCGAATCCGTCAAAAGCATCACCATGCGGTCTATCCCGATCCCCAGGCCGCCGGTCGGGGGCATTCCGTACTCCAGGGCATTGATAAAATCCGTATCGACCTGCGCGTTGATGCCTTCCGCACGGCGGAGGGCCACCTGACGTTCGAACCGCTTGCGCTGGTCGATGGGGTCGTTCAGCTCGCTGAAGGCGTTGCCCATTTCGCTGCCGCAGATAAAGAATTCGAAGCGTTCCGTCATTTCAGGGTCATCCGGCTTGCGCTTGGCCAGGGGGGAGATGCTGACCGGATGGTCCGTAATAAAGGTGGGCTGGACAAGTGTGGACTCCACATATTCGTCAAACAATGCGCTGAGGCAGTCTCCCTTGGTGGCATTCTTGTCCACATGGACCTGACGGGCTTCGCAGACTGCGCGGGCAGCCTCGTCGCTTTCCCAGGCGTAGTAATCCTCCCCGCAGGCGTCCAGGACCGACTGAGCCATGGTTATACGCTTCCAGGGAGCCTTCAGCTCAATGGTTTTTCCCTGATAGGGGACAGAAGTAGTTCCGCAGACCTTCAGGGCCACATATTCGTACAATTCTTCGGTCATGCGCATGACGTCCCTGTAATCCGCGAAAGCCTCATAGCTCTCCATGGAGGTAAACTCCGGATTGTGACGCTGGTCCATGCCCTCGTTCCGGAAGATCCTGCCGATCTCATAGACCTTGTTGAATCCGCCGACGATCAGCCGCTTCAGGTACAATTCCGTCTCGATGCGCAGATACATGTCAATATCAAGGGTGTTGTGGTGGGTCTTGAAGGTACGGGAAGCGGCCCCCAGCTCCAGGGTGGTCAAAATGGGCGTTTCCACCTCCAGGAATCCGCGGCTGTCCATAAACTCACGGATGGCGCTGAAAATCATGGAACGCTTCCGGAAGGTGTCCCGCACCTCAGGGTTGACAATCATATCCAGATAACGCTGACGATACCTCAGGTCCGTATCCGTCAGACCATGGAATTTCTCGGGCAGGGGCTTGAGGCTTTTGCAAAGAAGGGTCAAAGCCTTTGCATGTACGGAGATCTCGCCGCTCTGGGTCTTGAACACAAACCCCGTCACAAACAGAACATCGCCGATGTCGTCATTTTTGAAATCGGCATAGCCATCGTTGCCCACATCATCCCGCTTGACGTAGATCTGGATTTCTCCGTCGTTGTCCAGAAGATGCGCGAAGGCGGCCTTTCCCATGACGCGGCGGCTGATCATGCGCCCGGCGATGGAGACCTCCTGTCCCTCGAGGGCGTCAAAACCGGAGAGGATCTGCCCGGACGTATGGGTGACGGGGCATTTGGTGATCAGGTACGGGTCCCGTCCTTCCGCGCGAAGCGCTTCCAGCTTGCCCCTTCGGATGGTTTCCTGTTCGGAATAAACGATATCTTCAGGCATATTTCCTCCAAGCTCAGTTGTGAGAGATCTCAAGGATTTCGATTTGATAGGGTTCCGCGCCGGTGGGGGGTTCCACCGTAACGGTCTGGCCGGGTTTGGCCCCAAGGAGGGCGGCGCCGACGGCGCTTTCGTTGGAGATCCGGTTTTTCAGGGGATCGCTTTCCAGCGCACCGACAAGATAATAGGTTTCCTCCGAGCCGTCATCGCAGAAGCGGACCTTGACCGTGGAGCCGATCGAAACCTCGTCGTTGCTGAAGGAGAGATTATCGACGATCTCGGCGTTGTTGATGGTCGCTTCCAGCTGCATGATCTCCGCTTCCAGAAGGGCCTGTTCATTTTTGGCTGCGTCATATTCCGCGTTTTCGGAAAGGTCTCCATAGCCGCGGGCAATATTAAGCTTCTCGGATACCTCGGCGCGGCGGGTTCCCTTCAGGTAAGCCAGTTTTTCCTCCAGCTTTTTCATGCCCTCACTGCTGACCTGACGGCGATTCTGATACTCACTCATGATGGTATTTTCTCCTTCGTATTGTATTAAAGATGAAGCATATCATCCATGCTGTAAAGACCGGGCTCATTCCGTTTCCCATCCAGCCAAAGGGCCGCCTTTACGGCACCTGCGGCAAAGACAGCTCGGTCCTGCGCACTGTGCGTCAACTCTACGACCTCTGAAGGACCGTAGAAACCGACTTCATGAACCCCGGGGACCGTTCCGCCCCGGACGGAGACAATTCCAATTTCTTTTTTGTCACGCTTTTGATACACATCGTGGCGGTTGTAAACCGGATAAGAGTCCTCCTGCCGCACGGCGTTATACAGAAGAAGCGCCGTTCCGGAGGGGGCGTCCATCTTTTGGTTGTGATGCTTTTCAACGATTTCGATGTCGAAATCCCTGAGCATGCGGGCCGCCATTCCGGAAAGCAGCTTCAGGACATGGATGCCAAGGCTCATATTGGCGGATTGGAAGATCGGGATCACATTTGACGCACGGCGGATCTTATCAAGAGCGGCCTCGTCATAGCCGGTCGTGGCAAGGACACAGGGAACCTGGTTGGAGACACAGTAATCAAGCAGGGCTTCCAGATTCCCCGGAAGGGAGAAATCGATCACCAGGTCCTTTGGATCCGCGTTGAGGGAATCAAAAGACGGGCAGATCGGAAAAGGGAAATCCGCTTCCTGCTTCAGATCGATGCCCGCGCGGACAGGAATGTTATTCTGCCGGCAAAAAAGGGCCACCTGACGGCCCATGCGTCCGTTTGCACCGGAAATCACAATGCTCATAGAATTCCAAGCCTCCTCATTTCGGCTTCAAGTGCGGACAGGTTGGCCTTTGACATGGGGACCAAAGGCAGACGGAGGACATTCCTGCATCTTCCTTTCAGGGAAAGCGCCGCTTTGATGGGGATGGGATTGGTTTCGCAGAAGAGAAGACGGATCAGCTTCATGTACTTCAATTGGACCCTGGCCGCCTCCGCGATGGGAAGATGGGTCATCTCCTGCATGGCTTGCGGGATCAGGTTGCTGAGTACGGAAATGGTCCCACACCCCCCGAGGGCACGGAGCTGAACGGTCAGCTCGTCGCTGCCGGAATACAACGGAAGGTCCCCGCAGCAGGCGGCGATGTCCGCTGCCTGCGCGGCGTCCCCGGAGGCTTCTTTGACCCCGATGATCCCTTGCTGATCCCGGAGGGCGAAAAACGTGTCCGGTTTCATGTTCAGGCCGGTCCTGGAGGGAACGTTGTAAATGATCAGGGGAAGCGCCCCGTCTTTGGCGATTGCGGTGTAATGGGCAATCAAGCCTTCTTGCGTGGTTTTGTTGTAGTAGGGGGTCACGCAAAGCTGTGCGTCCGCGCCAAGGTCCCGGGCAAGCCTTGCCTGACGGATCACTTGGGCCGTGTTGTTGCCGCCGGTCCCTGCGATGACAGGGACTCTCCCGCGGACCTGGCGGACCGTGGCCTTAAGGACACAGGCCCATTCATCTTCGCTCATACAGGCGGGCTCGCCGGTGGTTCCGCAGGCCACAAGGGCGTCAATGCCGTTTTCAAGCTGAAAATCGATGAAACGCTCCAGGACCGGAAGGTCAATCTTTCCATTGTCATCAAAGGGCGTGATCATCGCGGTGGCACAGCCGGAAAAAAGAGGAGTCGTCATGGAGATCCTGCTGCCTTTCTGGAATCCGTAATTCCACGGGTTGACTTTGAAAAACAACGGCATCCTTTGCCGGGAGGGAAGGTCATTTTTTTCTGATCCAGCCCTTGGCGCAGAGCATTTCGGCAGAAAGTACCCCGCCGCCGGCAGCGCCGCGGAGCGTGTTGTGGCTCAGGGTTACAAATTTATAGTCAAAGAGGGAGTCACGGCGCAGACGGCCGATGGCAACGCCCATGCCGTTTTCGATCGTCCGGTCCAGACGGGTCTGGGGACGGTCCGGCTCGTCAAAGTAGTTCAGAAACTGCTTTGGAGCACTGGGAAGGCCCAGCTCGAAGGCGGGAGAACGGAAATTGCGCCAGGCGTCCAGGAGGACCTCCTCTTCGGGGGTGTCCTTAAACGAAACGCTGACGGCAGAAAGATGACCGTCCGTGACCGGAACCCGGATACATTGGGCGCTGATCACCGGGAGAGCGGATAATTCGATGGCGGTCTTGTCTTCATTGAGGGAACCCCAGATCTTCAGGGGCTCCTTTTCGCTTTTCTCTTCCTCGCCGCCGATATAGGGGATCACGTTATCGATCATTTCCGGCCAACGGGCGAAGGTTTTCCCGGCGCCGGAAATGGCCTGATAAGTGCAGACGCTGATCTTCTCGATGCCGTATCCGCGAAGGGGCGTCAGGGCAGGCACATAGTTCTGAATGGAGCAGTTGGGCTTGACGGAGATGAACCCGTACCGGGTGCCAAGACGCTTACGCTGTGCGGGAATAATGTCACAGTGCTCCGCGTTGACTTCAGGAATGACCATGGGGACATCTGGAAGCATCCGGCACGCAGAGTTGTTGGAGACTACAGGGGTCTCGGTCCGCGCGTAGGTTTCCTCCAGAGCACGGGTGTCCGCTTTGGGCATATTGACCGCGCAGAACACAAAATCCACCTCAGCCGCGACCCGGTCCGCATCCGAAGCGTCCATTACGACCATTTGCTTTGCGTACTCGGGGATGGGCCAGTCAAAGGCCCAGCGGTTCGCGACCGCCTCTTCATAGGTTTTTCCGGCGCTGGCGTGACTTGCACACAGCGCGGTGACACGGAACCATGGATGGTTTTCCAACAGGGTCACAAAACGCTGCCCAACCATTCCAGTCGCACCGATAATCCCGACTCTGTACTGATCCATATGGGATCCGCCTTTCTCTCTTTCATCGGCTGTACGGAACAAACGCTCCGCACGCAAAATAACGCCCCGATTATATCATGATTTTGCAGCGTTAGCAAGCAAACCGGCCGCAAAAACAAGGGAACAGGGTTAAATGAGAACGGCAGAAGCCCCGATCAGACGGGAAGGGCCCGGCCCCGGGAAAAAATCAGCCGCTTTCTCCCCAACAGGGCAAAAATATGGTACAATCAGTCCCGGACGGAATAACAACGGAAAGGTCTCGGCTTGAATGACGTTATTTTTTCTTACTGCTGCCGGCGTGTTCGGGATGGACAGGCTGCTGAAAACCCTCCTGGAAGGCTTGGAGGGGCCTCTTATCCCCGGGATCCTCCGGCTGACGACGGTGCATAATACGGGAACGGCCATGGGCCTGATCAGGGACCTTCCCGCCGTGGCGCTTGTCCTGCCAGGCGCTGTTCTTCTGGGGGTGCTTTTTGCGGCCCGGAAACTGGCCTCCGCTCCGCTTTCCAGGGCAGCCTTGGGGGCGATCTTCGGCGGGGCCTTGGGAAACCTTGCGGACAGGCTTCTTTATGGGTATGTGATCGACCTGTTTGATTTTGAGTTTATGCGGTTTTATGTATTCAATTTCGCGGATGCCGCGATCGTCGTTGGGGGCGTACTGTGCGCTTTGACGCTTTTTTTCGCGGAAGACCGCTGCTGGAAGGGGAAGACCATTGGAGAAGAACATCACCGGGACCGTTGACGGGACGAACGCCGGGATCCGGCTTGACAGTTTTCTGTCCGTACTGGGGGACGGAGAGGTGTCCAGGTCCCAGGGGGCCAGACTGATCAAGGAGGGGGCCGTATTTGTCAACGGCAGGCCCTGTCTGAAAAGCGCCGAAAAGCTTCGGGAAGGGGATCTTGTGGAAGCGAAGCTCCCGGAGGTGCGTGAAAGCACGCTGGCCGCACAGGATCTGCCGCTGGAGATCCTCTATCAGGATGAGGATCTGGCCGTCATTGTCAAACCCTGCGGGATGGTGGTCCATCCGGCGGCGGGAAATCCGGACGGAACGCTGGTCAACGCCCTGCTCTATCACCTGGATCATCTTTCCGGGATCGGAGGCGAAATGCGCCCCGGGATCGTGCATCGTTTGGACAAGGATACCAGCGGGATCATGCTGGTGGCCAAGTCGGACCTTGCCCACAGACGTCTTGCGGAGCAGCTGGCGGGGCGTACCATGGAAAAGCATTACCATGCGTTGGTGTACGGAAAAATGAAGGAACCCTCCGGGAGGATCGACCTGCCGATCGGCCGGTCCCGAACGGATCGGAAAAAGATGGCGGTGGATCCTTCCGGCCGGCAGGCGATCACGGAATGGACGGTGCTTGAGGAACGGGCGGCCTCCACTTTGCTGGACGTCCACATCCTGACCGGAAGAACGCACCAGATCAGGGTGCACATGAGCCATATCGGCCATCCGGTGCTTGGAGACGTCCTCTATGGAAAAGCCCAGGCAAAGCGGGCGGACCGGCTGATGCTTCACGCCTGTTCCCTGGCCTTTGACCATCCGGCGACCGGTGAAAGAATGGTTTTTACAGCGCCCTGTCCCTTCGACCGGGCCGACGGGGAAGGAGCGTCCTCCCATGAGTGAAAAGAAGGTCCCCATCCTGAAAAAGCTTTTGGAGGATGGGGTGTTTGAAACGGAAAAGGAAGCCCGGGCTTATCTGATGGCAGGGGAGGTATTCCTGGGGGAGGTCCGCCTTCAGGGGGGGATGAAGGTGCCCCGGGACGCGCAGATCCGGGTCCGGGGCCGGGAGGTCCCTTTTGCAGGCAAAGGAGGATTCAAACTGACCGGCGCTCTGAGAGATTTTTCCCTTTCCCCCCGTGACAGGGTTTGTATTGACGCAGGCGCCTCCACAGGCGGCTTTACGGACTGTCTTGTTCAAAATGGGGCGAGGCTGGTTTACGCGGTGGATGTGGGTTTCGGGCAGCTGATTGGCAGGCTTCGGCAGGACCCAAGGGTCGTAAACTGCGAAAGAACCAATATTTCCGATGAGAAGCTGCTTTCCCTGTCCCCGCGTCCAACCTTCGGCACAGTGGACGTCAGCTACCTTTCTCTTCGGCGGGCCGTTCCATATTTCCAGCAGATCCTTCATGGGGAAGGGGACCTTTGCTGCCTGGTCAAGCCGCTGTTTGAAATCGACGATCCGGAGGCCCGGAGGACCGGCGTCATTCCGGAGGACCGGTATCAGCCGCTTTTGAGAGACCTGATCGCGGACCTGGACGCGCTTCCGGGCGTGACCTGTATTCAGGTGACCAACAGCCCGGTGACCGGAAACGCGGGGACCCGGGAGTTTTTTCTGCACCTGGCGCTGGGTCAGGTGCAGGCATCGCCCCCGGAAAGGCTGGAGCGGGAGATCCTGGAGGCGGTGGACAGGGCGGAAAAACTTGAAAAATACAGGAAAACGTAAAAACCTGCGGGCTCGAATGTATCTAAAAGGGGCTGTCTCATAGAAGGCAGCCCCTTTAAAACGGGATATTGCGTTCCCTAAAGGGAAACGGGATACAAGGCGTTTGTCTTATTAATGTCAGAACTCGGCGCTGCCGACGGTCCTTGGGAAGGGAAGCACGTCGCGAATATTGCTGATGCCTGTCAGATACATGATCAGCCTTTCGAAGCCAAGCCCGAAGCCCGCGTGCGGTACGGTGCCGTAGCGCCTAAGGTCAATGTACCACTGATAGGTTTCCATGGTCATATTCAGGTCTTTCATGCGTTTTTCCAGTACGTCCAGGCGCTCCTCACGCTGGCTGCCGCCGATCAGTTCGCCAATGCCGGGCACGAGGATGTCTACAGCCGCGACGGTTTTCTCATCGTCGTTCATGCGCATATAAAAGGCCTTGATGTCCTTGGGGTAATTGAAAACGCAGACAGGACCTCCGAAATGCTTCTCCGCCAGGTACCGCTCATGTTCCGTCTGGATATCCATCCCCCAGGAAACCTTGTATTCAAAGTCATCGTTGTGCTTCATCAGGATGTCAATGGCTTCGGTATAGGAACAATGGGCGAAGGTGGAGGAAGCCACATGCTCAAGACGTGTCAGCAGATCCTTGTCGACGAACTGGGTCAGGAAAGCGTATTCCGCGGGGGCGTGGTCGATGACGTACCGGATGACATACTTGAGCATTTCCTCGGCGAGAAGCATATCGTCATGGAGGTCCGCGAAGGCGATTTCCGGTTCGATCATCCAGAATTCCGCCGCGTGCCGGGGCGTATTGGAGTTTTCGGCGCGGAAGGTCGGACCAAAGGTGTACACATTTCTGAAGGCCATGCAGTAGGCTTCCACGTTCAGCTGGCCTGAAACGGTCAGGTTGGCCTGCCGGCCGAAGAAATCCTTGCTGTCGTCCACTTTGCCGTCTTTTCCAAGGGGAAGGTGGTTCAGGTCCAGGGTGGTCACCCGGAACATTTCGCCGGCGCCCTCGGTGTCGCTGGTGGTGATCAGAGGCGTATGGACATATACGAATCCTTTTTCGGCAAAGAAGGCATGAATGGCCTGGGCAGCCAGGGAACGAATGCGAAAGACGGCGCTGAACGTGTTGGTGCGGGGACGCAGATGCGCCTGGGTGCGAAGGAATTCAAAGCTGTGACGCTTTTTCTGCAGCGGGTAATCCGGCGCGCTCAGGCCAACCAGTTCCACTTCCTGGGCACGGATCTCAAAGGGCTGCTTCATGCCGGGGGTCAAAACCAATTCCCCCCTGACCCGCAGAGAACTGCCAAGGGTATACTTGACGATGTCCCGGAAGGCGGGCATGGAATCCTCACAGACCACCTGAACGTTTTTGAAATAGGTACCGTCATTGAGCTCAATGAACGCGAAGGTTTTTTGATCCCGAAGCTGGCGGACCCATCCGGACACCTCTACTTGGGCATGGTCTTCGGGGGTGCTCTGAAACAATTGGCTGACCAGGTATTCCATAGGACTACTCTCTCCTTTTTCAGGCCGTTCCGTTCTCCGGCATCCGGCCGGAAACCGGAGAACGGAACAGCTGTATGTGATGCGCAGGGAAGGATCATTCCCTGGGGGCGTTTGCCATGCCGAGGAACGCGGCGCCGATGATGCCGGCGTCATTGCCAAGCTGGGCGAGCTCGACCCGGGCGGAAGGCAAAGACTTGTAAAGCAGGTAGCGGGGAAGCCGGGCCCTGACCGCGTCCAGCAGGAAAATACCCGCATGGCTGACCCCGCCTCCGAGGACGATCATTTCCGGATCCAGGAAGGCGGAAACATTGTTGATGGCCATGGCCAGATAGTCCACATACTTTTCAAAGACCATCAGGGCGGGCTTGTCCCCTTCCTTGGCGGCGTCAAAGACGCACCGTGCGTTGAGGTTGTCGGGGCTGCCGCCGGCAAGATAGACCATGCGGCTTTCGGGATAGGTCATGCAGACCTGCTTGGCCATTTGGATAACGGCCGTCGCGCTGCAGTACCGTTCCATGCAGCCATTGTTCCCGCAGTTGCAGGGGATCCCGTTGGCGACCAGGGTCATATGGCCCAATTCGCTTCCGATGCCATGGGCGCCGCTCCAGGGCTTTCCGTCGATGATGATGCCGCCGCCGACGCCCGTGCCCAGGGTCAGGAAGACGCTGCTCCTGCAATTCCTGGATACGCCCGCGTAGCTTTCGGCGAGTCCCGCCACTGTGGCGTCATTGTCAATGTATACCGGACGGTCGATGTATTTTTGAAGTTCTTCCTTGAGGGGGATGTCCCTCCAGCCAATATTGGGACAGAAAACCACCTTTCCGGTGGCCTGGTCGGCAATGCCGGGGATTCCGATCCCGATGGAAGCGAGCTGTTCCATTTTGGTATCGGACTTGTTCATGGCATCCATGACGCAGGTGATGAAATCACGGGTCATTTCCTGATAAGGGCGTTTGGGATTGGTGGGGGCGCTTGCTTCCGCAAGAATTTTACCGGCCTCGTTTACAATTCCGGCCTTGATTGAGGTCCCTCCAAGATCGATTCCAGCGAATACCATACGTTTTTCCTCCCTGATTTATGTTTATCATTATTTTTGAATGCCGGCCATCATTTCGTTCAGGCGATTATCCAATTCTTTGGCGGCGGAATAGCCCATTTTTTTCAGGCTGAAATTCCTTGCGGCGACCTCGATAATAATGGCAAGGTTCCTTCCGGGACGGACCGGAAGGATCAGCTGCGGGATCTTGACATCCATGATCGTGGTGTAATCCTCGGTCAGCCCCAGCCGGTCATAGCTTTTTTCTTCATTCCAGTTTTCAAGGTGGATCACAAGGTCGATGGATTTGGAAAGCAGCACGGCACCGATGCCGAACATGGCCTTGATGTCAATGATGCCGATGCCGCGGATCTCCATGAAATGGCGGATGGTTTCCGGGGCCTCGCCGGTCAGGCGCAGGTCGTTGACTTTGCGTACGTCCACAACGTCGTCCGCGACCAGCTGATGGCCGCGCTTGACCAGTTCCAGGGCGGCCTCGCTTTTCCCGACCCCGCTCTCTCCTGTGATCAGCACCCCGACGCCGTACACATCCAAAAGGACGCCGTGAAGGGTGGACCTGGGGGCAAGGCAGCGGGAGAGATAATTGATGGCGGAAACCGAGAACCGGGTCGTCTGCGCGTCTGTCCCCAGGACGCTGACGCCATGCTTTTGCGCCAGTTCCAGCATGATGTCCGGCGGGACGATGCCGCGGCATACGATCACGCAGGGGATGGGGTAGGAGAAAAAGCGGTCCAGACGTTCGTGCAGCACATCCTCGGAGAGGGATTCCAGATAGGACATTTCCACAAGTCCGACCACCTGCGGACGCTCATAGGCGAAATACTCATAATAGCCAACGAACTGAAGACCCGGGCGGTTCAAATCCGCCGAGTGCAGATCCCACTGGGAATGGGTAGAGGTGGTATATGTTTTCAGACCCAGGTCCGAAATGAACTGAGCGGAACTGATCATCATGGTACGCATACCCCGTTTCGTTTGTGAGTGCCCTTTTGTCAGGGCTCGGCAGGAACAAATTCCTGTATGGCACCAACCCCGCTTACATAGGGGTTAAGGGTAAAATTGGAATCCCGCTGGATCATGCCGATGACCGTGTCGGCGTCCTCGCCGTCCACCGGAATGGGGCAGTAATTGTTGAAATCGGCAAAACCGGAATACTGGGCAGGAATGATGTTGAGGGTATGGCCAAGATACGTACCGTCCCCGTCGAAGGAAAAGGTGAATTGGGCCAGCATGGTATACAGCGCGCGCATGGCTTTGTTTCCGCCGAAGACAAAATTGCCAAGACTCCATACGACCGTGGCCCCGTTGTAAACGTACACACCCTGAATGACGTGGGGATGATGGCCGATCACCACGGAGCAGCCGTTGCGGATAAAAAAATCCGCCAGTTTTTGCTGCCCGCTGTCGTGGGCATAGTCGTATTCGGTGCCAGCGTGCATGACGCCCACCAGTACATTGCATCCACGGTCCTTCAGCGCCTGGATGTCTGCGCTGAGCCGGTCGATATGATTATACCAGTATGTGGCGTAAACGGCAACAAAACCGATCCGGATCCCGTCCTTTTCATAGACAAAGACGTCATCGGCATATTCTGTGGTGCCAAACCAGGGAACGCCCACCTCGTCCAGGGCAGCTACGGTGGAGCGGATCCCGGGCGCGCCGTAATCCTCGGTATGGTTGTTGGCAAGGGAAACCGCCTCGATGCTGCTCAAGGGCAGGATCTGGGCGAATTCGGTAGGGGCGCGGAAATTATAGGTTTTGGCGACTTTGTTGTATTCGGAATTATAGAAGACTCCTTCCAGATTGGCTACGGTCAGATCGTCATGGGAAAGGATGTCATACACACCGGAAAACAGGTAATCATAGCCGTAATTGTTCACATAGGAATCCAGCGAGGTAGCGTTTTTGCGTTCCCTTTCCTCACTGCCGAGGGTGCAGTCTCCAACGAAGGTGACAACGATCTGCTTTTCTTCCGAAAGGGAAAAGGAATTGTCCGCCGAGGCGGGGACGAAGGAGAAAAAAAGACACAGAAACGCAGGAATCAGTGCAGTCGCTTTACACAGCCGCATAGGAATACCTCACCAATGTTAATGCTGAAATCATACCTTTTAAGTGCGCAAAAGTCAACTGTCTGACACCAAAAGAGTGCCCGATGCTTTGGGGCGGGGCACTCCGAAAAGACGGAACTTGTATCAATTTGGCCCGGAAAGGGGAAAAAGATTGCATTTGACCATCCAATGGGCTACAATAAAGCGTCAGGAGGGATGCGAGTATGGAGGGAATCCTTGCGTGGATCGGGAAAAACATGCTGGATGTGCTGATTTATTCCGCGATGGTCTGCGTGTTTTTTCTGGGACTGGTCAAATGTGTATTTCCGGTCATGGCCAACGCGCGCACGCTGCGCAGAGCGGCAAGAAAGCTGGAGATCCCTGCGGCCCAGGGCAGCAAACCTTCCTGGCAGGAATCCGGCTTCCTTGGCAGGAGCATGCAGAACAGCTGGAAGCGTTTCCTGAAAAACGCCGAACAGCTGGACGCGAGGGGAATGTCCTGTAACATTGAGGATTACGTCAACGACGACAGCGTCATTTACGCGGTCGGCCACGCGCCTTTCGCGGAGGTGGTCCCGGGCCTATTGACCAGCCTGGGCATTCTTGGAACGTTTATCGGGCTGATGAACGGCCTTGGCGGCCTGGATGTTTCCGACGCTTCCAAGACGATGGAGAGCATTCCGGCCATGATCGGCGGCATGACGTTCGCTTTTTCCACCTCCATTGTGGGCGTGGCCTGTTCCATCGCTTTCAACATTCTGAACCGGATTGCTTGCGGATCGGCGGTGAACGCCATCGATGACTTCCATGACGCCTTCAACAGCCTGATCATGAGCCGGCCCCTGGACGACAATGTAACGCTGATCTGTCAGCAGGAGGACCAGGAGCAGATGCTCCGCAGGGTCACGGCGGATACAGCCGCCAAGCTGACGGAAAGCATGACCCGCGCCGTGGAGAATTCCCTGGTGCCGGTCGCACAGTCCATGAACCAGTTTATCGTTGGTCAGACACAGACGCAGGTAGAAGGTCTGAACCAGATCACGCAGCAGTTCATTGCCCAGATGAACCGGTCCCTCTCAGGCCAGCTGGTCAGTCTGGCGGATACCCTGAACGGGATCAATCAATCCCAATCCGTAACCTATGACGCGCTTCAAAGGACCATGGCCTCCGCGGACAGCATTATGAGGGACATGGGACGCGTCCAGAATGCCACGGAGAACGTGATGAACGGGTTCGAGAAGCTCCTGGGACAGCTGCAGGCCCTTCAGGACCGGGACGGGGAGTTCCTGAGCCATGGCTCACAGGTACTCAGCGGCCTGATTTCCGCTGCGGACGAGCAGGAAAGGATGCTTTCCCGCCTCAGGGACGAACAGGCAGAATTGGAAAACGGGATCCGCGGCGCGGTGGAGATCCAGGCCAGGATGATGGATTCGGCCCAGAAGCAGACAGGGTATATGCAGGAGATGGCGGAGAAGGCATCGAGTTCCATGCAAAGGAGCGCCGAGGCGCTTAATGAAAGCTATGCGGCTTTTGCTCAAAACGGAGGCGCGCTGCTTTCTTCTTCCATGGACAAACTGGCTCAAACCCTGCGGGAAACGGACCGCCTGCTGAATGAAACCCTGGCCGTAATGCGGCGGACGGAGGAAAAAAACGGGACGGAAGGGGCGCAGCCAGCCGGGAAAGGCCTTTCCGGCGCGCAAAGGGGGCAGGCTGAATGATGAAGGCCCGCCGTTCTGTACGCCGGCCGGGCAGGGCGGACGCCGGCGCGCACTGGATCTCCTACTCGGATATGATGGCCTCTCTGCTGCTGGTTTTCGTACTGGCGGTCTGTTACAGCGTCTATCAGTACTACAATATGCTGGAGATCAAAACCAAACAGCTGAACGAGCAGGCGGCGGAGCTGGAAAGACAGACCATCGTCCTGGCGCAGCGGGAAGAGGAAGTGGAGGCTCTTAACGTGACCCTCATGGGCAAGGAGGAGGAACTCCACCAGATCCAGATCCAATTGGACCGTCAGGAGGACCAGCTGAAGGCGGCGCAGACGGCCCTGACCGTGAAGGAAGGGGAACTTGAAGCGCTGCAGCTGACGCTGAACGAACAATCGGACAGGCTTTCTGCGTCCCAATTGCTGATAGAAAGCCAGCAAGCGGAGCTTGCGCAGCAGAAGGCCAAAATAGACGCGCTGATCGGGGTCCGGACTGAAATCATCCAAACCCTGTCCTACGCCCTCGGGCGGGCGGGGCTGAACGCGGCGGTCGATCCCAACACCGGGGCCATTGTTCTGGAGGGCTCGATCCTGTTTGATACCGCCAGTTCGGAAATCAGCGACGAAGGAAAGGCTTTCCTGAACAGCTTCCTTCCGGCGTATCTGAACGTGCTTCTGAACGACGAGTATCAGGGCTTTGTGGCTGAAATCGTCATCGAAGGCCATGCGGACACCACGGGAACGTACGCCAGAAACATCGATTATGCCAGTGACCGGGCCAAGAAGGTAGCAAAATACTGCCTCGAGGAGGTGCCCAACCTGAATCCAAGCCAGAAAGCACTCCTTGAAAAGCTTCTGACGGTGTCCAGCCGTTCTTCCGCAGATCCGATCCTGAACTGGGACGGGACGGAAAACAAGATCGCCTCCCGGAGAGTCGTATTCAAATTCGGAATGAAAGATACGGAAATGATCGGGGAACTGAATTCCATCCTCTCCGGAGAAGATCACTGAGAGCGTTCCAGGACGGCCCGAACGAAGGGGGCGGCGGATCCAAAGATCCGCCGCCCCTTTCATTCGGAAAATCCAGCTTTGGCTTTTTCTGCCTCAGAACAGGCCGGAGACAACGCCGTCGTCGCTGATGTCGATCTTTTCCGCCGCGGGATGGCGGGGAAGACCGGGCATGGTCAGCACCGTTCCGGTGAGCGCTACCAGGAATCCGGCGCCGGTGCGGATAAGCACTTCACGGACGGTAACGGTAAAGTCCTCCGGGGTCCCTCCCTTGGACGGGTCATCGGAGAAGGAGTAAGGCGTTTTGGAGATACAGACGGGCAGTCCGTCCAGCCCCAGCCTGTGGACGTCCTTGAGCTGCTTCTGGGCCTTATCGGCAAAAATGACTTCCTTTCCGCGGTAGATCTTGTGGACGATGGAGGCGATTTTCTCCTCCGGCGTCAGTGAAAGATCGTAGCTGTAGGTAAAGTGGTTTTCCTTTTCACAAAGCGCGGTGACCTTTCTTGCCAGCTCTTCTCCGCCTTCTCCGCCTTTGGCCCAAACTTGGCATCGGGCGCTGTCCACCCCATGCTCGGAAAGGCTCTGCTGAAGGAAGGAAAGCTCCTCTTCGGTATCCGTCGGGAACAGGTTGATGGCGGCGACACAGGGAAGATGGAAGACGGACTGAAGATTGTCCGCATGCCGCAGAACGTTGGAGAGGCCGGCTTTCAGAGCGTTGAGATCCGGATGCGCCAGGTCCTCTTTCTTTTGGCCGCCATGCATTTTCAGGGCACGGACTGTGCAGACCAGTACGACGGCATCCGGCTTCAGCCCGCCAAGACGGCATTTGATATCCAGGAATTTCTCCGCGCCAAGGTCCGCGCCGAAGCCGGCTTCCGTCACGGTATAATCGGCCAGTTTCAGGGCGGTGCGGGTGGCGATCAGGGAGGAACAGCCGTGGGCGATGTTTGCGAAAGGACCGCCGTGGACCAGGACGGGCGTTCCTTCCAGGGTCTGGACAAGATTGGGGCGGATCGCGTTTTTCAGGATCACAGCCATGGCGCCGGCTGCGTGAAGCTGGCCGGCGGTGACCGGCGTCCCGTCATAGGTATACGCGCAGATGATCCTTTCCAGCCGTTTCTTTAGGTCCGGGAGGTCTTCCGCCAGACAGAGGACCGCCATGATCTCAGAGGCGACCGTGATGTCAAAGCCATCCTCCCGCGGAACACCGGAGGCGGGGCCGCCAAGGCCGGAAACGATGTTCCGCAGCTGACGGTCGTTGATGTCCAGACAGCGGCGCCATACGACCCTGCGGGGATCGATGTTCAGTTCGTTTCCCTGCTGAATGTGGTTGTCCAGCATCGCGGCAAGCAGATTGTTCGCCGCACCGACCGCGTGAATGTCTCCGGTCAGGTGCAGGTTGATGTCTTCCATGGGCAGGATCTGCGCATATCCGCCGCCCGTTGCTCCGCCCTTGAGGCCAAAGACTGGCCCCATGGAGGGCTCTCTCAGGGCAGCCATGGTCTTGTTTCCGATGCGGTTCATCGCGTCCGCCAGTCCGATGGAAACGGTGGTTTTGCCCTCTCCGGCCGGTGTGGGGGTGATGGCGGTGACAAGGATCAGTTTTCCGTTTTCCTTGCTGCTCTTCAGTACAGAAGCGGCATCCACTTTCGCAAGGGAAGGTCCGTAGGGGGAATACTGGTCGTCCCGGATTCCGGCAGCGCGGGCGATTTCCTGCACGGATTTGGGATGGGCAGCCTGGGCGATTTCGATGTCTGTCAGCATGATGTCCTCCTGAACATGAGTTGAAAGAATAGAGCGGCAGGGCTTTCGGCGTCATGCCGGACAGTCCTGAAAACCCTTCAGACGGGGAATTCCGCGTTGCCTCCGGACAGCAGGGCGGAGGAGCCTTCAACGCGGGACGCAAGGGAAACCAGCACCAGCGCGGTTTGACGGAGCGCAGGCTTGTCTAACAAGGGGGCTGTTTCCATGTCCGCCTCCGGAGCGGCCTGCTCCTCCAGGGAAGACAGGATTTCCTTGCCCTTTTCCGACAGGCCGGCGGCGCAGGGGTGGCCCAAACGGATCTCATTCAAGGCGCCCAGGCAGTCGTCCATGAGGGAAAGCAGGGGCATCAGCGGGACAGGACGAGGAACAGGCGCCTCAGACCGGGTAAGATCGGGATCGGGTTCCGGTCCGGAGGCGTCCGGAGCCCGGTCCAAACAGGCTGCGGCCTCCAAAAGCTGTTCAAATCCGGATGCGAAGGAAAGATAAAGGGAACAGGCGACGGCCTCGCTGCGGGAGAGGGACTGCTGCATCAGGCCGACACAGCTTTCGGCCATTCCCCTGCAGCGGCTTTGAAACGATTCGTTGGGCTCGTCGTCCGGGGTAACGTCTGTGGCGGGAAGGCTGCCGTTCATCGCTTCGACCAAACGGGAGCGAAGAAACCGGGCAGCGTCTGTAAACTCCCTGTGGAGCAGGGCAAAGCCCAAGCCGGGAAGGAAAACGGGGATCTCCCGGACGGCAGGGAGGGACTTGGGCGGCAGATCCATGCCGTCTTTTGTTCTTTTCCAGGAGGCGGTCCCGAAAAGAAGCAGGGAGGAGAGGACGGGGATGAAGGCCATCAGCACGGCGATGACAAGGGAATAGCGCGGCGGGGATTGGAGAAAAACGCCAAACGGGAAAAGAAAGGCCGGAAGAACAAAGAGAAGGGCGCAAAGAAAACGGTGGAAAACATACATGCGTACAGTGGCTGCCCGCCAGCAGCGGGAACCGGGAAGGGAAAGAGGCAGCGGGAATGCAGCGCCAAACATGGAGGCGCCGGCGGCAAGGAAGCACAGCCGCGGGGACAGCAGGCCAACGCTTGCAAGAAGGGCCGCGGCGGCACAAGGGATCTCCGCCCCGTCCAGAAGAAACGCCGCGCAGGCGGCAAAAAGGACAGGCAGCAGTCCGCCGGTAAAGGAGAAGGATTCGGGGTAAAAGCCAGAAGACACCGCCGGGGCAAACCGGCGGAAAAAAGCGCATCCAAGCAGGCAGCATCCAAGCCCGGCAAGCATTCTTCCAACAAAAACCGCCGGGTCCTTCAGAAAGGAAAACCGGATCAGCGCGAACCCGACAAGGGTGAACAGGATGCCGCAAGGCATCGGAAGCAGCGCTGCCAGCGGGAGCCAAAAGGGAAGGCAGGCTCCGGCGGTGCAAATGGAAAGGGCAGACGGCGTTCCTCTGCCGCTCCTTTCCAGCGCGTACAATGCCCGGACGGTCACACCGGGGCAGAGGAGCCCGGACAGCATGCCCGAAGAAAAGAGCCTTTCCCGGGCGGAAGAACCGTCCTGAACGGCGAGCCTTGAATGGACCTTGAGATGGGAAGCGCCCTTAAGGAAAACGTGAATCCCAAAGAGCATCAGGGAGGAAGCGGCGAACAGGAGGAGCGCAAGGGTCAGAATACGCAAAGCAAGGCCTCCAGGAAAAGAATTGACATTCTTGAGTGCATCCGCGTGAAAGAAAACGGGAAATGCCACAAAAAAGCTGTCGAATGCCTGCAGAAACAGCATTATGATATCATGAAGGAACGGAAACCTCAAGGGGCTTTCTGCGGGAAGGCCTCTCGTTGTAATATTAACGTAAATTCTCAGAGTAACTTCCACAGTGGTAAAAGGATGGAAGTTAGTTTGG
>CAMJUL010000008.1 GCA_946408995.1 uncultured Clostridia bacterium | reverse complement strand
AAGTTTGGATTTCTTTTAAGTTTGGATTTTGCGGAAAATCAGGAAGTTGTGATTTGCTGCACCCATGCCATCTGATCCTGTGCTTTCATCGCTTCGCTGATGTTTTGGACCTTTACCATCTTTTCCGTGATGATCTCCACTCTGTCTTGTGCCGCCTTCTGCGTTTCCAGCTGGTCTTCGTACAGTTTCCCGGACAAGATCAGTCTTGTATAGAGACCGGGGCGATGCTCCTGCAGGTACCGCAGCCGCATCCTGCCATACTTATTCAGCGGCGTTTTGTCCGTCTCGTTCAACCCCATGTCCGGCAGCAGATAGTCTGCGTTCTGATGATACATGATGCTCATTTTCTTTCCTCCTTTAATCCACCCATGATGGCGGCAATCGTGTCGATCAAAGCAAGCAATTCCTGATCAGCTTTTTCTCCGGCTTCAATCCGCTGCAATTCTGTCAGCACTTCTCCCATGGTATCCCGCAGTGCCTTATATACCCTGGGATTCCCCTTGACGACCACATCTCGGTTCAGCAGGCGGCTCATGATGTAATCCTGTTTTGTCAGGCCGCTCAATCCAACCAGCGTTTCGATCTGGCTGTCTTCTTCGGGTGAAACCCGGAAAGCTACCGTGACATTCCTCCAGCGTCCATGCGCGTCCAATGCTTTTGCAGACATACCTTTCAACCCCTTTCCATATTCAGCCTTGCCGCCATCTCCGTCTGTTTGGAGGGAAAGAGATGAGCGTAGTTATAGGTGATGTCGATACTTTCATGACCCACACGGTCGGCAATCGCAATGGCGCTGAAGCCCATGTCGATCAGTAGACTGATCGCGCTGTGCCGGATATCGTGAATCCTGATGCGCTTGACGCCCGCCTGCTTCGCTCCGCGGTTCATTTCATGGTGCAGGTAATCCTTGGTGAAGGTGAAGATGCGGTCTTTCTTGCTGATCCCATCCAGGGAATCAATGTATTCCTCCACTTCCTCCGTCAGGAAGTCCGGCATGGTGATGGTACGGTTGCTCTTTTCGGTCTTTGGCGTGGTGATCTTGTCTTCACCGTGTATCCGCTGATAGGATTTGCTGATCGTGACGGTGCCCTTCTCCAGGTCGAAATCAGATGGCGTCAGCGCCAGCAGCTCGCCTTCCCGCATACCGCACCAGTATAGAAGCTCGAAGGCATAGAAGGATTTGGGCTTATCCATCATGGCGTCGGCAAATCTCAGATATTCTTCCTTTGTCCAGAACAGCATTTCCCGGGACTTCTTCTTTCCAAGCGGCCCGGCTTTGCGGCAAGGATTTTCCCGGAGATTGTAATACTTCATAGCATGATTGAAGATGGCGGTCAGCTGGTTCTGTACGGTGCGGAGATAGACCGGAGAGTAAGGTTTCCCGTCCTTGTCACGGAACCGCAGCATTTCATTCTGCCATGTCATGACGATCTGCGGCGTAACAGCGCACATTTTCAGCTTGCCGAAGTAGGGGATCAATTTCGTCCGGATGATATGATCCTTTGTGCTCCATGTATTTTCTTTCAGCCTTGTCTTCAGATCCTCGGTATAGTGCTCCACAAAGCTGGCAAAGGTCATATCCAGATCCGCTGTCACCTTGTTCATTTGTTCCCGTTCCCATGCCTGGGCTTCATGCTTGCTGGCAAAACCCCGCCGGGAACTTTGCTTCTGCTCTCCCGTCCAATCGGTGTAGCGATAGATCACCCGCCATGTGTTTGTCTTGTTGTCCCTATAGACACTCATCCCGCTGCGCCTCCTCTTCCGATGCTTTTCCCATGGTACGCTGAAGAAGATAATTCCGGCTGATCCGTCCGGCGATGGTGAGAAAGCCCTGGGCTTTCAGTTCCTGATTCAGCCGGTGGATGACCTTGTAGGCGTGAGAGGTTGAGATGTGCAGGAGCTGGGCCGCTTCCGGTGCGGTCAGAAAAGTGCTCCCATACCGCTTGATTTCACAATTCTCCAATTTCATATTGATTCTCCTAAACAAATCTGTTATACTAAGCATATCTCATTGAAAGGGGACTTTCTCATGGCTACTGGCGAGCGCATTCATCATTTCCGCAAGCGCATGAAGATGACGCAGCGTTATTTGGGGCAGCTTCTGGGCTTCCCGGCTAATTCCGCCGATGTACGCATGGCGCAGTATGAATCCGAGGACCGGAATCCGAAGGCCGATCTGACAGCACAGATGGCCCAAATCTTCGGTGTATCGCCCCATGCCATCTCGGTTCCGGATATTGATTCCTATGTTGGTCTCATGCACACGCTTTTCACCCTGGAAGACCGATATGGCCTGTATGTGGAGGAATCCGAGGGCGATGTTTGCCTGCGGGTGAATCTGAGAGAAAGCCAGCAGGCGGCTGAGCTGCACCGGATGCTGTATGAATGGCAGGCAGCGGCCAATGCGCTGCGGAAGGGCGAGATCACCCAAGAAGCCTATGACCAGTGGCGTTATAATTTCCCCGATGGCGATACCACCAGGCGGTGGGTGAAAGTTCCGTCCCAGGGCCTGATGGATGATCTGATCGCCGGATTGCAGCAGAATCCAGACAATGATCACGAGTAACACCTCCATCCTTCTGAAAATGCATAGAAATAGGGCTAACTGATCTACACAAAATCAGTTAGCCCTCATTTTCAGAATGATGGATTTTTGTTGCCAAATTGTTGCCACGCGGGACTTTGGCCGCCCGAAAACCCTTATTTCATGCGGGTTTCAGGATTTCAGCCTTTATTCCCACTCGATGGTTCCGGTCGGTTTGGGCGTCAGGTCATAAAGGACACGGTTGACTCCGGGTACTTCATGGGTAATCCGCTCTGTAATACGGTTCAGCACCGGCCACGGCACTTCCTCCACGGTCGCGCTCATGGCATCGCGGGTATTGACCGCGCGAAGGACCACGGGCCATTCAAAGGAGCGTTTTCCATCCTTGATGCCGGTGGATTTGAAATCGGGAACGATGGTGAAATACTGCCAAACCTTTCCCTGAAGCCCGGCTTTTTCGAATTCCTCCCGAAGAATGGCATCGCTCTCCCGTACGGCGGCAAGCCTGTCCCGCGTAATGGCGCCTACACACCTGACCCCAAGCCCGGGGCCCGGGAAGGGCTGGCGGTCAACCATGCTGTCCGGAAGGCCAAGGGCCCTGCCCACTTCCCGCACTTCATCCTTGAACAGGAGCTTGACCGGCTCCACCAGTTCAAAATGAACATCCTCAGGAAGGCCGCCCACGTTGTGGTGGCTCTTGATGCCGTCGGATTCAAGAATGTCCGGATAGATGGTTCCCTGTGCCAGGAAGGAGATCCCGCTCAGCTTGGAGGATTCCTCCTCAAACACGCGGATGAACTCCCCACCGATGATTTTGCGCTTCTGCTCCGGGTCCGATACGCCGGCCAGCTTGTCCAGAAAACGGTCCGTCGCGTCGATGTAAATCAGGTTTGCCCCAAGCTGCTTCCTGAAAACGTCAATGACCTGCTCGCTTTCTCCTTTGCGCATCAGTCCATGATTGACATGAATGCAGGTCAGCTGTTTACCGACTGCCTTGATAAGAAGGGCGGCTACCACGGAGGAATCCACCCCGCCGGAGAGCGCCAGGAGAACTTTTCCGTCGCCGATCTGGTTCCTCAGTTCCTCGATTTGCTCCCGGATAAACGCTTCCGCGAGCGCCTGGGTGGTGATCCGTTCCATTTCCTGGGGTCTAACATTTCCCTGGGGCATGTGTTTTCCTCCTCTGACGTTATGTCTCGTGCGTTCCTTCCCGCGAAGGCAGGATATGCAGCTTATTCGGCTTCCGCCGTCAGGTCAATGGCATGGGTGCGGTTCATGCGGTCGCACAGCGCCGCGAATTTCTCAAGCGGCAGGTCATGCAGCTGCTGTTTCTGGCCCCGGATGGTCACTGAGACCGTGCGATCGGCGGCTTCCTTGTCTCCCAGCACCAGGATATAGGGATCTTTCATGGTTTTGAAGAACTTGACCTTCTCGTTCATGTTCTTGTCCGCATAATCCACCTCGACCCGGATGCCATGCTCCTCCAGGAGCGCCACCACTTCCTTGGCGTATTCATTGTGTTCGGTGCGGATCGGCACCACACCTACCTGCATGGGGCTCATCCAGAAGGGGAAAGCGCCCTTGAAGTGCTCAATGATGATGCCGATGAACCGCTCCAGAGAGCCATAAATGGCGCGGTGGATGACCACGGGCATTTCCGTGCCGCCTTCCTTGGTCTGGTAAGTCAGCCCAAAGTTATGGGGCAGCTGGAAGTCCAGCTGAATGGTGCCGCACTGCCATTCACGGCCCAGGGCATCCTTGATCTGCAGATCGATCTTGGGCCCGTAGAAGGCGCCGTCCCCTTCATTGATCTCATAGCCGCCCACGCCGTATTTTTCGTCCAGGATCTTCTTCAGGGCAGCCTCTGCACGGTTCCAAACCTCGATATCTCCCATGAAGTCTTCCGGACGGGTGGACAGTTCCGCGCGGTACGTCACCCCAAAGGTGCCGTAGATCTCATCGGCGATGGAAATGATGTCGGCGATCTCGCTCTCGATCTGGCTTTCCATCACGAAGGTATGATCATCGTCCTGGCGGAATTCCTGCACCCGGAAGAGCCCGTTCATCTGCCCAGATTTTTCCTTGCGATGCAGCACATCATATTCGCTGTACCGGATAGGCAGTTCCTTATAGGAGTGCACGCGGCGCTTGTAAGTCATCATCGCGTTGGGGCAGTTCATGGGCTTGGCACCCATGGTGTCCTCCAATTCACGGTTGAAAATCGCAGAATTCTTGGGCAGCTGCACGGTAACCGGTTTGGCAGCGCTGTCCTGAAGGTTTTCCTGCACGTTCGGGATCTCGGCATCCGCGGCGAGCCAGCCCGAAATGCCGGGGATCATGAACATGTTGTTCACATAGTGGGCCCAGTGTCCGCTGATAAGCCAAAGCTTCTTTTTGTTGACCAGCGGGGCGGAAATCTCCGTATAGCCATGCCTCCACTGGATCTCTCTGGAATAAGCCAAAAGGGCCTGATACATTTTCCACCCGCGGGGCAGCCAATAGGGCATGCCTGGGGCCGTATCGTCGAACATGAACAGATCCAGCTGCGGCCCCAGTTTCTTGTGATCCCGCTCCATGGCTTCCTTGATCCACTGCAGGTGTTCTTTCAGGGCCTTCTGGTCCGGGAAGGCATAAACGTAGATCCGCTGCAGCTGGTCCCTGTGCTCGTCTCCGCGCCAATAGCTGCCGGAAACCGCACGGACCTGGAAGGCCGCGTTCATCAATTCCTGGCTGTTGGAAATATGAGGCCCGCGGCAGAGGTCTACAAAATCATCGCCTGTATAATAGACGGTGATCTTTTCGTCCCCGGGGAGGTCGTTGATCAGTTCTTCCTTGAATTTCTGGCCCTTGAAGATCTCAAGCGCCTCGTCCTTGCTGACTTCCTTGCAGGTCCAGTCCTCCCGGCGCTTGATGATCTCCTTCATCTTGTTTTCGATGAGCGGGAAATCCTCGTTGACGCAGGGCCTGGGCAGCAGAAAATCGTAGTAGAATCCGTCCGCGATCTGGGGGCCGATGGCGATCTGCACATCATCCTTGCCAAACAGTTCAAAGACCGCCTTGGCCAGAATGTGCGCCAGGCTGTGCCTGTACACGCTCAGGTAATACTGCTTGTACTCTTCCTTGTCCATGGTATCTGCTCCTTTTTAATGATGCTGGCTTGCAGAATGAAAACATCCCCTGCAGGCCGCTGACCTGCAAGGGACGCAATAAGCGCGGTTCCACCCTTGTTGCCGGCATCCGTGGATACCGGCCGCTTCTTTGTTGATGATAACGGCATCACCGTGCCTGTTCACAGGCCTCTCCGGGGTGGTTGTTCGGTCTGCTCCGTCAGGCCGCTTGCAGCCGCGGCAGCCCTCTCTGAAGGCGGAAGCGAAACGTACTTGTCCCCATCAGCGATTTCGTATCCATGATAAAGCAAAAAGTGGGAATTGTAAAGAAGATTTTTCTTCTCCATCCGCATTTCCCGGCGCAAAAGACTGCTCCGTCCGCAGGAAAAGGGACCCACAGCCCTTCTGCCCGGGAAACAGGGGGCGGCTCACGCCTCGATCCGCCCGTAGGCTTTTGATGCTTTCTTCAGCCACAGGGTGAAAGCAAGACCCATCAAAGCAAGGATCGCCGTTTCGATCACAGCAAGGAGCCGCACGTCCAGATCCATGCCGAACAGGACCACCGCGCTGACCCCAAAGATGCCCAGGACCACAAAGATCAAAAGCATTCCAAGGATCTGGTTCATGTTTTGCTTGATGGCCTGGTTCTCGTTGATCCAATCCAGTTTGGGTCGTCCAAGATCAATGGCCAGACCTGCGGCCGTGCCGCAATAAGCCAGCAAACCGGTCCATAGCAGCATCAGGAGCGCGTAGGAGCCAAACCCGGGGATCAGGATCAGGCAGATCATGGGCGGGGGCAGGACCCCAAGCATGGAAAAGAAGAGCCCGGCCAGGAACTTGCTCCTGACGATGGTGCGGGCCGAGACCGGGTAGCTCATCATCAGGCCATGCCGCTTTCCCTCCCGGCTGACGGCAGTGGAGGCGACACTGTTCATGCCGGCCATCAGGCTGACCATACAGGTCATGAAGATCGTGACGATCAGCATGATGCCCTTTCCGTTGCCCAGTCCCTCGAGAACAGCCTGGATCCCCCCCTCTGCGGCGCTCATGATGGAAACGAGCATCATGACGGTCATCAGCGTGGGCATGATCACCGGACCCAGCATGCCGTTGATCAGATAAGCGGGGGTACGGAGCATTTCCCGGATCTCTCTTTTGGTCAGCGCCATCAGGGCAGACTTCTTTTCGATCCGGACGTTCGCCAAGTCCACCTTTTTAAAATCGGCCGTGCTTTCGTTTCCGGAAGCCGCTTCGCTGATATAATTCCGCCCGAAAAGCAGCATGCACAGTCCAAGCGACGCCGCGCTGACCGCAAAAAGAAGCAGCATGGAAAGCCAATTGCCCATCATGGCTTCGGCGCCCCAGGCAGCAGGCGGCACCCGGGCGATCACCTCGTCGGTCAAAGAAGAGAGCCCGGTCACCATCATGCGCATGGATTCATCATCCGAAGAGCGTCCGCCGGCCTGTCCTGTAAAGAAGGAAAAGGTGAAGACCCCGAGCAGCAGGATCACGGTGAAAACCGTGGTCACGGTTTCCCTGTGCTTCCAGAAGCCCGGCACTTTGGTCAGGGCGCCCGAAATGACCGCGCACAGGCAGATCGGCAGGATCGGCGTCAGCACACACAGCATCAGGGCCCGGCACAACAGCGCCGCGTCAAATCCGAGACGGACCATGTACACGACCGTCCCCGGCAGGATCAGAAGCGTGCTGACAGCGATCTCGTACAGGAACTGTCCGGAAAGCTTCGCGGTATAGACCGTGGTGTCCCGGGTGGGAAGATAGGCCAGCAGGGCGATATCTTTTGTAAAATACATCCTGCTGAGCACCTGCAAAAAGCCATACACAAACGTCATCAGCATGCTGGCAAAGACCAGCATCTTCAGCAGGATCTCCGGCGACTTCAGGGGGATCAGAATATCCAGCGCGCGCACTTCGAACCAGACGAGGGATCCGGCGACCAGGACCAGCAGAACGACTGTCATGAGGCCCCGGCTCACTTTGCCCTTCTGTTTGTTTCCGCTGTTGGAGAGTTCAGACAGGATTCCGCTCAGCTCCAGCCTGAGCAGCGCAAGAAACTGTGTCATCGTTTTGTCCTTTCCGGCATTCAGGAACCTTCCCTGTGTAATACAGCCAGGGGGATCATTCTTCTTCCTGGTGCCCGTCTTCGGTCAGCTCCAGGAAAATCTGCTCCAGACTTTCCGCGTGCTCCGCGTTCTTGAGGGCCTCGATGGTTCCTTCCGCGGCAAGACGGCCATGGTGGATCAGCGCGACGCGGGTGCACAGCTTTTCCGCCACGTCCAGGACATGGGTGGAAAAGAAAACCGTTTTCCCTTGGGCGCACTGACGCTTCATTTCTTCTTTCAGCTCATAGGAAGCTTTGGGGTCCAGGCCCATCATCGGCTCGTCCAGCACCCATACGTCCGGGTCGTGGATCAGGGATCCGATGGTCGCCAGTTTTTGACGCATGCCCTTGGAATAGCCCGCGATGCGGCCTCCGACGGCGTCTGTCAGTTCAAACAGATCCAGGTATTTTTCCATGCGCGCCTTCCGGTCCGAGGCGGAAACCCCGTACATGTCGCCGAGAAAATTCAGATATTCCATGCCGGTAAGCCGGTCGAACAGATCCGCGCCGTCCGGAACGAACCCCAGTTTGCGCTTGGCTGTAATGGGGTCCGAAGCCATGTCCGTCCCGTCCACAAAGACTCTTCCCTCCGTCGGCCGAAGGATGCCCGTAAGCATTTTGATGGTGGTGGTCTTTCCCGCTCCATTGGGACCGATAAAGCCGAAAAGCTCTCCGGCTTCCACCTTCAACGTCAGTCCGTCCACTGCCTTTACGCTGCTCTTGAGGTATTGCTTGGTCACGTTTTCAAAGCTGATCATACTCATCCTCCAAAAGGTACGTTACTTGCAAATAAGACAACACCGGCCTTCCGCAGAGGAAAAGGCGCTGTATCCGTCAGCGCCTCCATCATAACAAACTTTCCGTCCGGAATAAAGAACGGAAGACCCAATTCCGCAAATAATGGTCCAAGCTGTCGTCCGGAGAAGACAGAACAACAACGAATGCACATGCGCTCAGTAGGAACGGTCCTTCCAGCATTCCTGTATCAGGCTTCCGTCCCGGTACGTCCTCTCCGTTTCGTCCTGCCAGTCCTCTTCCCCGGTCACCTCGATCAGATCCGCTTCGGACGGTGCGGCAGCGTTTCCTTTTCCAGGCCGCGCGTCCTTTCCCAGGTGAACATGGTCGGCTTTGTCCCGGTCGATCAAACGTCTCAGTTCTCCATAGGCCTGCGGCGGAGCAGCCAGGATGCTGCAGCTTCTGTCCAGGGTGATCCTCTCCCCGCTCCATTGGGTGATCAGGCATCCGGCTTCATGAAGGATCAGGGACGACGCGGCATAATCCCAGGGGGAAATCATCGGTTCCAGATAGCAGATATTTCCACCGGCCGCCACCCTGCAAAGGTCTATCGCGGCACTTCCCCCTTCCCGTACGCCCAGGCTGTGCTCAAACAGGTTCCGTACCAGTCTGAACAGCGGATCCGGATCATAGCCGTAGTGTCTTGCGGCGCCGAAGGCTGCGACGCCCTCCTCCAGCGTCAGGTCCGCTGGGTGCAGGCGTTCCCCGTTGAGAAATGCGCCCGCGCCTTCCTCCGCTGTCCACAATTCACCGGTATAAGGCTGATAAACCCAGGCAAAGCAAACCCTCCGGTCACAGCAGAGCGCCACAGAAATACAGGAATGCCTGCGGTCGAACATAAAATTGGTGGTCCCGTCGATGGGATCAATGATAAAGACCGGCCCGTTCCCCAGGATTCTTCCGCTCCCCTTCGTATCCTCCTCGCCGAAAAAAGCGGCATCGGGGATCAGGGAAGCAAGCTGACCGATCAGGTACTCCTGCACCCGAACATCATAGGCCGTCACAAAATCCGCTTTTCCGCCTTTGGCGCGGATATCCCGCCTTTCCACATGGGCGCCGAGGATAATCTCCCCTGCCTTCAAAAGGATTTCCCGGACGCGCCCGGAAATCGATTCTTTCCATTCTTCTGCTTTCATTTCGTTTTAATCCTCCTGTTCCGTCCGGATTTCCGGCGGCAAACAGCCTTCCGCCAGCAGGCGGATCGCCTGTTGGACACTGCCCGTGTCATGATGCCCGATGTGGCGGTTGAAGCGTTTTCTCACCTCCGGATGGGCGTTTGCCGGGGCAAAAGACCATCCTGCGCAGTCCGCCATGGAAAGGTCGTTCAGGTAGTCCCCGAAGACGGCCGTTTCCCGCGGAGATACATTCAGTATGCGCTGCAGGTCCCTCACCCCGTCACTCTTGTCCACATCCGCCCGGTTCACGTCGATCCAGATGGGCGCCGTGCAGCGCACCGCCAGCCCCCTTTCGCCAAAGCAGGCAAAACGCGGCAGGATCTCCCTCTCGATATCCCCAAAGTACAGCAGAGAAAGCTTGACCGCATTTTCGGTGAAAGAGGAGAGATCCTCCGGGCTCCATTTGGGATAGTATTTTTCCAGTTCCTGCGCTTCGCGCGGGCTGAGCGCACGGAAAGAATCCAGCACCGCCCCCTCCGTAAGGGTCAGCACCGTATGAACTCCGCCGCATTCTCTGGCCAGTGCGGCCACAGGCGCCCACAGCGCCCGTGGAATATCCCGGCAAACCTGCTCCTCGCCTCGGATGAACACACGCCCGCCGTTGTCCGAAATCAGTGCGAGGCGGTCCGATGCCGGTCCAAAGACCTTTTTGATCCCCTGTACGCTCCGCCCGCTGGCCGCGCAGACCGTCACGCCCCGCTGTCCGCACCGCTCCACGGTTTCAAAAAAGCCTTCCGGCAGACGGCCCGACGCGTCCAGCAGGCACCCGTCCAGGTCCGTAACGCACAGCCTGACAGGCACTTCAAGGCCGGCCTGCATCAAAGTTCTCCCCCGCTTTCCGCAGCAAGGATCACGTTGCGCACCTTCCTCGTCACGGTCACGGTGCCTGTATCCGTGGTATTCTGCATCATCAAAATCGTCATTTTCTCCTGCGGGAAATTGGCGAAATACGTCCCCAGCCATCCGTCCCAGCCATATTCCCCACGCCGCATGAACCCGGCGTACTGACCGGGCTCCAGCGCGGTCCGCATCAATTTCCCGTATCCAAATCCCCACAGGCTGTCCCACATCTCGCTTTGAGGACCCGGCATCAGTTGGGCCGCGGTCATAAAGCGCACGCTTTCCGGGCTGAGGATCCGCTTTCCCTGATAGAGGCCCTCCTGAAGCAGCATCCCGGAAAACGCCGCGTAATCATCCAGCGTGCTCACAAGTCCCGCCCCGCCGCTTTCAAAGGCGGGTTCCCTGGAATAATCCCCGCAGCAAAGGTTTCTGCCGGTCCACTCCTTCAGCCCGTCGCCGGTCCGTACATAGCACTCGGCGAACCGGGTCCGCTTTTCCTCCGGCACCCAGAAAGCGGTATCTTTCATCCCCAGCGGTTCAAAGAAAGCCTGCCTGAGGAACGCGGAATATTTCATCCCGGACGCCACCTCCACAACCGCGCCAAGCACATCCGCGCAGGTCGAATAGCGGAAATGCGTCCCGGGCTGAAAAGCAAGAGGCTCCCTGCCAAGCCGGTCACAAAACTCCACCGTGGAATAGCCCGGTTTCCCTTCATCCATCATGCGCTGGTTTTCGTCAAACACCTTCGCCGCGTACTGCCCCGGCGCGTCCTCGGCCGGATAGCACAGACCCGCGGTCATTCCAAGAAGATCCCGGAGATTTACGCTTCTCTGAACCGGTACCAAGCCCTTTTCCGTCCAGACCTTCTGATTTTTGAAACCCGGAAGGTATTTTTCCGCCGGGTCCATCAGATCAATGCACCCATTTTCCACAAGCAGCATCACCGCCGCGGCCGTAATGGGCTTGGTCTGGCTGTAGAGCCTGAAAATGGTATCCCTTTCAAGGGGGATTTCACGTTTCCTGTCCGCCACTCCCGCCTGGGCATACAGAGCCTCCCTGCCGTTCTTCAGCACAAGAACGCTCAGTCCCGCCGCTTCCCTGTTCTTTACCGCTTCTTCCAGAACGTGTCCAACCTTTTCCTTCACCGGCATGTTCCTTCCTCCTTCTTCCCGGGGACGGCCTTTTCATGCCTCTCCCGCTCCGCTTTTCCCTCTCCGCAGGGATGCCTTGGGGCCTCTCCCTCATTCCTCCGTCCACCGGTACAGCCTTGTCAGCCTGCTCACAAAGACTTCGCCCCCGCTTGAATGGATCCTTGTTTCCCCTTTCCGGCCTTCCGGGGCCAGAAGGGCTTCCTCCTCGAGCCGTTTTTTCAGCTGTCTCGCCGTACCCTCATTTCCGTCAACAAGGGCCGTTTCAGGGCCGAAACAGGCGCGGATCGCATGTTTGAGAAATACATAATGGGTGCATCCCAGGACGACCGCGTCCACTTTCCGGTCCCTGTAGGGTGCGAAGAGTCGCTCCAGGCAGGCGTGCAGCGCCGGGGAATCCAGTTCCTCCCGCTCCACAAACTCCATCAGTCCCGGACACGGAATGGAGATCACCCCTTCCCCATACCGCTCATACAGCCTGCGGTATTTTTCGCTTCCAATGGTGCCGGGGGTCGCCATGCTCAGGACGATCCCGTCCTTCCTGATCGACGCCGCCGGTTTGATCGCGGGTTCCATGCCAATGATGGGAAAATCATATTCTGCCCGAAGGGCCTCCGCGGCCGCAGCCGTGGCTGTGTTGCAGGCGATGACCACCGCCTTGCTGTCAAACGACAACAGCTTTTTCACCGCGTTTTCCGCCAGGGCCCGTATCTGTTCCACAGGCTTCGTGCCATAGGGCGCATTCAGATCATCGCCGTAAAAAACCAGGTCCTCCGCGGGAAGCAGTTTCCGGATCTCCCTTAAAACACTGATTCCGCCCGCACCACTGTCAAAGACGCCAACCGGGCGGGGATCTTTTCCTTTTTTTACAATTCCGTTCTCCATTTTTCTTCCCCGCTGTTTCGGGCTTCCGGGATCTGCCCGGATCGCCGTTCTTTGCGTTTTCCGCCTGCTTATTATATCCGCGACGTCCAAAAAAGAAAAGATGTACTTTTTCCGGTTTCTCCCGATCCCCGTTCTCTTTGGAAGCATGGTCCTGAAAGCCCCGTCCCGCCCCGATATTCACATAAATAATTGTTTTATATCTGCATTTATCTGTTTACAGACAATTATTTATGTGCTACAATGAGATCGGAAAGACACATACAGGAAAAGCTTAGGGGAGGAAATCCAATGGACAAACATCCTGCCGGATCCGGACGAAAAGGCGGCGTCAGGCGGCGTCCCGCCGCCGATGCTTCCGTCACGGCTCATATCGGCCAGGTGATCCGCAGGTACCGTCTGGACGCCCGTCTGGGGCAGGCGGACCTGGCCGAACAGCTTGGGGTGACCAAGACAGCGGTCGGCAATTGGGAGCTGGGGCTGACACGCCCGGATATCGGCACCCTGCCCCGTCTGTGCGAGGCGCTGGATCTTCCGGTCACCGAGCTGCTCGGCATGAAGGCCGAAGCCGCGCTGCCCAGGCAGGACCGGGCGTTTCTGGATACCTTTCGCCTTCTGGACCGGTACGACCGGACGACAGTCCTTGAGCTCATGCAGCGGCTTCAGTTCCGGCAGGACGCGCAGGAAAAGCGTCGTCTCAGATCCCTTTACCGGCCGCTGTGCCTGTATGAGGAGGCCGCCGCGGCAGGGGTCGGGTCCCCCATGCAGGACAGGGCGGAAAACAAAACCCTTTTCCTTTTGTCCGACCGTGTTCCTCACGGGACCGACGGCGTGATCCATGTGAACGGCCGCAGCATGGAGCCTGATTATCCGAACGGAAGTTTCGTGTATGTGGACACTTCCGTCCGGGTCCTGCCCGGCCAGGTCGGGATTTTCATTGTCAACGGAGAGTCTTTCATCAAGCAATTTCAGCCGGACGGCCTGTATTCCCTGAATCCCCGTTACCGTCCCATCCGCTTTGACGACGGAACGGAAATCCGCGTCTTTGGCCGGGTGACGGGGCTGGTCGGGGCGCAGGACATCGCCCCCGATCCTCTCGCGGAAAAGATCCAGGCTGCCTTCGACGATTTGAACGAATGAGAGGGGTTCCCATGCATACGCAAAAAAACGAAAGCGGATCTCACCGGGCAAGACAGGAGCGGGTCTATGTCAAGGTCAATTCCGATTTTGACTCCACCGGCTATATGCACCCAAAGTCCATTACCTGGGCGGACGGCCGCACCTTCCGGATCGACGCGGTGAAGGATTTCCGGCCCGCGTCCCTTTACCGCCGCGGCATTGACGGGGCCTGCTATACGGTGATCATCCGCGGGGAAGAGAAGCACCTTTTTTTCGAATGGACGGACTCGGCGTTTTCCAGCAGGGTCGCCCGCTGGTATGTGGAAACGCCCGTAACGGAACCCGTATGACAGAAAGGGGCAGGAACGGCCTATGGCAGAAAGCGTCCGGCAGTACGTCGGGATCGACGCCAAAAGCTTTTACGCGAGCGTGGAATGCGCCGAACGGCATCTGAACCCCCTGACCACCCATTTGGTCGTAGCAGACGCGAGCCGCACGGAAAAGACCATCTGTCTCGCTGTCTCCCCCTCCCTGAAGGCCCATGGCATTCCGGGAAGGCCCCGCCTGTTTGAGGTCGTAGAAAAGGTACGCACCATCAACCGGGAACGCCTGAACCGCGCCAAACGCTCCGGGGCTCTCCAGCGGGATACGGAAAACGGCGGCTTTCATTTTTCAAGCGCCTCGTTTGATTCGGAAGCGCTGGAGGCGGATCCCACCCTGGAGCTGTCCTATATCGTTGCCCCGCCCCGCATGCGGCTCTACGAGGAATACAGCAGCCGCATCTACCAGACCTACCTCAAATACATCGCGCCTGAGGATATTCTGGTGTATTCCATCGACGAAGTCTTTATCGACCTGACCGGCTATTTGAAAACCTACGGCATGACGGCCCATGAACTGACCATGACCATGGTGCGCGAGGTCCTGTACAACACAGGCATAACCGCCACCGCCGGGATCGGCACGAATCTGTACCTGGCCAAGGTCGCCATGGATATCGTGGCCAAAAAATCCCTGCCCGACAAAGACGGCGTACGAATCGCCGAACTGAATGAGCGGTCCTACCGGGAGCTTTTATGGGCCCACCGTCCGCTGACCGACTTCTGGCGCATCGGAGGCGGCATCGCCTCCCGTCTGGAACGCATGATGATCCACACCATGGGGGATCTCGCCAGGGCCTCTCTGGACCCCGTCCGGGAGGAGCAATTGTACCATGTCTTTGGCATCAACGCGGAATTGCTGATCGACCACGCCTGGGGATGGGAGCCCACCCCCATGGAGGTCATCAAGCAATACCGCCCTGCCACCGCCAGCCTTTCCAGCGGGCAGGTGCTCCATAAGCCCTACACCTTCGAACAATGCCGCCTGATCGTTAAAGAAATGACAGAGCTGCTGGCCCTTGATCTGGTCCGAAAGCAGGCGGTCACAAAGCAGCTGGTTTTGGATATCGCCTATGACCGGGAAAGCCTGAACGGGGAAGCGGGCAGGCAATACCGCGGGGCCGTCGGCATCGATTACTATGGGCGCCGGGTCCCAAGGCATGCCCATGGCACCGGAAATCTGGACCATTACACCAGCTCGGCCCGCAGTCTGACGGAGGCTGTCCTGAAGATCTATGACCGGGTCGTCGACCGTTTGCTTTTGGTCCGCAGGGTGAACATCGCCGCCTGCGGACTGATCCCGGAAGCGGAAATCCCCGTCGAGACCCACATGCAGATGAATTTTCTCGCAGATTTTATCGAAACGGAGCAAAAGAAAAAGGCGCTGCGCTCCACCGAGGCCCAGGAACACCGCGTCCAGAAGGCGGTGCTTGAGATCCAGGACCGCTTTGGCAAGAACGCTCTGCTGAAGGGGATGAACCTTCTGCCGGACGGAACGACGCTCCAGCGGAACAGGCAGATCGGCGGCCACAGCGCGGGAGACGAGACATGAAAGACGACCTTGAACCGTATGCGGACATGCTGGATCTTCCGCGCCCCAGGAACCCGGCCAGGCCCCGCATGAGCCTGTACAACCGTGCCGCGCAATTCAGCCCTTATGCCGCTTTGGTGGGGTTTGACGGCGTCATCGCCGAAACGGCCAGGCTGACCGAACAAAGACCCGAACTGAGCGACTGGGAAAAAGCCCTGTTGGACCGGAAGCTTGGCCGCATAGACGAGCTGATCCGTTCCGGAACGCACCCTCTGGTCCGCGCGACCCTGTTTGAGCCGGATCCGCGCAAGGAAGGCGGCGCTTTGCGTATGATCCAGGCGAAAGTCAGAAGGGTAAACGCACCGGAACGCCTTTTGCAGTTCTATGCATCCAATGGCCTCTCCCCAGGTGAGACCATCCGGATCGATTCCCTGCAGGACCTGGAAGGAGACCTGCTCTGACCCTTCCGCCGGCGCCTTTCCGGCGCTTTTTCTTTTACAAAAAATTAATGTATGCTCCCTCGGGCCTGTGCTATAATGGCTTATCACAGGAGGAAAGGAGCAGGCATGATTACCTTAGAAAACATCAGCAAAAAATACGGCGACCGCTATGCCCTCAGGGACATCCGCCTCTCCATTCCAAACGGACAGATCCTGGGGCTGCTCGGGTCCAACGGCGCGGGGAAAAGCACGCTGCTGAACATCCTTACCGGCTGTCTCTCCCCTTCCTCCGGCAGAACGCTGATCGACTCCTGTGACATTTTGACAGAGCCCCGCCAGGTCAAGCGGCAAATCGGCTATCTTCCGGAGATCGTTCCTCTTTACGATGAAATGACGGTGCGGGATTACCTTTGCTTTGTCTGCCGCTTAAGGGAGACCCGGGAGAAAAGCATCCCCGCCCATGTAGATGAAATCGCGGAAATGACCCAGCTGACCGACGTTCTTCCCCGGCGGATCGGCAATCTGTCCAAGGGGCTCCGGCAGCGGGTCGGACTGGCCCAGGCCCTGTGCGGGGATCCCCGGATCCTGGTCCTGGACGAGCCCACGTCCGGCCTGGACCCGATCCAGTCCAGCGAATTCAGGAAGATCCTCCTCTCTTTCAAGGGGGAAAAGACCATCCTTTTTTCCTCTCATATGCTGCATGAGGTCCAGGCCGTATGCACCCGCGCAGTCATCCTGAGCCACGGCGTTCTCATCGCGGACAAGTCCCTGGAGGCGTCCGAATCCAGGGTTTTGAAAGCCACGGTCGCCATCGGGAAAGGACTCCTGCTGCCCGCCCTTCATTCCGTGGATTATTTCGAGAAGGTCGAAGCGCTTCAGAGCGACCAACCGGGCATTACGACGGTGCTTTTGACCTGCAAACCGGGGTACCAGCCGGAAAGATCCCTCTTCACCCTGCTGTCCGGCATGAACGCGCCTTTGCTGCGCCTGATGCCCGTGGAAGACAGTCTGGAAGATATTTTTTTCAAGGTCAGCGAAAGCAGCCTTGAGAGGAACTGACACCATGAACGCCATCTACAGAAAAGAACTCCAAAGCTATTTTTACACCCCCGTCGGATATGTTTTTACAGGGGTTTTTCTTGCGCTGTGCAGCATTTTTTTCGGCGTGGGCAACCTGGCGGAGCGGTCCGGAGACATCCTGTTCCTGCTGCGGAACATGAGCTATCTCTGGATGCTGCTTTGCCCGATCCTGACCATGCGGCTTTTGGCCGGGGAAAGGCAGGCCCGTTCCGACGCCCTTCTGTTCTCCTCCCCCTGTCCGCTGACCTCCATCATCCTGGGGAAATACCTTGCCGCCTGCACGGTGCTTCTTTTGGCCATCCTCCTTTCCTTTGTCTACCCGCTCCTCGTAGCGGTATACGGGAAACTGTATCCTGCGGAGACCGCGGTCGGTTATCTGGGCTTTGCGCTGATGGGATGCTGTTTCATTGCCCTGGATCTGTTCGTATCCAGCCTGGCCAAGAATCCGGTCACGGCGGCGCTCTTCTGCTTTGGCGTCAATCTGTTCGTCTGGTTTTTTGATGTGCTCGCCCTTGCCGCAAAGGGCACCGTCGCGGAAAGGATCTTTCATTTCCTGAGCCTTTACCAACGGTTCACCCCTTTCACCCTTGGCCAGCTCAGTTATGCCAATGTTTTCTTTGGCGTGTCTTTTATAGCCGCCATGCTTTTCCTGTGCGTCCGTGTTCTTGACACCCGCAGATGGAGTGATATGTAATATGCCCAATGACAAAAAGCAGTCCTTTTGGAACCAGCCCCGGTTCCGTTACGGCACCCTGTCCGTCCTGCTTACGGTGTTCGTCGTCACCGCGCTGATTCTGCTGGCGCTGATCTTTGACCGTCTGGAAGATGAGTACGCACTACAGACCGATTTTTCCTTCAACGGCGCCACCACCCAAAGCCAGATCACCACGAATATCCTGTCCCAGCTGGACAAGGACATCCATATCTACGTCATCAGCAGCGAAGGCACCCCCAACCAGACCATTCGTTCCCTGCTGGACCGGTATGAAAGCATTACCCCCCATTTTGCCTATTCCGAGGAAAACCTGGCCAAAAGCCCCCAGCTTCTGACCATGTTCAGCGGCATTCTTGGGGAAGGGAAGGTCTCCAGCGACTGCATTATCGCTTACTGCCCGGAGACCAGCCGCGCCCGCCTTCTGAATGCCACCGATTTCCCGGTATACGAATACAGCACCGAGTCGGGTTATTATATCCAGACCGGCTACAATTATGAGAAACCCCTTACGGAAGCCATCGTTTACGTTTCCCAGGACGACCCGCTTTGTGTCCAGATGCTCTCGGGGCACAACGAACTGAGCGGCGAAAACTTCTCAAACCTCCAAACCCTTCTGACGGACGCCAATTACCTGATCCAGCAGGTCAATCTGCTGAACGGTGATTCTTTGGACCCGGCCAAGCCCCTGCTGATCCTGAGTCCAAAGCTGGACATCAGCGAGAAGGAGCTCTCCCTGCTGATCGCCTTCGCGGACGAGGGCGGCGATTTTTTCATCCTGTCCAATTACAGCGATCCTTTTGATCTGCACAATTACAATGCCCTTCTGCTTGAATACGGCATTCAGTTCTATCCCGGCCTGGTCATGTCCGATCCCGCGGATACCGCGAGCTATTACGATGACCTGCCCGCTTTCCTGATGCCCCATATGCAGAGGACTGATCTGACAAAAGAGCTGTTGGATTCCGGCCGCTCCATCCTGATGCTTCCGGGAAGCCGTGCCCTGAAACCGGTGGAATATACCGGCAATAGACTGCATCTGGATACGCTTCTGCTGAGCGGAAACAGCTATGTGCGCGATTATACTGAAAACGAGCCGGACAGCACGGAAAAGCAAAGCACGGACGAAGAAGGCGTGTTTGCGCTGGCTGTTCTGGCAAGACGCATTTCAAAGGACGGATCCATCTCCAAAGCGGAGATCATCGGAAACACCTTGATGTTCACCGATTACTGGGTGGAAAGCAACACCTATTCCGCCGATTTTCTCTATGAATCCCTCCAATATCTTCAGGGCGAGTCTCCCATCAGCCTGGATATCGCGCCCAAGGAAAGCCGGGAAAATCTGCGCATGACTTCCTTGGTCCCTGCCTATGTTGTCATCTGCGTCTTCCCCCTTCTCATCCTTCTGGCGGCGCTGTTGATCCTTCTGCCGAGGAAAAACCTGTAATGAAACCCATCAGCAAAAAAAGAGAGGCCCATTCGCTGCCTCTTTGGGGAAAGATCGCCTGCGCAGCCGCATTCCTTGCGGCCGTGATCTTCGTCCTTCTGCTCTTGCCCGGCCTGGAAACCATCCCAATGGAGATCCAAAAGAACGAAAAGGAAACGCTGCTGTGCCAGCGCCGCCTGGACGAGATCGCCCGGGTCACCATCACGCCCCCCTCAGGAAACAGCTATGTCCTGGAGGTCTCCGGCGAGACCCTGGTCCTTTCCCAGGACCCTTCCTACCCCATTCGCACCTCTGTTCTTGATTTGATCCGGGAAAACATCTGTACCGTGCGGGCAGAACGGGTGATCCTCTCCTATGCGGACAACGGCTCTTTTGAGCCGGCCTTTTTCGGACTGGCCCCCGCGGCCTGCCAGGCCAGGATCGATTGCCGGGACGGTTCTTCTCATCTCATCCGCATCGGCAGCCAGCTGCAGGGGGACGAGATCCCATATTATTATTTTCTGTGGGATGAAGACCCGCTTCTCTACGCCGGCGGAACAGACATGTATTCCGCCTTCAGCTACGAGTTCGAGCAGCTCCATACCGTAGCCGCGCTGAAGATCAATCCGGATCTTCTGGATTCTCTGTCCATCACCGGAGAAAATGCCCTTGAGATCCGGTACACGGATACCGGATGGCTCTGTGTTTCCCCCTATCGCTATCCGCTGGATGAAACCAAAATGTCCGGTTATCTGAAGAACATCCAAAACCTGGCGTTTCTCAATTTCGTTGGCCGTACCAAAGAATGTACTCCTGCGGACTTTGGATTGGACCATCCCCTTCTGATCCTTTCCTTTACGGAATCGGAAAGCACCCTTTCCGTGCCTGACACGGCCGGGAAAACCCATACCTACTCCCTTCCGGAGCGGAAGGGGACCGTCCGTTTTGGAAAGATCGCCGATGCGTACAGCCGTTACGCGGAATATGACGGATGTGTATACACCGTCTCGCTTTTTCTTTCCGATTTTCTGTTCAATGTTTCCTCCCCGGATCTGCTGGCCCTCTCCCCATTCGCCGTGGAAGTGTACCAGCTTGCCTCACTGACCCTTCAGTACGGGGACCGGGTGTGGGATTACACGCTGGAACTCATGGAAGAGGTACAGGAAAACGGCAATCTGGTGATGGATGAAAACGGTCAGGTCCTTTACAGCCTGACCGTACGGAAGAACGGTGTGCTTCTGTCCCAGGATTCCTTTCTGCATTGGTATAACAACACCCTTCGCTCCCTGGTCCCAGATGGGCAGATCACCCAATTGCCCGCTCCCGGCACGCCTCCGACCGTGCAGCTGGTCCTGCGCGGCCAAAGGACTACCCGCACCGTTTCCTTTATCCGGATAGATCCGCTCCACTACGCCATGGACGTGGACGGCTCCTCGCTGTATTACATTTCCGGCGACCTGCTTGCTTCCATTCTGAACGCTCCCTGAAAGGTCTGGACCAGTTAGCCTTTCGTCATTCCGCGCGACACTTTAAAAACGCTTTAGCACATTTGAAAAGGATGTCCAAGACGCGCAAGATGGGTTTCCACACAAAATCTGCACAGAGGAGGGCTTTCCGGGAGCAACATTATTCAGATAAATGAAGAGAAAATCAAAGACCGGTAGGCGACAGGTGAAGAGGGAATCTGGCCAACGCAGTTCCCCCGTCGCCCCGAACATCGTACCATCCTTCCAGACCGCCCTCAAGGCAACCGCTTTGCGGTGACTGCCCGGTTTCTGCCCGCAAAAAGACTCTTGGGTCCAAGGAAATCATTCTTACCGCTTCAACTTGTTTGGCGCTCAGAAAAAAGTGCGAAATTCATTTAACATGAACGTCTGCAGGTACGATGTAAAAGGGACCAGCCAGAAAGATGCCTTGAACAAGCTGAAATTAGAACTGCAGGATGCCAGGCAAAGAAACAAGAGGTTAGACGCCCTTGGCGTAAAGCAGCGCTCCAGAGGATTGATTATCTTTAAGGACGGTCAATACATCAACGATTAAAGATCATAACACGGCTTTACCAACCTAATGGCTCCGCAAAATCCCGTATCGACAGATACCGAATGATATTCTGGCTTGGCTCTAAAAGGAAAGGCCAGCCAATTCAAACTGCTTGGAATTGTGATTGGGGAGGGACACGCCAAGAGATGCGAAGATTTTTATTATGAGACCTATGGAAAAATGCCGGATTCCATTGCATTTTGCCCTTATCGGATCTCCCCGCTGGGAGCGCACATCGACCACCAATGGGGCAAGATCAACGGCATGGCCATCGACAAGGGGATCCACATCGCCTATCGCCGCAAGGAAAACGGGGTGGTGGAATTGCAGTCCCTCAACTTTCCAAAGCGGGCGCAGTTCCATGTCCAGTCGATCCCCGATCTTAAAGTCGGGGATTGGGCGGACCATTGCCGTGGAGCAGCCAAAATGCTGGCAGAGAAGTACCCGCTGCGCTACGGGCTCAGCGGCGTCATCGAGGGGACTCTGCCCATCGGCGGCCTGTCCTCCTCCGCGGCGGTCATCATCGCCTTTACTGTCAAATCATAATGACAATTTGGAATGGAGATGATATGAATGACAGAAGCGGTAAGTAATAAATTGAAGTATTTTTCATTTGTTTTTTCTTTCTTCATAGTCCTTTATCATGCGAATCTGGTTTATGTTGGTCATTATCCTCTTCCGGAGTTAATTAAAGGGAGTTCTCTGCAATTATTTGATATAATGGCAGCACTATCTTTATCGTATTTTTTTACAGCTTCCGGTTTTCTGCTTTATCGCAATGCCAACAGGACAAATGCACTGGATAAAATAAAAAGCCGCTTCGTTTCACTCATGATTCCATTCTTTGTTTGGAACATCATATATTTTATAAAAGAACTGTTAACAGAAGGGCACTCACTTTTAAGCAAAGACATCTCTCAATTATTGTATGATTTCTTTTTTGCTCCATATGATGGACCACTTTGGTATGTATTTGCCATCTTCTTGCTTAGTTTGTCTGTATGGCCTATATGTACAATAAAAAACAACAGAATTCTTATATATGCAATCTCTATTTCCTTAGTCATTTTGTCTGTAATAATATCTGGCTTTAATATAATCGCTTGGCCTGAATATTTACTCAATGCTCATTTCGAAACATGGATAAAAAGACTGTTCAGATATTTGCCTTGCTATATAACCGGTTCATTAATCGGAATGTATAAACCACAAAGCATCTGTTATCATCCAACAAGTAGAGTCCAGTCTTTTTCGTTCTATATATTGATTCCATTAATCGTTCTGTATGCTCTTCTTCCTGATACTTTCCGTTTCATTAAGCCTGTACTTTTGCCATTCTTAGTAATTATGATATGGATTTGCCAAAGGCTACCCTATCATAAAATAAATCCCCATATTATTAGCGGTTCTTTCTTGATTTATGCATCACATATGGTAGTGATAGTAATTGTTTTTCACATCGTGAAAAGTTTTTATTACACATTGCCTCAAACTAATTTAACGTTTCTTTTGTGTTGGATCTTCTTCCTGATTGCAGTAATCATTGCCGTTTGTTTGTTTCGTTGTATTATTGTTTTTATAATTGATAAATTCAAGCTAAAAATTCTCAATACGCTGTTGACAGGAAACAGGTTGTAATCGCTTCTCCCCTACTGGCTGCTATTTTACGGTGCCCATGAAAGCCTAAGGGCTGATTGGCCGCCTGCACGTCAGCCGGGAGGAAAAAGCCATCGTCCGCTATCGGGACGGAAAATACCGCAGACCATGACGAGCGGAAGCACGCCGGCTCTCATACCATGCCCAAATAAAAGCCCGGCTTCTCAAGATACCGTCAAATCGAGGAAATCTTTTGAAATCCCCGGGAATGTTCTGAACCTATACCCTGCACGAATTACTGGACGAACTGGATGTGATTGAATGCTTTATGGAGCCAGGAAAAGCCCCGATTCAGGGCGAGGTACTGAAGAAGCAGGAACAGATTAACCGGGACATGGAAGTCACGCCATTGCTGGCAGCAGGGCAACCGGCGGATGCATAGTTATGTGATCCGGGAATTCAGGTTCTATTAGAATCGGTTGGACACATTGTCTCATGACTTGAAAACAATTGGCAGGTATGGGTTATTGAGCGGTTACGTTAGAAACGTGCGCCCCCAAGCGCGCCCAATCAAAACCACCGGCTAAGCCGGTGGTATGCACCGTGCCTTCAAGGCATATTACCGGCCAACGTCTAAAGACGCACCGAAAGGTTTAGCAACCGCAACATTTTCACTGGCCGCCGCTAAAGCGGCCTTTTATCGTGCCTTACTTATTCTTGGCACCCGTAAACGGGTCTATATACTCCTTCATGCTGATCTGGTCTGCCATCGCGTCTTCCTGTAGTTGATTCCGGATGTACTCCGCAATCCGTTTTTTGTTCCGTCCTACTGTGTCGACGAAATATCCTCTGCACCAGAAATGTCTGTTCCCGTACTTGTACTTCAGATTCGCATGTCGATCGAAGATCATCAGCGAACTCTTTCCTTTCAAGTACCCCACATATTGAGCTACACTCAGATACGACGGTATGCTCACCAGCATATGGATATGGTCCGGACATGCTTCCGTTTCTATGGTTTCCACCTTCTTCGCTTCACATAGCTGCCTGAGTATCTTTCCGATGTCCGCCTTTATCTGTCCGTAGATAATCTGCCTACGAAACTTTGGTGCAAATACTTTGTGATATTTGCAATTCCATTTCGTGCGTGATAGACTTTGACTGTCATTTGCCATAAATGACAACCTCCTTTGCTCTTTGTTGCGGTTGCTACACCTGCTTCAAGTATAGCAAAGGAGGTTCTCTTGCTATAGCTCTTTTATTCCACCAGCTCTGCTGGTGGTTTTTTCTCGCCCTCGGCGCACAAAAAGGCCGCGGCTAAACAGCCGCGGCTTCGTATGTTGATTCGAGGATTTCCGTTTTTTTACCGGATCAGGGTGATATTCCTGAACAGGCTGACCAGGGTGTTTGCAACCGTGGACATGGTCTTGATAAAGATGTCCAGCGCGACACCCACAACGTCCTTGCGGGTATCCCCGACCGTGTCTCCGGTCACCGCGGCTTTATGCGCAGCGGAGCCTTTTCCATGTCCCTTCAGCGCGCCGGATTCGATGTATTTCTTCGCGTTGTCGAATGCGCCGCCGGAGTTCCCCATGAACAGGGCCCTGGGGATCGCAACGATGGTCGCGCCAATCAAAAGGCCGCCCACAAAATCAACACCGAACACAAAGCCGCCGACCACGGGGATGACCATGGCAAGGACCGAGGGAACCAGCATCTTGCGAAGCGCTTCCTTGGCGGCAAGCTCGATCATCCGGTTGTAATCCGGGGTCTTTTTGCCGGCAAGGACTTCAGGGGTCAGCTGCTTATCGCCTTCGTCGGCCATCAGTTTCGCGGAATCAATGGTGTTGTCCGTCAGCATCGCGGAGAAGTATTCCACCAGGGCGCCGCCGATGATCGCGCCCGCGACCACCACGAAAGAAGCGATGTTCAGCGTCATTTCCGAGGAATAATTGCCCACGTAGCTCACAATCAGGGAGACCGTGGCAAAAGCGGCGGAACCAATGGCGAAGCCTTTTCCGACGGCGGCGGTAGTGTTCCCGACCGCGTCCAGCTTGTCGGTAATGGTCCTCACTTCATGGGGCAGATGGCAGCTTTCCGCAAGACCGCCGGCATTGTCCGCAATGGGACCGAATGCGTCGATGGAAACCGTCGCGCCCACGAAGGCAAGCATGCCGAGGGCAGCCAGGGCAACTCCGTAGATGCCGGCCAGCTTGCCGGAGACAAACAGGGCAATACCGATCACGGCCACCGGAAGCAATACGGACCTGGAACCAACGGCGTCGCCCTTGGTCACAACGAACGCCTCTCCCTCCGGAGCCATTTCGGCCAGGCTGCGGGTGGGTTTGTATTCCGTGGAAGTATAGTATTCCGTAATCGAGCCGATGGCGACGCCGCTGGCGATCCCAAGCACCGCGCAGATCCACGGGGAGACCCAGCCGGCCACCCAGCCATAGGTATCCCTGAGAAGCGCCGCGTCCACACCGTTAAAGGCGATCATCGCGCCGAAAAAGCCCAGAACCAGGGTCAGCCCGGCGGAGATCCAGGTGGCCAGGTTCAGTTCCCGGGAGGGATTGTCGCTCATCTTCTTCTTTGCCGCATACAAAAGACCCATCAGGCAGCCAAGAAGGCCAAGTCCGGCGAGGATCACCGGATAGGCAACGGTCGCATTGAAAGCCGTATCAAGCAGCGCTGCATCCACCTTGCCGGCATACTGTTTGAAAAGGATCACGGCGATCATCAGAGAGGCGGAAACCGTCGCCACAAAAGACTCCAGAAGGTCCGAGCAGTTTCCGGCGATGTCGTTGACGTTGTCGCCGATAAAGTCAGCAATAACATTGGGAACCCGGCTGTCATCTTCCGGCAGGTCATTGCGAACCTTGGCCAGGATATCCGCGGAAATGTCCGCAGCCTTGGTGTAGTTTCCGCCCGCGACGCGGTTGAACATGGCCACAAGAGAGCATCCCAGGGAGTAAGTGGAGATCCGCATAATGGTGGGGTTGACTCCCGCGAGAGTCGTGATCAGGCCGCCGCCTTCAGCATCATGCTTGACGTTGCCGAAGATCACCAGCACCAGGATCAGCCCAAGAAGTCCGAAGGCTTGCACGGACAGGCCGGAAATGGAGCCGCCGCACAGCGCGACCTTGACGGTTTCGCCGATGGACTTGCTTTCCCTTGCCTTGTTGGCTGTACGCACATTGGCATAGGTCGCGGACCGCATGCCCAGTACGCACACCGCGCTGGACATCAGCGCACCCATCAGGAAGGTGATGCCGCTGGTTTTTTCCACAAAGCAGCTGAACACGATGGCGATCGCCGCGACCACAATGGTGATGGTGCGGTACTCCGTCCGCATAAAGGTATTGGCGCCGCTGCGGATGATCCCCGCCATTTCCACCATTTCCGGCGTTCCCTCCGGCATATTGCGGATCCGGCGGTAGTTGTAGAAGACATAACAGATAGCCGCCGCTATGACGGCAAACAGGAGCACATACCACAACACAGACACGAAAATGCCTCCTTTGACCCTTGAAAGGGTTTGTTTCATGTACCCTGAATTGTAACGGATATTCCTGCTTTCGTCAAGACAGCGCAAGCCTCCCTCCAAGGAAAACTGTCGGGAAGCGGGCTTTTGTCCCGTTCGTCCGATCCGTTTCCGGGGCCGCTTCGTCCTGATTTCTCCCCGACGTCCTGCCCGGCGCATAAAAAAGCAGAACCGGCGCTGATCCGGTTCTGCAGAAGAAAAATGGTAAGGCCTGTTTCAGTCGTCGACAGGAACGGCCTCCTCTTCCGGCTGCTGCACAGGCTTGCCATCCTCAAAGGTCAGGCCGGTCAGCCGGGTAAAGGCTTCCTGCTCATACTGGATCTCGCTTTCGGCTTCCCACTCCCCAAGCAGTTCGACATATTTGGCATTGAGCTTGTTGGACAGGAGGTCCTGGCTCAGCTGATTCGCGATCTCATCGGTCATTTCCACCTGACCGCCGGCATCCCGCAGATAATAGACGATATAGATCCCGTAGCTTCCGACCGCCGGATCGCTGACGTCCCCGACCTGGTTCATGTTTTTGTCAAAGGCCGCGCTGACAAAGGCCGGATCGTAAAGGACCGAATCCTTGTGAACGAGGTATCCGTCCCTGAGGTAGCTTTCCTGCTGCATGCCGGGGTCAATGTTGTACTCCGGGATCAGGTCGATAAAGGCTTCCCCATTGGCAAGACGGGTCTTGATCTCATCAATGGTCTCCTTGGAAGCGGCCAGGATGGCCTCCCGGGCCCGTTCCACATCCTCCTGCGTCACAGGGACGGGCGTTTCCGCCGGAGCCTGGGTCGCCTCTTCGGTGCCCGCATCCTGCGTCTGCGCCTCTTCCTCGCCGCTCATCTGCTCCTCAAGCGCCGCCTGCTTTGTGGTATATTCCTCCAGCAGCGCGTCATCCACGTCCAGCAGGATCTGCAGCACGCCGCGGTATCCTTCCGGCACATAATAGGATTCCTGTCCATAATACTGGGTGTAAAACTCATACATGGGCACCTGGCCTTCGTACCTTTGCCTGTCATCCTGCGCCAATGCCGCAAAGGTTTCCGCCACTTCCTCGGGCGTAACGTTCATCTGGTACGTTTCCGTCAGATAGATCTCAAGCGCGTCATAGCAGGCGCTGGTTTCAAGAGACTTCGCGAGCTCCTCAGGCGTAAACCCCTGGGCGGAGAAATACGCCTCCGCCTGGGAGCGAAGCTCCGCCAGCTCGGCGTCGGTCGGGGTTTCGCTGGTCTTGAAATAATCCATGTAGCTGCGGATGTTTTCTTCCAGCAGGTCCTGCGCCTGGGTCAGAAAAGCGTCCTTCTGCTCTTGGGTAAACTGGTTGAGGCCGTATTTTCCAAAGGCGTACTCAAACAGTTCCGCCTGCTTGAGATAATTGTAAACGGTGACGTAATCGGAAGAATAGCCATTCTCCTCCAGCAGCGTGGCCGTTTCGTCAAAATCCGATTTCAAAAGCCGGTGACCGTTCACGGTCATGATCAGCTGATCGTCCGCGAGCTGCGCAGTCTGGACCGTCTCCCCGCTCTGGGCCTGTTCCTCCACGGCAGCCTCCCCCAAGGCCGCGCCGGACAGCAGCATGGCCAGGCTCAGGGAAAGGGCTGCGCCTTTTATGAGCTTCTTCATAAGCAATCTCCTTGTCTTTATTTGATTTCGGCGTTCCCCCTGAAGGGAACGCCCTCTCCCCGCTTCGATCAGGACCGGGTAACTGAAAGTATAGCATAATTCAATTCCGTTGCAAGAAAGGGACGAACAAGTTTACAAAAAATCAACAACTGCCACATTCCCGCCCCAATCAAGGCTTCTTGAAGGGGCCCGCGTCCTGTGATAAGATAAAACCATCGTCTGAAATCGCTTAGCCGCCACAAACGCCGCAGGGCTGCGAGGAGGAAACACATGGCATCGGATACGGAAATGATGAAAGCCGCGCTCCTGGAAGCCGGAAAAAGCACGGATGACGTACCGGTGGGCGCCGTCATCCTCCATGAGGGAGAAATCATCGCGCGCGCCCACAACGAGCGGGAAAAGGACGGAGAATTGGCTGTCATTGCCCACGCCGAAATGCTGTGCATCCTTCGCGCTGCCGCAAGGCTGAAAACACGCAGGCTTCAGGGCTGTACGCTGTTTGTCACGCTGGAGCCCTGCCCCATGTGCGCCGGCGCCATGGTTCTCTCCGGCCTTGAAAAGTGCGTCTTTGGCGCCTATGACCCTGCCCAGGGCTGCTGCGGAAGCGTCTATGACCTGCCGGAAGATCCCGCGTTTTATCACCGTGTTTCCTGCAGGGGCGGCGTCCTTGAAAAAGAATGCGCCTCTCTCCTGAAGGATTTTTTTGCCGAGAAACGCGATCCTGCCAGGGCCTCTTCGTCCCCCACCCAAGAAGGGTCCGCTTAAGCCCGTCCCCCTGTCCAGGGCGGCAGGCAGAAGGCGCCCTGGCAGGGACCCTTCTGCCCTGCCGCCTCATTCATACAGCAAAAAGCCGCTGCACTCCATCGACAATTGCAAAAGCAGGGGCTGGATGGCCGTATCTTCAGAATCTCCCGCCAGGGTCACCTCGCAGGTCTCTTTTTCCCCGTCCTCCCCCGTGCGCACGATCTGGCGGATCTCCATTCCCTGATCCCGGATTATGCCAAGGACCGCAGGCAGCCCGCCGGCCTGTTTTTGTACTGTCAGCCTGAAACGCACGCCGTTTTCAGGCCCCGTCCCTTTTCTTTCCCTGGGAATGTCCTCCAGCAGTTCCGGATGGTGCTCGCAAAGTCGGGCATACTGCAGTGCGCGGCTGCATTCCAGCACTTTCCTGAGGACCGCCAAATACCCGCTGCGCCTCTCCTGCGTGACCTGGCTTCCAAGACGCTCCAGGATCTGCCTTTCACGGTCCTCTCGGTAGATCCGGATCACGCCCCCCGCCTTTTCCTTGGCCCGGAATACCTCTTCCGACAGATCCAGTCTCCGCATCAGCACCTCCCGAAGGAGGTCGTCTGTCCGGTCGATGTCCTCCCGGATCGTTTCCAGGCTTCTGACAATGGGATTTTGACTGTCCATATGTTCGCCTCCTGCGGTACCCCTTATTTTGTCCGGTTCACCCGATCGTCTCCAGGTGGTAGGACGGCTCTCCCTCGCAGCGAAGGATGATCTGGGCCCTGCCGTTGAACAGGCGGAAAACCTCTCCCGTTTCCTTCTCATGGCACCCCGGATCTCCGTTTCCATGCCCAAGGACCGTGGTTCCTTTCCCGGGAACAATGCGTGCCGCCGGGCAGGCATCCGGCACGAATCGCCCTTTATCATCCACAGCGCGCACCTGTACGATCAGCGCGTCCTGCCGGGCAAAACGGTTTTCGTTGTAGATCTCCGATTCCAGTCTGCAGAAGGGTCCCGTCGTTTCCATCCGGTCCGTCAGTCTTCTCCCCTGCCGCCAGCCGAGGACCGTGACCTCACCGGGCTCATATACCACGCCCGGCCATTCCACATACCCGCACGCCCGCCTCGTGCCTTCTCCCAGGCTTTTCCCATTGACAAACAGCTCCGTCTTCTCCGCGTTCGTATAGGCGTAAAGGCTGAAACATTCCCCTTCATGTCCCGCGCGGTTCCAATGGGGGAAAAGATGCAGTACGTCCTCCCCCGTCCAAAAGGACTTGTAGAACCAGAAACTGTCCTTTGGAAACCCGCACAGATCCAGAACGCCAAACTGGCTGGAAACCGCCGGCCAATCCAAAGGCGTGGGTTCCCCCCGGTAATCGATGCCCGTCCAGCTGAAAGAGCCGCACAGCCAGGGCCTCTCAAGGACGGCCATAAAATCCCTTTCCCCCCGTTCAAACCGGCTCTTTGCCCTTGATCCGGCGAACTTTTCGGCATTTGAGGGATCAAGGGTCAGAAAACGGCCTTTGGCCGGGTCGCTTTCAAACACGCCTCTGGTGGATGAATTGGCCGCGTTGATTTCCGTGATCAGCACCGGCTGCTCGGGAAAATGGGCCCTGTAGGGATCCCAGGCAGGGATGGAGTAGTTGAAGCCCATCACATCCAGTAAAGCGGTGACCGGATAGACCCTGGAAGGGTCGTCGTAATGGGTCTCACCGTCCCAGCAGACATGGGCGCAGGTCACGGGACGGGTGTCCAGCTTCCGGACCTCCGCCTTCATCCGCTCCACGGTTTTTGCGGTGCATGCCTTGTGCATCACGTTGATCTCTTCGTTCCCGATCCCCCAGATCACAACGCAGGGATGATTTCTGCCCTGCAGAACGGTTTTTCTCAAATGAGAAAGATCCCCCTCGGCGCTGCTCATCCGCCGGCATTCACTCATCACCAGGATGCCCAGCCGGTCACACAGGTCCAGCAGTTCGTCCGAAGGCTGATGATGGGCGCTTCTGAAGGCGTTCATCCCCGTTTTTTTCATTTCCCGCAGGCGGTATTCCAGCACGCTGTCCGGCATCCCAATGCCCACCCCGGCATGATCCTGATGGGCGCAGAATCCCCGGAGCGGGACTTTTTCCCCGTTCAGGAAAAAACCGTCTTCCCGGAACTCCGCCCTGCGGAACCCGAAGACCGTATCCGGGACCGGCCCGGTACAAAGCTTCCCGTTTTCGTCCCTGACGGTCATTTCCCCTTTCAGGGTATAGAGCGCCGGATCCTGCGTATTCCACAGCCGGACCGGTTCCCGAAGGCACAGCGTCCCCTCCGCTTCCGTTTCGCAAAGCCCCTGCAGACCGAACTCCAGGCAGGTCTTCCCCGCTTCCTTCCCTTCAGGATCGTATGCAGTGACCGTCAGCTTCCCCGACGCTCCCGCGGTCCCGTCATTGCGGATCAGCACCCTCAACCCGCAGCGTCCATCCCCTGCCCGGCCGCACTCGGGAAAAACGCCCAGCCCGTAAGGCGGTATATGCACATCCCCGCACAGAAGAAGCTTTACGTGCCGGTAGATGCCCCCGCCCTCATACCACCATCCCTCACGGCCTGTCGGATCCACGCGGACCGAAAGCACGTTTTCCCCGCCCGCTTCCAGCAAAACATCCGTCAGGTCAAAACAGGACCAGGTATATCCCCCGTCCAGGCTTCCCACGTAATACCCGTTCAGATAGATATCCGCCTTGCGGTAGACCCCTTGGAAAAAAAGATACAGTCTCTGTCCGGTCCAGTCTTCCTCCGTTCGGAACCTTTTGCGATACCAGCAGATCTCCGGAACAAGAAATCCCCCCGCGCCAAGGCGGGAGCGGATGGACTGCATGGCCGGTATATCGTCCATTGGATCGTGGGCGGCCAGATCCCGGGCAAATTCACCCCCATGCACGCTGTCGTGCGGAAGGTCCACCCGTTCCCATCCGCTGTCGTCCAGGTCCGGAGCCGCCGCCCCGATGGTTGCGGCCCCGGCTTTGGCCCCGCTCCATCCGTCGCAGGGATCCTTCGGCCTGAAATCCCCCTTGCAAAACCGCCAGTCCCGGTCCAGACGGATCTCTTCCATCTTCTTTTCCTCCTTCTTGATTCCCGCTTTCCTTTTAAGGTATACTGTTGCGGAACACCATGATGCTTTTTTACCCGCGGTTCGCCCCTTCGATGAAGCCGCCGGGCTCTGTGTCAAAACGAAAGGAGCGTCCTGTACACCATGTATGATGGGAAAGTGGCTGTGATCACCGGAGGCGCCCACGGCATCGGGCGCGCGACCGCGGAGGCGTTCCGCAGGGAAGGCGCCCGCGTGCATATCATTGATACAGATCCCAATTGCGGGTTCGTGGGGGACGTGGGAAAGCCAGACGATCTCCAACGATTCGCGCAGGAGGTGGTCCGGCAGAGCGGGCAGGTGGATTTTCTGGTCCACAACGCCCCTCCGCTGATGAAAGGCATTGACATATGCGGATGGGACGATTTTAACCGCGCCCTGGCCGTAGGCGTCGCCGCGCCTTTTTATCTTACCAAGCTTCTGCTGCCCAGCTTCGCGCCGAACGCCTCGGTGATCAACATCGCTTCCTCCAGGGACCGGATGAGCCAGCCCCAGACCGAGAGCTATGCCGCGGCCAAAGGCGGGATCGCAGCGCTGACCCATGCGCTGGCGATCAGTCTCGCGGGACGGGCAAGGGTCAACAGCATTTCCCCGGGATGGATCGATACCACAGACAGCCAGATCGGCGGGCCGGACGCTCTGCAGCAGCCCGTAGGCCGTGTCGGAAAGCCGGAGGACATCGCGGAACTGGTCCTGTTCCTGTGTTCGGAAAAGGCCGGCTTTATCACAGGCGAAAACATCTGCGTCGACGGCGGGATGACCCGGCTCATGATCTATCACGGAGAGCACGGCTGGCAATATCGCGCAGACGTCTGATCAAGCTGGAAACGGCCCGGGCCTGCAAAGGGAAAACGGCCTAACGGGGATCATCCCCTCAACGGATCCCGTATCCGTTTCCCTGATGGATGCCTCATCTTACCACAGCGCGCCCGGTTTTTCAATCAATACGGAATCCCATGGGAAAAGGAGCACACAATGTACGTACTTGGAATCGACATCGGGACCTCTTGCGCCAAATGTCTCCTGATGACAAGGGACGGCGCGGTGGCGGCGCGGTCCTCAAGGCCGTATCCGCTGCTGGTTCCCAGGCCCGGCTGGGCCGAACAAGACCCTGAATGGTGGGTAGACGCGGCGTTCGCGTGTGTCCGCAGCCTTTTGACGGATTCCGGCATCTCCCCGGAAAAAATCGAGGGCATTGCCTTCTCCGGACAGATGCACGGTCTTGTTCCGCTCGACCGGGATGGCCGGGTGATCCGCAAAGCCATCCTCTGGTGCGATCAGCGGTCCGAGCCTCAATGCCGGGAAACAGAAGAACGGGCCGGCGGCCGGGAACGCCTTCTGAATATGACCAACAACGTGATGCTTGCCGGATATACTGGGGGCAAGATCCTCTGGCTCCGCCGGGAGGAACCTGATTCTTACCGGCGCATGACGGTTTTTCTCTGCCCCAAGGATTATCTGCGCTATCGCATGACCGGCAAGATCTGCATGGATGTGTCCGAGGCCTCCGGGACCGGCCTGTTTGACACACGGAACCGTCAGTGGTGTCTCCCGCTGCTTCAAGCGCTTGAGCTCAGTCCTTCCCTGTTTCCGCCCACGCTTGAATCCACAGATCTTGCCGGACACATCACCAACGAGGCGGCAGACAGGACAGGCCTTTTGGCAGGGACCCCTTGCTGCGCCGGCGGCGGGGATGCGGTCGTGCAGTCCTTTGGCAGCGGACTGATCCGGGAAGGAAACGTCGGCACGGTCATCGGCACCGCCGGAAACGTCTCCATGGGATTTGAAAAATATACCCCCAATCCCGGCGGCATGCTGCAGGCTTTCTGCGGCGTGACGCCCGGGTCCTATATGAGCTTTGGCGCCACGCAGACAGCCGGAGGCGCCCTAAGATGGTTCCGGGATGAATTGTGCCGCGATGTGCTTGCCCGGGCTGCCTCAGCGGATGCGGATGCCTTCGACCTGATGTCCGAATTGGCCGAGGGCAGTGTGCCCGGGGCGCGAGGGGTGGTATTTGCCCCCTATCTGAGCGGAGAAAGATGTCCCTGGCCCGATGCTTCCGCCCGCGGCGTCCTTTACGGGCTGAGTCTGAATACCACCCAGGCGGATATGATCCGCGCGGTAATGGAAGGCATCGTCTTTTCTCTTCGGCAGATCGTGGATATCTACCGGTCCTTTACCCGGGTCGAAAGCGTGACCGCCTCCGGCGGCGGAGCCAAGGGCCGTCTGTTCCTGCGCATGCAGGCAGATATCTTCAACGTGCCTGTAACGACCCTGTCCGCCGCTTCCGAAGGCGGTGCCTATGGCGCCGCGCTGATCGCCGGCATGGGGGCCCGCTGGTACCAGACCCCGGAGGAGGCCGTGGCGGTGCTGAAAACGGAAAGGCGGGTGCTGCCCGAGCCGGGCAGCCAGAAAGCCTACGACAAAGCCTTTGCCTTGTACAGCCGGATCTATCCGGCCTTGAAAGAGGTTTTCCGGTTTGGCGCGATGACGGACGCTTCCGGAAAATGAAAGCATGATCCAACCTGTGATTAGGGAGGCGGAAAGATGGAAAAGCATTTAAGCGAAATGAGCCTTGAGGAACTCATCCGCGAGGATGGGATCCCCTGTTCCTGCGGGAAAGTCCACCGGTGCGGGCTGCGCTATTATCGGGCAGGGGAAGGCGCTGTCCGGTTTCTTCCGGAGGCCTTGGAAGTCCGTGGCCGGAAGCATCCCATGGTGGTGATGGATCCCAACACGGAAAAAGCGGCCGGAAACAAGGTTCGGGAGGTGCTCCGGAATGCCGGTATCCCCATGAAAGAATTCGTTTTCCCCGAACGGGAAGGCAAGATGGAGCCCGACGAATGGGCCGTTGGCGCCTTGACCATGGCCATGGACCCTTCGTGTGATGTTGTCATCGCCGTAGGCAGCGGCGTGATCAATGACTGCTGCAAGGTCCTCGCCCACGCCTGCGGACTTCCAAGCATGGTGGTCTGCACGGCGCCTTCCATGGACGGATACTGCTCCAATTCCGCCTCCATGATCCAAAATCACCTGAAGGTCAGCCTCTACAACGCATGCCCGGAAGCGATCATCGCGGATACGGACATTCTGGCGACCGCCCCGGATATCATGCTGCAGGCCGGCCTTGGGGATATGCTGGCCAAATACATCTCCGTCTGCGAATGGCGGATCAGTCATCTCATTCATGGTGACCCCTATTGTGAGGAGATTGCCGGCATGGTCCGCCAATGCCTGAAAAAAATCGTCGCCCAGGCCGACGGGCTGATGAAACGGGATCCGGAAGCGCTCAAGGCGGTGCTGGAGGGACTGGTCATCAGCGGGATCTCCATGGCGTTTGCCGAGATCAGCCGGCCTGCAAGCGGCCTGGAGCATTACTTCAGCCACCTTTGGGAAATGCAGGCCCTCCAGCGCGGCATTCCCTCTGCGCTCCACGGCATTCAGGTAGGGGTCGGGACCCTGCTGGTCCTTTGGATCTATGAGCATATGCTCGAAACTGAAACGCCGGACCTCTCCCGCGCCGAAAACGCCATAAAGGCCTTCTCCCCGGAAGCCTGGGAAAAGCAAATGTGGGAACTGTTCGGCTCTGTCACGCCCACGGTGCTCGCCATTGAAAAGCAGACCGGCAAAAGCACGCCCGAAAAGCATCTTGCCAGGCTTTCGCTGATCAAAAAGCATTGGCCGGAGATCCAGGCCATCATCCGGGAGGAACTGCCTGCGAGGGAGCAGGTTTACACGCTGATGAAGAAATGCGGGATGCCCCTGTACCCCGCGGATCTGGAGCTGACCCTGCAGGATACGAGAAACGCGCTCCTTGGCAGCCGTGAGATCCGGGATAAATACCTTACCAGCAGCCTGCTGTGGGATCTGGGCCTTCTGGATGAAACCGCAGACCAGCTGGAGGACGCCCTGCGTTTGGAGCAGCGCGGAGCCATTTGACCCCCTGCCGCGATCGGCATATACGCATTGAAAAGACGGGACCGCGCCCTGCGCGCCCCAAATCAAAAGAAGGAGAAAACAAAATGAAACGGATAGGATCTGTCATTTGTCTATGCCTGTTTCTGATGCTGAGCGTTTCCCCGGCCTGTGCCGAGCCCGTTTTTTCCATAACCGTCCGGAAGGCGGAAAACGCCATGACCGCAGACAGGATCGAGCAGGAAAGACAGGAGCAGTGGGAAGCGTATCAGGAGCAAATGCTGGAAAATGCGGAAATGATAAGCCAGCTTGACGCTTCCGCCCTGACTTACGGGGAGGTCACCATGCGGTATGATCTTCAGGTCATCGGAGACATGCCGGAGGGCGGGTATCCGCTCTATATCGCTCTCCACGGCGGCGGAAGCAGCGATACCCCGGACAGCAATGACGCCGAATGGGCGAATATGTGGGGATATTACAGCACGGACCTGGAATGCGGAATATACGTCGCGGTCCGCGGCGTACGGGATACCTGGGATACGCATTTCAACCCGGAATCCTATCCGCTGTATGACAAACTGATCCGCTATCTGCTCCTTGCGTATGACATTAACCCCAACCGTGTCTATTTGGAGGGCTTCTCAGCGGGGGGCGACGGCGTATATGCCATATCCTGCCGCATGCCGGACCGGTTTGCCGCCGTGAACATGAGCTCCGGACATCCCAACGGGATCAGCCTGCTCAACCTGTTCCGTCTTCCCATTCAGCTTCAGGCGGGTGAATTCGATACCGCTTATGACCGTCACCGCGTTACCGCGGAATACGGTCTGCTTCTGGACGAACTGGAAGCGCAGTTTGGGTATTTTGAGCACCGAACGCTGATCCATTATGACTGCGGGCATAATTACGACGACAGTTTTCGTACCCCGCTGCCTGTGATGAGCGACGTGGCCCTGTGGCTGGAGCAGGGAGACCGTTCCCATGAGGATGTCGACTCCTTCCCGCCCGACTACATGGACGCCTTTGAGCGGGATCCGCTGCCCAGCCCGGTCCTGTGGGACCTCACCACGCGGGCGGATACCAGAGAGACGGAAGCAAACTACTACCTTTCCGCGCCCTATGCCACCAACCAGGGGAGTCTGTTCGTCTCCTATGACCGCGAAGCAAACGTTCTTACCGTAGAGACCCAGGGCGTCAACGGGGAATTCAGCATCCTGCTGAATGAAAAAATGGTCCGGTTCGACGCCCCCGTGGTGTTCAGGGTCAACGGGGATGAAACCACGCTGGATATCGTTCCGGACCGTCTTGTGCTCCTTGAAACCACGTGGGACCGTGGGGACCCCAATTACCAGTTTGAGGCAGTCGTCACCCTGACCCCTCAGGAATAAGAGGATGCCGGGGATGAGGTCCCCATCGTCGGACAAACCCGTTTCGGGAGGAGATACACCATGCAGCCAAAGAAAAAACGCTTGCTGAGCGTTCTTTGCATCTTGCTTATCCTGCTGCTTGCGGCCCTTATGCTTGCCGCCAATTATATGGTCAGCTTTGCCATCGGGCGCACCACGGGCACCACCGATATCGCCCCGCCCTCCCAGGTTTCGGCATCGGACAGCCAAACCATCAGCGGCAACCGGGAAAGGCTCTCAAATGCGACCCGCGCCTGGGGGAATACGGTCAAGCGTCAGACGGTCACCCTCTCCTCCGGCGACGGGCTGACGCTCAGCGGCGAATATGCCCTGAATCCGGAGCCTTCCCATCTGTGGCTGATCGCCGTCCACGGGTACCGGGGCAATCACAGCCATATGTTCACCATCGCGTCCTTCTATGGACAGCGGGGTTATAACGTGCTGCTGCCGGATCTGAGGGGCTGCGGCGCTTCCGAAGGGGACTACATCGGCATGGGCTGGCCGGACCGTCTGGACATGCTCAAATGGATCGACTGGATCCTCCGGCAGGACGCGGATGCGCAGATCGTCCTCCACGGGATCTCCATGGGCGGCGCGACGGTCCTCATGACCTCAGGGGAAACGCTTCCCCCTCAGGTCCGGGCCATTGTGGAGGACTGCGGGTATACCAGTGTCTGGGATATTTTTAAAGACGAGATGGCTTATCTTTTTCATCTTCCGGCCTTCCCGATCCTTCCCACGGCCAGTCTTTTTTCCTCTCTCCGCGCCGGATACAGTTTTTCGGAAGCTTCTTCCCTGGAACAGGTCAAAAAGGCCTCGGTCCCCATCCTGTTCATTCATGGGGAAAAAGACAATTTCGTCCATACGGATATGGTCTATACGCTGTTCGACGCCTGTCCCGGCGAAAAAGAGCTGCTGGTCGTGAAGGGTGCCGGACACGGAAGCTCCTATACCATGGATCCGGAGCTGTATTTCGGCACCGTGTTTTCCTTCCTGTCCCCGTATATCGCTCCCTGAGGCTGTCCATCGCCCCTGTTCCGGTCGCCGCGCCCTTCGCGCCATTGTCCGTACCGATCGCGGCACAGCGTATCGTCCACATCAATGGGGCCCCTGAGCCGCGCACCAGCAGTGCGGGATGCATCGAGGCGAAGGCATACCGGGCATGAGAGTGTTGCAAGCTGCAGCGCGGCAAGGGGATTCCTGCAAAGATGACCGATGCAAACGCAGTGCAGCGAGGCCACAGGCCCAAATCCGCCTGAGATCCCCCCATAAGGACGCTGATATTGATACGAGATTCTTCTTTGGGGAGTTGACCTGTCAAAGGCTTTCCTGGATGGTCTTCAATTCTTTCATTACAGTGCCGCTGTCGCCGCTGAGGCAGATTGACTTTTCCCGGATTTGTTCCGGACAAATCGATTCATCGTCATTCAGGCAGGCATAGACAGTGTTCGGATTCTCTGCCGTCATGCTCCAGAAGGGGAATTTAATGATCATGGGCGTATTGCCGCCAACGCCGAGCTCGAGAAACAGGATGTGTCTGCCCTGACAGGACTGCAGAAACTCCACATATCTTCGTGCAGCTTCCTGCCATCCGGCATCCTCAACAAATGTATCATCCACCCGCAGGTTCATGGATACCGGCTCACCGCCGTCCGGACACACAGGGATCAGCTCGCTGGGGATCCGCATCTTGATCTGACGGTTCTCCGGAACCCGGAACAGCCCCTTTTCATCAGGGATAAAGAGCTGGGCTGCCATGGCCTTCATCTCCCAGTCCCTGTTGTCATAGGTCTTCTTGATTCTTCCGTCAGCACGCTGGAACAGCCCGTAATCACCCTGGGTGTAGAAAAGCCTGGCTTTGTCAAAGCCCGCTCTCTGGAAGCAGTGGTCCACATTGGTGGTGATCACGAAATAGCTGCGGTCTCTGACCAGCGACAGCAGGTCATCATATACGGGCTTTGGCGGATCCAGATACCGATTGATGTAAATATTCCGCGTCCAGCATTGTTGTCATAGATATTCTGCTTTGGCATGGTGCACCTCCCTGGAGTTCAGTGTCCATTAACCGCCAGTCTGTCCCACCTTGATGGATTCCCGGGCCACAGCCCCGCCGATGATGCGGGATGCACCGATGACTCCATCCACACCGGGATCAAGGGGCTCCTTCCCCAGGCAGTATCGCGTACAGCGCCAGATCCTCCGTGACCTTTGCAGCCGGGTCGAACACCTCGTTATTGTCCTCGCGATACCAGGCCGTGACGCCTTCCATCCCCTCGCCCGGCAGGCTCACCTCCTGGGGCTCCGGCAGTTCCCCGCACCTTTCGCCATCCGGCACGAAGCAGTGCAGCATGCGGGTATTGGGCAGCCGCATGGTGACAACGTGGTATTCCCTGCCATCGATCCACAGGGCGTCGAGAAAGCGGATCCTCTCCCGCATGAATTCCGTCAGCTCCGTTACGGCCTCGCTAAAGCTTTCACAATGCCGGCGGTATTCGGGCCAGCGGATCCGGTCGCTAAGCGCGGCCGCGGCAATCACTCCGGCTTCCGCAGGGATCCGCCTTTCGACCAGGTCCAGGAGCTTTGTGTGGGTTTCGTCCCGATACAGAGCCAGCACCCGGTCCCGGATCGCCGGTTTTCCCCAGGCGCCATGATACCAGGAGACCTCCGCGCCCAGATTCCAGTCCTTGAACGCCATGATTGCGTGCGGCGTACTCCAATGGATATAATACAGGCCCATCGACAAATCGTAATCCCAGCACGGGCCGGCGAAAACCGTCCCGTCCCGGAGGCTCCCCCAGAAGTACTGGCTCGCATTGGGGCTGTCGTAGTTTTCGAACACGATCTCGATCAGCATCTTCCTGGCCCAGGATTCGATGTTAGGGCGGATCCCGGGATGCTCGTCCCCGTCTGTACCGATCCATTCGGACACGGCAGTCACCAGGTCCTGAATCCGTGCCTTCTGTTCATCCGTACAGTCAGACGGCGCCTTGATCTCCGCCGCCATGGCCGGATTCAGCGACACGGCGTCCGCACCCTGATCCAGCTTTCCCGGCATCATCAGCTCGATTTCGTACCCGTCTTCATCCGACGGGTCCAGAAAGGCGGATACGGTGTCCTTGACACTCTGGCACATCAGGTACAGGCCCTGGTAGTCCCCGTTCAGATAGAGTTCCACAAAAGCGCATTCCGGAGCAAACCCCTGGTAGGGGCCGATCTCTCCGGCAAAGTCCAGGATGACCTTGTTCCGCAGGTTGGTCTCGTCAAAGGTGTTTGCCAGCAGCGACCATTTCTTGGCCGCACCCATGCCCAGCAGTTCTTCCGCCCGCTCCAGCTTCAGGTTGTACGGCTTTTTATCCTTGAGCCAGGTGGAATTGCCCCTTCCGCCGATCCGGCAGCCGGAAGGCCGCGAATAAACCAGCGCGCCGTCCGCGTTATACAGCGATACGGCCGCCGACGTTTCATAGCCCTTGTCCGCGTTGACACGAAGCATTTCGTCCGCGCCTGTTGTGACAAACAGCGCAGCGACAGAAGCGGATGAATGGAAAACGATCTTGCGGGAGGGATCCCGGCCGCAGACAAGTTCATATTCCTTGCCGCCTTCAAACCCCGCGCAGCTCATCCCGGATACCAGCGGAACGCCGCCGATGGAAGCCTCCGCGCCGTCCTCGAGAAGCGCGGCTGTATTCCGATCGTCCGCAAAGGAAGGCAGGAACACATGCGCTGTTCCCTCCCCGTCTTCCCATAGATTCACGATCTGTGTCCCGTCGATCTGAAAGCGGAGAGGCGCGGCCTCCTCCGCTGCGCACCATGCGCAGGCCAACGAGAACACCGCCAGCAGGCACAGGATGATTGCTCGCTTCTTCATGTCTTTGTTCTCCTCTCTTCCCGATCCTTTTCCCCGCGGTTGGGGGGCACATGGCTGTTTCACCAATTCATGCCGGCATGATTCCCTCTTCGTGCATGGGCTTCCTGCCACTGTATATCCTTCTGCACCCTCCGTCTTCTTGACAGGTTTCCCATAACTCTGAAACAGCCGTCCAGGGAAAAGCGATTGGAGTGCCGGCATCTTTTTTCTGTTTTGATCCCTTTAGGGCGGGGAAGGGATCCCTCCGGACGATTCCCGGGAATGGGGTGCCCATCTGATCAGGACCCGGAATGAACGGATTATTCCTTTCGGTCAGACTGTCCCTTTGCGATCTTGGGACGGTTTCGTTTTTGTACGCCACAGGGATTCCCTATTTCCCTTTCCGTTGTGCGGCTTGTTTTTCAAATGCAGTTTCGTCAACTCTCTCATTGCCCCGACCGCGGATGAAAGAAACGATTGCCCGGCAAAAGCCCCCGTTGGAAAGGCCTTCCGGCAGCCGGGAAGCGCGGAAGCCCGTTCGTTTCCGGTTTTCCCGTCTGAAAACCCGCTCCAAACGGATTCAGGGAATCCCGGTACACCTGTTCCCTTTCCGTCCATCAAACAATCTTATTAAAATGATAACATATGAATTGTTATTACACAATCAATCCTGTCATCTTCTTTCTTTTTTCTTTGTTTGATACCGGACTTTCCGCTTTCCTGCGGAAGGGTTTTCCCATGGTCTGTCAGGCTTTCATTTGCCCGGAATCTCTCTCCCCCGGCGGCAGTTCCCTGCAGGATTCCTGTTTGCCGTTCGCTCACAAGCAAAAAGCCAAGCCGCTTCCGTCAAATCCCGGGTGACCGGGTTTCAAGGCGCAATCCATGGTCCTCAATGCAGGACCTGCTGAAAGGGACCATCCGGCGCATCCCCTGATCGTCCTGTAAGAAAAAAACCCCGATCAGGGGACCCCCTGACCGGGAAACTGCTTTGCGTGAAATGATGAATTCAGGGGGAACCTTGTATTCCGGTTCGGGCATCCGCCCGCAATAATCAAACGGGTATAGATGCAGGTTGGCATTTTCCGGCCGTCTTTTTCTGCGAATCCCAACACCCGTCCTCTTTATTCGTTGCCCTTTACCGCCTGCGGAGGAAACTTCACAGCGTCCCCGGGCGGGCCTTTCTCATTGATTCCCGCTGTCAAACACGCACAGCAGCCAGCGGAAGCCCCCCGCGGGCAGCATGACAGCCGCTTCCGAGACCCGCTCGCCGCTGATCAGGTCCACATAATCCTCCCTGTCACGGATCCAGGCGGTTTCCACCTGTCTGGAAAAATTGAACAGCGCCAGCAGCTTTTCTCCCCGGTAATAACGCCCGATCCCAAGAATCCTGTCCGAGCCTGTTTCCGTAAGCCAGGTGTCCGCCGCCGCGTCAAAGACCGCGTGCTCCTTCCGCAGCTCCTCCTGCCGCGCCAGGGCATGAAAGATGCGGTTCTCCGTGGTTCCTTCCGTCTCTCTCAGTTTTACCTTGTCCCACCTCAGATTTCCCCGGTGCAGGTACCTGCTGTCCGCCGCCTTCATCGGGTCCTGGTGATAGGCGTAGTCGTTTTCGGCCCCGATCTCATCACCGCTGTATAATACCGGAATGCCGCTCAGGGTAAACAGAAGCGCGTGCAGCATCCCGTCCAGCCGCTCCGCCTGGAGAAGCCCTTCCCTGTTGTCCTCCAGCCTGGCCTTTTCGATGCCGCACAGGCTGGCCGTCGTTCCGCAAAGACGGGCGTCCCCAAGTCTGGGATCGTCATTGTACAGTTCTCCCCGTGCGGGACTGCCCGGCCATTTCCCGGTCAGAAAATCGTTCAGGTATTTTTTGTGCGGGATCTCTTTCTGCCCGAATCGGGCAAGATACGCATAATCCAGACCCCAGCCGATATCGTCGTGACAACGCAGGTAATTCAGAAAAGTATATTGAGGCGGCAGGGAAAACACCTGCTCCAGCTGGTGGGCAAGCAGCCTGACATCCCCCACAGCCACGGTATGCCAGATGGACGCCATGGTGGTCACATTGTACAGCAGGTGGCATTCCGGCTTTTCCACCGTGCCAAAGTACGGGACCACCTTGCTTGGCTCCATGACCACTTCCCCAAGCAGCAGGGTCCCCGGGCAGACGATCTCGCACACCATGCGCATCATACGCACCAGGATATGCACCTGGGGCAGGTTGCGGCAGTTGGTCCCAAGCGCCTTCCAAATGTACGGCACGGCGTCCAGGCGAACGATGTCCACCCCCTGGTTGCACAGATAAAGCATGTTGTCCGTCATGTCGTTGAAGACCTGCGGGTTTGCATAATTGAGATCCCACTGGTAGGTATAAAATGTGGTCATGACCACTTTTTGTGCTTCCTCGCACCAGGTGAAATTACCGGGAGCGGTGGTCGGGAACACCTGCGGCACTGTTTTTTCGAATTCGTTTGGGATCTCCCAGCCGTCATAGAAAAAATACCTGTCCTGATATTCCTTCTCCCCCGCCCGGGCTCGTCTCGCCCAGGGATGGTCCTCGCTGGTATGGTTCATCACAAAGTCCAGGCAAACCGCCATGCCGCGGTCATGGCACGCGTCCGCAAGATCTGAAAGGTCCTGCATGGTTCCCAGTTCTTTCTGCACCGTTCTGAAATCGCTCACCGCGTAACCCCCGTCGCTGCGTCCCTCCGGGCTTTCCAGAAGCGGCATCAGATGCAGGTAATTCACGCCGCATTCCTCAAGGTACTCCAGCTTCGCCCGGACCCCCTTCAGGGTCCCCGCAAAGGCCTTGACGTACATCAGCATCCCCACCAGATCCCGCTGCCGGTACCAGTCCGGGGCCTGCATCCTTGCCTTGTCCAGGTCCTTCAGTTTTTCCGGCCGTGCCTCCCACGACGCGTAAAGCATCTTCACAAAACTGTCCCAGGCCCCTCCATCGTTGGAATAGAGCCCAACATACAATTCGCTCAGTTCTTTTTCATGCCGCTCAAACCGGCTTCTGAAGTCCGCATCCCAGGCACCTGTGTCCATGTCTTTCTCCCCGCGTATGAACGCTTACGTATGAAATGAAAGGGTTTCCCTCTTGATTTTATCAGTAAAAATTGATAGAATCAAGGTATTGTAACAAGGAATCCCGGCCGGAACGGGATTGAGGATCCGTTCCCGTGCGGGGGGATACTTTCTTCGTTTCCCGGAACACTACAATCCAATACCAAAAGGAGGATTTCCTATGAGAAAACTGCTTTCCGTTGTTCTTGCACTGATGCTCGTTCTCGGCAGTGTTCCCGCCTTTGCGGACATCGCGGCCGACATCGAGGCGGGGCAGGGCCTCACCCATGAGGAACTGGTGGAAAAAGCCCTGGCCGAAAGCGGCACCTTCGTGGTGTACGGCAATACCAGCCGCATCGCCACTGCCGCCGAGGATTTCGCCGCACTGTATGGCATCCCCACTGAATCCAACAACCTCAAGGATCAGGAGATCTACACCAAACTGCGCTCCGAAACTGGATCTTCGGCCGCAGATATGGTCATGATCCAGGACGGCGCCCAGCTGACCGATGCCATCGATGAGGGACTGGTGCTCAATTTTGTGCCTGCCAGCGTCAAGGATCTTCTGGATGAAGCCGACCAGCAGCCCGCCCTGGTGCATCAGTATATCAACAAGCTGTTCATCTACAACAACCTGGGGGATCAGGTTCCCGCCATCCGGAATGTCTGGGAGCTGACCGCGCCCGAAATGAAGGGTAACGTCATCTTCAAAAATCCGGAAAGCGAGAAGGTCAACATGAACTTCCTGGTCATGTGCACCAAGGACGAATGGGCCGACAAGCTTGCGGCCGCCTACGAGCTTTGGAAGGGCGAACCCATCAGCCTCGGCGAATACAAGAACGCGGGATATAAATGGGTGGCCGAATTCCTTGCCAACGTCACCTTTGGAAAATCCGACACCACCATCGCCGAGGAAGTCAGTCAGGAAACCGCTGCAGGCAAGATCGGCCTGTTCGTGCTCAGCAAGCTGCGCTCCTCCTCCGTGCTGACGGACAACCTGACCGTCGCCCAGTACGACGGATACCAAAACAGCTACTCGGTAGAGCCCTTCGCCGGATTTATGTATCCCATGTACACCATGATCAACTCCAAAGCCACCCGTCCCTACACCGGCATGCTGTTCATCGAGTATCTGATGACCCAGGAGGGCTTCCAGCCCTGGGGCAAGAGCATCGGCGCCTACTCCCCCAACGCGTCCATTCCCGTGAACGAGGGCGACCTGTCCATCGACGTCTGGAAGGCCTCCCTGGTAATGGAGGATGCCGCGTACATTCTGGAAAGCTTTGAAGTCGAAGACTTCATCCTGCAGCACTGCCAGAAGTGATCTTTCATGGCCGGCAGGTGTGTTCGTCCGCCTGCCGGCCTTCTTCTGCGTTTATTGAGGAGGAAAGACCATGGATCAGGCAAAACCCGCCAAATCCCGGGCCCTCCGGGTACTGGGCCAGATTCGCTCCTGGCTCAGTCAGCCGTCAAACATCATCCTGCTTTTCTTTCTGATCGCTCTGACGGTGCTCACCCTTTATCCCCTTTTGTCCATGCTGACGGAAACCTTCACCATCCATACCGGACGTGAGGCGCGCGCCGCCAGACTGACCGCCGGCACCCTTTCCATGTATCATTTTGAGCGGCTGTTTGCCACCGCCGAAAACGACTACAGCTGGATCCAGTTCTATCAGCCCCTGCTGAACACGCTCCTGGTCTCCATTGCCGCGTCTCTGATCGCCATCTTCTTTGGCGGAACGGTCGCTTTTCTTGTGACCCGGACCGATCTGAAATACAAAAAATTCGTCTCCGGGGTTTTTACCTTCCCCTATATCATGCCTGCCTGGACCCTTGCCCTGTTCTGGGAAACCTTTTTCAAAAACGTCCATATCGGCCTGAAGACTTCCAACGGCATCATGGCCTCCGTTTTCGGGGTCTATATGCCGGAGTGGTTCGTGTACGGCGCCTTCCCCATCGCGCTGGTCCTGGGGCTTCATTACGCGCCGTTCGCATATATCCTCATCGGCGGCATCCTTCGGAACATGGACGCCAATCTGGAGGAGGCCGCCACCATCCTCAAAACCTCCCGGGGACGCGTCATTTGGAAGATCACGCTGCCCATCGTCAAGCCGGCCATGCTCTCAACGCTCCTTCTGGTGTTCGCCAGCTCCATGAGCGCCTATTCCGTGCCGGTTTTTCTGGGTTCTCCCGTCCGGTTTTATGTGCTGAGCACAAAAATGAAATCCCTGATGGACAGTTACCCTGGGCAGGCGTATATTATTGTCGGCGTGATGATCCTGTTCGGCGTTTCCATTCTTCTGCTGAACCAGAAGGTCACCAACAGCCGCAAGCAGTTCACCACGGTTACCGGCAAATCCGGACAGATCAGCAAGATCCGTCTCCGGAAAGCCAACCGCCCCATTGCGGTGCTTCTGGTCATTCTTCTGCTTTTGTTCGCTGTTGTCCCGCTGATCACCTTTGCCATGGAATCGGTCATCATCAAGGCCGGGGATTACAGCCTGAAGAACATGACCCTGGATTTCTGGATCGGCACCCATCTGGAAGAGCGTCTGGATCAGGGGGATTCCACCGGCATCCTGCTGAACCCGAAGGTATGGAACGCCCTTGGCTTTTCCCTGGCCCTGGCTGTCACCTGCGCCCTGGTGGCCGGCACGTGCGGCATCCTGGTTGGATACGGGGTGGCCCGCAAACGCGGCACCCGGCTGGCCGGCTGGGTCAACAGCCTTTCCTTCTTCCCGTATCTGATGCCCTCCCTTGCCTTCGGCGCCATTTATCTGGCCATGTCTTCCCGCATCCCATGGCTGCGGGGATTCCTGCTCCTCTCCCTGGTCGGATCCGTCAAATACCTTCCTTTTGCTTCCCGTTCCGGGGTCAATGCCATGCTCCAGCTTTCCGGGGAAATCGAGGAAGCGGCCGTGATCACCGGCGTCCCCTGGTGGAAACGGATGCTGCGCGTCCTCTTTCCGATCCAGAAGTCCAGTTTCCTTTCCGGATATCTGCTTCCCCTGGTTTCCTGCATGCGTGAGCTGAGCCTCTTCGTGCTTCTGGTCCCCACCAGCAACACCATCCTGACCACTATGCTGATGCAGTATTCCGAAAAAGGCTGGGCCCAGTTCGGCAATGCCATCAACCTTCTGATCATCCTTGTCGTCCTTCTGATCAACTATCTGGTCAACAAACTGACCGGTGCTTCCATTGATAAGGGGGTAGGCGGCTGATATGCCAGAAATCATTCTGAAAAACGTCACCAAAAAATTCGGAAAATTTGTCGCGGTGGATCATCTGGACCTCCGCATCGAGTCCAACGCCTTTATCACGCTGCTGGGCCCCTCCGGATGCGGGAAAACCACAACGCTTCGCATGATCGCCGGGCTTGAGACCCCGACCGAAGGGACCATTTCCATCGGGGATCGGGTCGTGTTTGACGCGGACAGGGGGATCAATCTTCCGCCCAACAAACGGGATGTAGGTTTCCTGTTTCAGAATTACGCCCTCTGGCCGCACATGACCGTCTATCAAAACATTGCCTTTGGTCTTGAAAACCTCAAATGGGACAAGCAGCGAATCGGGAACCGCGTCCGCGAGCTTCTGGAAATGCTGCATATCGAGTCCTTTGAAAAGCGCTATCCAAGCGAGCTTTCCGGAGGACAGCAGCAGCGGGTCGCCATCGCCCGTACCCTTGCGCCCGGGCCGAAGGTCCTTTTCATGGACGAGCCGCTGAGTAACCTGGATGCGAAGCTCCGCATGGATATGCGTACAGAGCTCAAGCGACTCCACCGGGACACGGACTCCACCTTTGTTTACGTTACCCATGACCAATTGGAAGCCATGACGCTCTCCACCCGGGTCTGCATCATGGAGACGGGCGTTCTGCAGCAGTACGCCCCTCCCCTTGAAATGTACAGCGATCCCGCCAATTTGTTTGTCGCCGGATTTATGGGCAGCCCCACCATGAACTTTATCGACGGCCGCCTGCACGCGGACGGAACGGTTTCCTTTGGGCACCTGGCGGCTTCTTTCAAGGGGCCTGACGGCTTTGTCCCGGAAGAAAAGGACATCATCCTCGGGATCCGCCCCGAATACATCCATATCGGCCCCGACGGAGAGCTCCCGGCCACGGTCTATTCCACCCTTCCCTCCGGCATGGAAACCACGGTACGCCTTGAAGCGGATTCCCTTGCCCTGACAGCTGTCGTTTTTGACGACGTCGATTATCCTGTGGACAGCAAAGTTCTTTACTCCTTCCGCAAGGCGGCCATCCTGTTTGACAAGGCCTCCGGGAAGAACTTCGCCCGGGGCTCGCTCGACCGCCCTCACGCCGTATAACCTCTCTTTCTTCCCTTTCGGCTTGCGTAAGGCCCCGGAACCCCCGAACGGAGGCAGAATGAAAATCATCACCGTCAGCAGACAGTTTGGCAGCGGCGGGAGAGAGCTTGGCAAACGGCTCTCCGACCTGCTCGGCTGGGACTACTATGACCGGGAAATCATCACCTCCCTTGCCGAGCAGCAGGGGCTGGACCCGGAATATGTCCGTCACTTGCTCGCCACCCACGGCTGGCAGCAATACCAGCTGACATACCGGCACAGTTTCCAGCAGGTCCTGGCTCATTCTCATTCCTGGAACGGGACCGAACTGCTTCTTCGGCAAAAAGAAATGATCCGGAAGATCGCCGAGGCCGGCAACAACTGTATCATTGTGGGCAGAGACGCCGATGTACTCCTTCAGGAGGAGCATCCTTTCCGTGTGTATGTCTGTGCCGAGCTCTCCGCCCGTCTCGCGCGCTGCATGGCCCATGAAGAACGCAAAGAGCCCTCCGAGCGTCTGGATGAAAAAGAGATCCTTCGCAATATCCGCCGCATCGACAAAAGGCGCATCCATACGCGGGAAGTGCTTACCGGCAGGAAAAACACGGATGGCTCTTCCTTTGATCTGACGGTCAACACCACGTTCCGGACCCCCAAAATTCTTTCGGAGGCAGTGGCGGAGTTTGCCGCGCACTGGTTTGACGCCCGATGACAAGAAACCCTGCCCGTAATGATTTGACAAGCGGTTCCGTATGGAAAAAGCTGCTGATCTTCTTTTTGCCCATTGCGGCGGGCACCATTATCCAGCAGCTTTACAATACCGTCGACGGCCTGATCGTAGGCCGCTTTGTCGGCACCGAAGCCCTTGCCGCCGTAGGCGGCAGTTCCTCGCAGATCATCAATGTGCTGGTCGGTTTCTTCGTGGCGATGACCTCCGGCGCTTCCGTCGTTATCGGCCAGATCTACGGCGCTGGCCGCAAGGAGGACCTGAGCCTCGCCATCGGGAATGCCATCACCGCCATGTCCCTGCTGGGCCTTTTGCTGATGCTGACCGGTCTCCTTGCCTCCCCCGCCCTGCTCCATCTGTTAAGCACCCCGGCGGAGACCCTGGAGGGCGCCCTCCTCTATCTGCGGATTTATTTCGTCGGCGTTCCCTTCATGATGATCCTGAATATGGAATCCGGCATTCTGCGCGCCATGGGCGATTCCTTTCACCCCTTTGTGTATATGGTGGTCGGATGTGTCGTCAACATCCTCCTGGATGCCCTGTTTGTCATTGTGTTCCACTTGGGGATCGCGGGGGTGGCCATCGCGACGGTGGTGTCCCAGGCAGTCAATATGGCGCTTCTCTATTTCCGCCTGTTCGGAGCCGGACACGAAGTCCGCCTGACTTCTCGGCATCTGGGGCTCAAAGGCGTGTATCTTTCCAACATGCTCCGGCTGGGCATTCCTGCCGGCCTCCAGTCTTCCATGTACAGCCTCTCCAACATGATCATCCAGGTGGCAATCAATTCTCTGGGGACCGTCGTGGTGGCTTCCTGGGCCATGACCTCCAAAACCGATGGCATCTATTGGGCCGTCAGCAGCGCGCTGGGGGCCTCGATCACCAGCTTTATCGCCCAAAACCATGGGGCAGGACGTACCGACCGGATGACTCAATGCCTGAAGCAGGGGCTTCTCATTTCCTTTGTTTCCACCCTGGCGCTCAGTGCCGCCATTATGGGTTTTTCCATTCCCCTACTGCGTGTGCTGACAGCGGACCAGGCCGTTGTGGAAACCACCTACCGGATCATGTCCTATTTTGTCCCCTATTATTTTACCTGGGTCCTGGTAGAGGTTCTGTCCGCCGTACTCAGGGGGGTGGGGGACGCAGTCCGGCCTGTGATCATTATCGGCATCGGCATCTGCCTGTTCCGGGTGATCTGGGTGGCTGTGGTTTTCAGCCATTACAGGACCTTGTTTTCCCTTTGTCTTTCCTATCCGGCTTCCTGGACCATTACAAGCCTTGCCCTGCTCTTCTATTACCGCAAAGGCACCTGGCGCAGGCAGCGCCGGATCATCGACCGGTGACTCCTTCTTCCCGTGCTGTCCCCTTGTCAGACGGCCCAACAGGTTCATCCTGTATGAATAATCAAGAAAAGAGGCGTATGAACATGAAAGATCCGAACTGCGGCTACTGTATGCGTGACGAACACCTGGATGCCTTTGGCATCTACATTTGTGACCTGAGCGTTTCCTCCCTGATCCTGTTCAAGGAACAGAGTCATCCCGGCCGCTGCATCGTCGCCTACAAGGACCATGTCAGCGAGATCGTCAATATCTCGGACGAAGAGCGGAATGCCTTCTTCGCGGACGTCAACCGCGCCGCGAAGGCCATCCACGCCGCATTCCACCCGGACAAGGTCAATTACGGGGCCTATGGCGATACCGGCTGTCACCTTCACATGCATCTGGTTCCCAAATACAGGGACGGCTTTGAATGGGGCGGCGTTTTTGCCATGAATCCGGGCAAAACCACCCTCTCCGACGCGGAATACGCCGAAATGATCGCCAAGATCAAAGCCCATCTGTAAATACGTCCCACGTCCCGCAGCCAACGCCGGGGAACAGGTGGACCTGTTCCCTGATTTTTTAACAGGAGGCACATGCCTATGCTCACTCATGCGAACGGAAAGCAGGTTCTCCTGCGGGACAGGTCACTCCGGGAACGGGAAGAGCGGAACAGAGCGTACCTGATGAAGCTGGAAAACCGTTATCTTCTTCGAAACTTCTACCACGAGGCAGGATTGATGCCCGAAAGGGGCATGGATCCGAAGGCTATGGGCGGATGGGAGGATCCCTCCTGTCAGCTTCGCGGACATTTCTTGGGGCACTGGCTGTCCGCTGCCGCCTTCCGCGTCCATGAAACCGGGGACAAGGAGCTTTCCGCCAAGGCCTGCGCCCTGGTAGACGAGGTGGCCCGCTGCCAAAGGGAAAACGGAAACGGATGGGCCTGCCCCATTCCTGAAAAGTACCTGTATTGGATCGGGAAAGGGAAAAGCATCTGGGCGCCGCAATACACCATTCACAAACTGTTTATGGGCCTGAACGACGTCTACCGTTTCATCGGCTACCCGACGGCGCTGAAAACGGCAGACGCACTGGCAGACTGGTTCCTGGAATGGAGCGGCAAATACACCCGGGAGGAATTTGACCGCATCCTGGACGTGGAAACCGGCGGCATGCTGGAGGTTTGGGCGGATCTGCTTTCCTTCACCGGGGATCAGAAGTACCGCGTTCTCCTGGAAAGGTATACACGGAGACGGCTGTTTGATCCCCTGCTGGAGGGAAGGGACGTTCTGACCAACATGCACGCCAATACCACCATCCCGGAGATCCTCGGATGCGCCAGGGCCTGGGAAGTCACCGGGGAGGAACGCTGGCTTGAGATCGTCAAGGCCTATTGGCGCTGCGCGGTCACGGAGCGCGGCTGCTTTGCCACCGGCGGTCAAACCCAAGGCGAGATCTGGACGCCAAAGCAGCGCCTCAAGGCACGCCTCGGGGATAAAAACCAGGAGCACTGCACCGTATACAACATGATCCGTCTGGCCGATTTCCTGTTCCGCGTGACCGGAGATCCCTCCTATTGCCAATACATTGAATACAACGCGCTCAACGGCGTATTTGCCCAGACCTATTGGCAGGGGGACATCTGGCAGGGCCATCCGGACCATGGCCTTCTGACCTATTTCCTGCCCATGAAGGCGGGCAGCCGGAAGGACTGGGCCGGTGAAATGGATTCCTTCTTCTGCTGCCACGGAACCATGGTCCAGGCCAACGCCGCCCTGAACCGGTGCCTGTTCTACCGGGACGGTCAAAACATCTGCGTTGCGGAATATGTGGACGCGGATTATGTTCCGGAAGATCTGCCGCTGCGCCTTGAAATGCGGCAGGACACCATGAACGGCAGTCTTCAGTTCTCCAGCGTCAACGACGCCCTTCAGACGCCGGGGGGCGAAGCGTCCCAGTATGCAAGCCGTCCGCCTTACAGGAAATACGTGCTTACGCTTTCGCTCTCCGCCCCATGGGAAGGCACCCTGAAGCTCCGCATTCCGGAATGGATCACATCGCCTGCCACGGTTCTTGTCAACGGGGAAACAGCGGCCCTTCTCGCCGTTTCCGATCAGTTCTTCTCCTTTGACCGCAAATGGCAGGACGGAGATCGCATCGAGGTACGCTTCCCCATCGGCGTCCGCTTTGTTCCGCTCCCTGACGATCCCTCCACCGGCGCTTTCCGCTATGGGCCGGAGGTATTGGCCGGTATTTCGGAGCAGGAACGCGTACTGACCTGCCTCTCAGACCGTCCGGAGGACGAACTGTCCCCCGACACCGAGCGTCAATGGGGCGAATGGCGCACTTTTTACCGCACAGAGAACCAGGACCCCGGCATCAGCTTTGTACCGCTGCGCGATATCGGCTACCAGCCCTATCAGATCTATTTCCGGATCCGGCATCATTCCCTTTGACCCACTCATCATTCAGACAGGAGGACTTTTATGGCATCCATCACCCTTCAGCCTGCCCGCTCGGAAGGCACCATTTCCCGCTACATTTACGGACATTTTTCCGAACATCTCGGCAGATGCATCTATCAGGGCCTATATGTCGGCGAGGGCAGCGCGATCCCCAACAAAAACGGCATGCGCACGGCGGCGGTCGAGGCCCTGAAACGGCTCCGGGTCCCTGTGCTGCGCTGGCCGGGCGGCTGCTTTGCGGACGAATACCATTGGGAAGACGGCATCGGTCCCAAGGAGACGCGCAGACGCATGGTCAATACCAACTGGGGCGGCATCGTAGAGGACAACTCCTTTGGCACCCACGAGTTTCTCGAGCTTTGCCGGCAGATCGGCTGCGAGCCCTATATCAACGGCAATGTAGGCTCCGGCACGGTCCGGGAAATGGCCGAATGGATCGAATACCTCAACAGTGACGGAGACTCCACCGTTGTGCGCAAACGGCGGGCCAACGGCAGGGAAGACGCCTGGAATGTCCGGTTTTTCGGGGTCGGCAACGAAAGCTGGGGCTGCGGGGGAAATATGCGGCCGGAATACTACGCGGACGAATTCCGCCGTTATGCCACCTATTGCCGCACCTACGGGGAAAACCGGCTTTACAAAATCGCATGTGGTCCTTCCGCGGATGGCTACAACTGGACACAGGTCCTGATGCAGCGCGCAGGCCGTTTCATGGACGGTCTGAGCCTGCACTACTACACCCTCTGCGGCGACTGGAACGACAAACTGTCCGCGACCCGGTTCGGCCCCGAGGAGTATTACCGCACCCTCAAGCGCGCGGCCTATATGGAAGAACTGCTTACCCGCCACAGTGCCCTGATGGACCGCTATGACCCGGATAAAAAGGTCGGCCTGATCGTAGACGAGTGGGGAACCTGGTTTGAAGTGGAACCCGGAACCAATCCCGGCTTCCTCTATCAGCAAAACACCATGCGGGACGCCCTGGTGGCGGCCATTACGCTGAACATCTTCAACCGTCACTGCAGCAGGGTCGCCATGGCCAACCTGGCGCAGACCGTGAATGTGCTGCAGTCGGTCCTGCTCACCGAAGGGGAACAGATGATCCTCACCCCCACCTATCACGTGTTTGACCTTTACAAAGCCCACATGGACGCAAAGCAAATCGACTGCTTTGTAGAGGCCGACCCCGTATGGGAAGGGGAATGGAGCCAATGCGGGCTGTCCGCTTCGGCCTCCGAAAAGGATGGGGTGATCACCGTGACACTCGCCAACCTGTCCTGCGACCGGGCGCTGCCTGTGAGCGTGCGTGGAAGCGGCCGGAAGGAGGCGGCCGGCCGTATTCTCCACGGCGACATGGCTGAGCACAATACCTTTGAAGCGTCCCCCCTGTTCCTCAAGGATCTCAAGGACATTTCCTATGCCCAGGGGGCGTTCCAGCTGACCCTTCCGCCCTGCTCCGTTGCGGCTGTCGAGCTAAAATGAGTCTGCCGTTGGATGCGCTTTCCCGGGTCTCTTCCTCCCTTCCCCTGTGCCGGCGCTGTCTTCTGGAGGATCTTTCCCTGGAGTTTGATCTGAAGGATCTTCTGGACCGTTTGTCTGAAAGCATTCCGCCCGGCCAAAGGGCCTCCTCCGCTGAGATCGAAGCACGGCTTCAATGCTGCCGGAACTGCGACGCCCTCAGTGGGGGCACCTGCGGCCTCTGCGGCTGTTTTGTGGAGCTGCGCGCCCGAAGGAAAAACGCGCGCTGCCCTCACGTCCCCGGGAAGTGGCCAGCCCCGCTTCCCTGACCCCTTCAACCATCTTACAGGAGGTATCCGCCTTGAACGCTTCCATTCCCATCCCGAATCTTCCCTGGCAGGACAGACCCTCTTCCAGCCGGGACATCGTATGGAGATATTCCGATAACCCCATCGTGACCAAAGCGAACATTCCATATGCCAACACCATATTCAACAGCGCCGTCGTATACCGCAACGGCCATTTTGAGGGCGTTTTCCGCTGCGATGACCGGGAAATGCAGCAAAAGCTCTACCTGGGCTCCAGTGAGAATGGCATCGACTGGACCCTTTCGGATCAGCCGCTGACATTGTACAACACGGACGGGACCCCCGCGGGACAGGCCTGCGGGTATGATCCCCGCGTATGCCTCATCGACGGCCGGTACATCGTTACCTGGTGCGCCCAGTACCATGGGCCTACGATCGGCGTCGCATGGTCCGAGGATTTCAGGACGTTTTACCGGCTTGAAAACGCCTTCCTGCCATTCAACCGCAACGGCGTTCTGTTCCCCCGCAAAATCAACGGCAAATACTGCATGCTGTCCCGTCCATCTGACAACGGCCACACCCCCTTTGGGGACATTTTCCTCAGCCAGAGTCCCGATCTGGAGCACTGGGGATGCCACCGGTATGTCATGGGCGCGTGCGGCGGCTGGTCCTGGACCAAAATCGGCGCCGGTCCCATCCCCATCGAGACCAACGAGGGCTGGCTCCTGTTCTACCACGGCGTCGCCACCTCCTGCAGCGGCATGATCTACAGCATGGGCGGTGCCTTGCTGGACCTGGAAAAACCCTGGCAGGTCAGGGCCCGCTGCAAGCCCTATCTTCTGCATCCTGAGGAAGGCTATGAAAGGGTCGGAGACGTTCCCAATGTGGTTTTCCCCTGCGCCGCCCTGTGCGACGGGAACACCGGCCGCCTGGCCATCTACTATGGTGCGGCGGATACCGTGGTCGCCCTCGCCTTCGCCCATTTGGACGAAGTGGTCGACTATATCCTGCAGCATGCTGAATAAGCGGGACCGGATTCGGCCTGGTTTTCAGCCGCTTTGATCATTCGATCCGGCACGGGCAAGCCAGACCGTTCCGCCTTGCCGTTTCTTCACGGACCGCAATCAAAATCAGGTCGGGAGCACAGGCATCGCGCTCCCGACCTGATCTCTTTGGATTATTCCGTCCTTTGATATTTGTACGCCCTGTATTTCCCCGGCCTTGTAAAGACACGGAACACGGTTTCCCGTTCCGTACGTCTGAAGGGCGGGATTATTTGTCCCGTTTGAAGATCTGTCAGTTCCGCTTTCCCGGAGAGATGGATCTCCACGTCTGCAGGCTCCATTCCCTCCTGGACATAGGGATACAGGACCAGGGTGTGATTGTCATACACAAAAAGGCTGATTCCCTCTTTGCCGTCCATGTAGACCCCGTCCACCGCCATCTCCGCACGGATCCTTGTCAGCACCTCGCGGGGCAGCAGGCGAATGCGGCTGTAAACATCCGGCGGGATCAGGGTCAGCAGCTTTCCCTTGCCGTAGGTATCCTTCAGGAGCATGCCGAAACTCTCTTCCCGGTCGACATACTTGACCAGCGCCCAGGTAAAATTGTTCCTGAATTCCGCCACCGGAAATCCGACAGCCTCCCTTCCCTGAATGTCATCCATGCGTACGCCGCCTGAACCGGGAAGCCGCTCCACCATAAATCCGCTCGCTTCCGCTCTTCTTCCCTCAAAGGAGACGCTGGAAAGGGCCCGAAGCCCTCTTTTCTCCATCAGGCGGGAAAATCCGCTGGTGACAATGGCGGTCCCGCCGGAAGCCACGAACGCCTCCAGTTTTTCCATGATACACGGATCTTCTGCCGAAGCCGCAGTCAGGAGGACGGTCTTCGCATCCTCAGGGAAATAAGGCGTCAGAAGGATCGGAATGCCGTTCATTCCCAGGTAATCCTGCACATTGTCCTCGCCATGGCTGTTGTCAGGAAGATAGCACGGAATGCCCACCGGCTTCCCAAGATGGTCCAGAAGGTCGTCCAACCGATCCAGATGATAGCCCAAGGCCGGGATTTCAGGCTGATTCGCCAGGGCCTGAAAACAGAACATCATCAGTTCCCTGGGCTTGCTGAAAGCGGTCAGGTAAGCCTGCTCCAGATACTGGTCCAACGAATACAGGTCAAAGGGATCGAACCATCCGCCCCCGTTTTTCCCCGGGCACATGGCCTCAAAATAGGTCATCAGTGAAAAGCTCAGGTACCTGGGCAGGTGCTGGTCCTGACGAAGGGGGTCCCGCGTCTCCGTGCCCGTATAGACCCCGTCAAACAAGTCCCGCTGGGCCTTGGGATTGTACCCGGTATCCTGATAGCTTTCCGCCCAGTTCGGATACTTGATGATGATTTTCATTCCGGGATTGATCTTTTTCGCCGGTCCGATGATCACCTCTTTGCTGATCCTGGCCATCAGATCCAGACGATAGGCCTTCCAGCTCCCGTCCTTGATGCCATGCAGCTGGTTGTAACGGTCTTTTTCAGCGCGGCAAGTTTCACAGGTGCAATTGGTGAAATAAAAATCATCAATGATATACTCGTTGAAATGCCTTGCGAGGGCTTCCGAAGCCTCCTGCAGTTCCCGCAGCATGGCCGGATCGTTATAGCAGGCGGTGTCAAACATCCTCTGCTTGTTTTCCCCTTCCAAAGGACGCACGACCGTTGTCAGTCCGCCGGAAACCCGTATCCCATGCCTCTCAAAGATCTGCTTGCACCTTTGTACCCGGGCATCCTCCACAAGCGGTCCTCCCCGATAAGGTTCCAGATACACATGGTCCAGTCGCATATACTTCTGGAAAAATGCGAGCTCCTTTTCGAGCTGTTCTCCGGAAGTGCGCTGCGTTCCATGCGCGACAAAGTAAACGCCGAGTTCAAAGTTTCTGTAATTCCCCATGCTGCCACGTTCTCCTGTTCATAGGTTTTCTTATCAATCAGAGCAGGCACGCTGCTCCTGTTTTTCTGCTCTTTCCCCTTCCCTTCGTGGGGTGCGCCATGGATCCGCTTTTCCGCTGACATAATGGAAGGTGAACAGGACGCACAGGACCAGGTTGTGTGCGATCATACATCCCCAGGCAGAAACCAGTCCTCCGCCAAGGAAACGGGTACAGATCCATGTCCCCAGGATCCGGACACACCACATCCCGACTACGTTGTATACAAATGGCGCGACCGTTTTCCCCACCCCCTGCATCATGCCTTCCACAACGATGGGGATCCCATAGAAGGGTTCGGAGAGCGCGACCATGCGCAGGACCGTGATCCCGAGACGAACGACCTGCTCATCCCGGCTGAACAGCCTGACCAGCGGAGGGGCCAGCACAAAAAGGGCAAGCCCGGATAGGACCATCAGCGTCACTTCAAGAAACAGAATGGATCTTGACAGCTTCCGGTATCCCCCTGCGTCCCTGGCCCCCCAGGTCCTGCCGCTCAGGGCGGCGGCCGCTGTCTGCATGCCCCATCCCGGGATATAAAACGCCGATTCAACCGTGTTGGCGATGGTATGGGCCGCTGTCGAGACATCCCCGAGGGCATTGATCATGGCTGCAAAAACCACATAGCCAAAGGAGGTGGCAAACCGCTGCAGCAGGTTCGGAAGCGCGATCCTGAAGCACCTCTTTAAAATCCCTTTGTCCATCTTAAACCGGCAGCCTTTGGGGGAAACGTCCGGATGGCGCCAAAGCGCCGCTGTCATGGCGGCTCCTCCAAAGATAAAGGAGGCCGCGCTTGCCCACGCTGCGCCCTCTACGCCAAGGCCGGCGCCCGGAAGGGTCAATTCCGTTCCCAACACGACGAGGGGACGGGAGGGAAAGATCAGGAGGAAATTGGCCGCAATATTGATCAGATTGACAAATAGTCCAATACGCATCGGAGTCCTGGTATCCCCTGCTGCACGAAGGACCGTTCCGAGGACGATCGAGGCGGTCCTGAACAGCATCGGCATATACAGGATCCTAAAATACTGGCCCGCCAGGGATTGGATGGCGGTATCCACCTGCATCCATACGGGAACATAGGGAGCGATCCACATGGTCAGCGCCGTCAGGCAAATGCCGGCGATAACCGTTACTGAAAAAGCCTGTGCGCTGATCCTTCGCGCCTCGCTTTTGTCCCCCGCCCCCAGGGATTGGGAGATCTGCGCCAGGAAGCCGACGCCAAGGGCCGAGATGGTGCTGCCAATCAGCCAATTGACCGTGCTTGTCGCACCGACCGCAGCGGTCGCGTATGTGCCCAGGGCGCCGACCATGGCTGTATCGATGTACTGCACCAGGGTCTGCGTCAATTGCTCCAGCATGGTCGGCCAAGCCAATGTGAACACCGTCCGGACCGTCCGACGGTCCAGGGAAGGCCTTATCTGCATGGGTGCGTTCCTCCCCAAGGATCAAATCTCCTCAATATAGCTGACATATTCCAGCGTGGAAAGGGCTTTGATGATATCGGAATGGGCCTTATATCGCTCCAATTCCTCCCGCGTGATGGTCAAAGAGATGGAATAGACGCTCAGTCCCGAACGGATATAGGCCGGATTGGATTCAATGTCGTCAATTCTGATCCCAAGACGGCGGAGCGTCGTAATAAAGTCCTGCAGCCGTCTGCGGTCGGTCAGCTCAAGGTGGATCTCAAAATGGTTGGACCGGTCCTTCAAATACCGTTCAAGGACAGGCAATTCATGCAGGCACAGCAGGATGCAGGCAAAAGCCCCCAGCGATGCAGTATAGAACCCTATGCCGATGGCGATCCCCATGGTTGAGCAGGCCCACAATCCCACAGCGGTGGTCAGCCCTTTGATTTGGGATTTGGAACTGTACAGGACCGACGAAATGCTCAGGATGCCGACACCGACCAGCACCGAAGCGGAAAGGATCGGCAGGATCATCTTTTCCTGCGAAAGCATGAAGCAATCCACAAGCGCCGCCGTCGTAGAGCCAAGACACACAAGGATGAACGTTCTCAGGCCCGCACTGTGGCGTTTGCTTGCCCGCTCCCAGCCGATGACCGCGGAGAGCAAAAGTGAAATCCCCAACCTCAACAACACCGCACCCGCCGTAAGGGTAGATGCCCATTCACCAATCCAGCTTCCGATCAAATCTGTCATGGCTTCCTCCGGACTGTCAAGTAATCCTATTTCTTCTGCAAGGATAAAGGCAACAGCAATTCGTTCATTCAACGGAACAGCCGGTTTCGGGCGCCCGGTCTTCCATCCACAGCCGCTTCCTGCTCGTCGACCGCCTCATCGAAAGCGGATTCCTCCGGCGTTGGTTTTTTCTCGTTTTCCATTTCGATCTGGATGCGTTTGATCCTTTCGATCAGAGCGTCCACGGCAGACAACGGCTCCCCTGTGCTTGAGGCAGGAGCATCTTCATCGTTGTCCTTCCCGTAAGAGCCCGATAAATACAGCGATAGTTTGCCGCAGACTGGCCCGATCAGTTCATACAGAACGCTCGAGCACAGGATGATGGTCTGCAGATTGGTGCCCATCCCCTCCCCGAGCAGGCGCGCGCACATCGCAGCAAGACCGATGGCCACACCCGCCTGCGGTACAAGGCCGAGGCCCAGGTATCGCCGCGTGGCGGCTGGTTTGTGGGTCACAAGGCATCCAAGCCAGGCGCCCACATATTTGCCCACGATCCGAAGGACAAAATAAACGATGGCGATCACAAGCAGCGAATAAGGGCCTATCGTATCCTTCGCGCCAAGGGCGCTCAGATCGAAGCTCATGCCGGACCGGACAAAGAACAGCAGCAGGATCGGGGGAGAAAAATAATTGAGCTGTTTGAACAGTCGCTCGTCGTCGCTGGTATTGATGTAGATCATCCCAATGGCCATACAGCCGAGCAGCGGGGATACATTCAGAAAAGAGCACAGCGCACAGAAAGCGATCAGAACCGCCAGGGCAATGATCAAACGGTTATCCGTCGAATGCTTGTGCTTCATCAGCAGATACAACGCCAGGCCAAACAGGCAGCCCAGAAGCAGGGCAAGCAGGTTCTGGGCAATCGGAAGGCCAATGGTCATCAGGAGTCCCTTGGATCCATTTCCGGAGGTAAAAGAAATGGAAGACATCGCGATGGAAATGGCAACGCTGTATGCGATCAGTCCCACGACATCATCCAGCGCTACCACCTGCAAAAGGGTGTCTACCAGATCCCCTTTTGCCTTGAATTGCCGGATCGTCATCAAAGTCGAGGCGGGCGCGGTGGCACTGGCAAGCGCAGCCAGCATCACGGAAAATGGCAGATCCACCCCCATCACAAAATAGAAGGCGACAAAAATAACAAGAGATGCTGTCAATGCCTCAAACAGCGTGATTACGATCACCTTCCAGCCGTTTTTTTTCAAAGTGGAAAAGCGAAAAAACTCCCCCACGCTGAAAGCGATAAAAGCCAGCGCCAGGTCCGGCAGGAATTCGGCCGCTTTCACAAATTGCTTTGGGACCAGGTTCAATACATACGGTCCCAGCAAAATCCCCGTCAGGATATAGGCGGTAACATTCGGGAGCTTTGCAAGTTTGGTCAGACGGGTCATGAAAAAACCGCCCAGAAGCATCAAAGCCAGGGACATCATCACATCACTGACCGCCATAATACGCCTCCTGTCCCTCTGGACAAAACACCATTGCGACCCCGCGAAGAAGGGATCTCAAGCCGGCAGAACCATTCCTGTTGTTTCCCCATTATCATACCACAGGATAAAAAGGGAATCAATCGGGTAGGAGGGGGTGGCTAACCCCCGTCCTCCCACACCACCGCTCATGCGGTCCCGCAAGCGGCGGTTCAGTTGCTGGCACGAGGCAGCACGTTTGGTCGGAAATCGTTGCGCTCAGCGATTCTGCCCTACCTTCGGTCGCTCACCTATCCTCAGGCAGACATCCTCTCTCGAGCAGCTGCTTTCAACACGCCCGATTCCTGACATGCTGCATTACCAGCAACCGCCGGGCCCTTCCCTCCACTGGCTTTCACCAGTTTCTCAGGTACTATGGCCCAGACTGACTTCTGTGGGTTCAGCCATGCCTTCCAGCATGGGTTACACCTTACGGTGCGTTCCCCACAGACCTCCCCGCATAAGGTGCAATAGCCTTCATTCCATGTAGCCGCCGCATTTACGTTGCAGAGTCCGGGTAGTATGGGACTTCGACTTGTGCAGCAGCCTCGTCCGCTCTGCCCCGCCTTCATATGCGGTTTCTGTTCGTCGGCTCGAAACTTTGCCTGCGGCTTCCTTCAGATTCCACCTCGCGATGGACACCCTTGCCGTTCGGCTAACACTTCCTACTACCAAGCGTGTAGTGGACTTTCACCACCAAGCTATTGCCCATGGCGGGCGTACAACCAAAAAACAGGACTCGAACCTGTGACCCCCGCGATGTGAACACGGTGCTCTCCGCACCCGGTAGCTTTGTAGGAACTACGCATGAATTTCATACAGGCCGCGAAAGTCCAATAAATAAGGCATTTCCGGCAAGTGCACCCGGGTACACTTGCACCCTCTGCACCCGGGTGCATTTCTTCATTTGCACCCGGGTGCAGTGAAAGTTATTCTTTTTTGAATTTGGCCTTGAAAGCTTCAAAGTTTGCGAACAGCTTTGCGCGATCCTTTTTCCGTCTTTCTTTAATAATCAATACATCGGAATATAGGAAACCGATGCGGAAATGGTCATCATGATGAAGATCATACAGCAAGCCATTGCCCCTGTCCATACATTGCCAGTCAGTTTATAGAACAGACGGTTGAAAATAGGCAGAAGGAACATCATTACGACCAGCGCAAATACCATGTTGACATACAGCCAGACTTCGGTACCGTTGCCCCAATAGCCGTAGAATGGAGAACCCTGAGAAAAATAGCACACGTAGTTGATCAGCAGAATGAAAGCCAGGCCGATACTGTTAGCCAGCGCGCCAACCAGCAGAGTCTTCCATTCGCTCCAGCCTTCGCGGCCAATGCTGCAATTGACACGGATCGAATTGGAGATATAGAAGATAAAGACAAGTGGAATATACTCCCAGGCCGTGACAAACATCCGCGCATTCAGCGGAGACGCGGAGATCAGCATGAAACGGAAGTCCTGATGGAACAGGCGGAAGCAAATTTGCACCAGCAGGTAAAAAGCAGCAAACATCATCAGTGCCAGCAGTACTGCTTTGAGGGTATTGACCAGCACACTTGAATTCTCGCCCCGGCAAATCTTAATGGCTTTGAACTTTCCCCAATCAAAGGGCTCCATCGCTTCTCCCCGGGCTTTGGAAGCGGCTTTTTCATAAGCATATTCAATTAATGTTGTGCCGAAGAAAATGATCAGGCCAATTGTTCCGTTGATCACAGCCCACAGCAGGATCGCATTGATCATGCGCGCCGGGAATACAAAGGTAAAGACGCTGGCTGAATTGCCCGTAGGAAATATTTGGATGGACAGATTGGCGAGCGGAATGTAATCCAGGCATGCAATGACAGCTGTCAGTATGATGCAGAACCAGAAGATGACCTTATGAGAAATGGTCTGGTGTTCTTTCAGAACCGGCACAGCGGATACCGCTTTCTGGCTCTCCTTCATTTCAGCAAAGAAGGGCAGTTTCATCAGAACCGCACAGAATGCGATCATGAAGGTGAAAGCGGCTGCAAGCGCCAATCCATTAAAGAATTCCTTGCCAAACCATATTTGGCTGTTCCCAGGGATACCTGACTGCATGTTGAGTGTTTCGTTGAAGAAATCCACTGTGTTGGCAATGCTGATGGGATCGTACATCTCAAAGCAGTGATTGATCTCTTCCCGGTGAATTATGCGGTAGGTTCCTTCGCTCATGTCACCGTAACCATAATCGAAAGCAACTGTGTCATATCCATTGTCCTTGCCGTTCACTTCATTGATAAACCTGCGCGTCACCACCTCGAAAGCGGAGGAATCCGTCTGATAGCGGAAAGCACCCTCATCATAATATGCGTATGAAAGTGCGGCATTGCAGCGCAGATTCGTATACTTGTTGGCGGATGAAACCTTGATATAGCCGGATATATAGACTGCTTTGATCACGCTTTCCTTAAAACTGTAGCCGGCCATATCAGCGGCCAGAGTGCACACATTTCCGCCGCCAGCTGAGTGTCCTACAGCGCCGAAGCGCGTTTTATCGCAGAACTTGAAGTCATCGGTGTTGTTATATACATACTGCACCAGGTATTCGATGCCATTGGCTCCGGTGGTGGAAGTTTCAGTAGTGCTTCCCTGTCCGCCCGGATCAGAGCAGAACACAACCGCACCTCTGCGGGATAATTCGATGCAGTATTGTGCCATTGTGGCTTTCGTACGTGTGAAACCGGGCAGCACGAAAACTACGGGTGCGGGGTTTTCTTCAGACGCGGTTTCCGGCACATACATGGTGACCGCATAAGTGGTATCGTTGGGCATGATGAATTTCTTACCGTTGATTTCACCGCCATTGTACTGCTGCGTCATCTCCTGGGTGAGCGTAAAATCACTTACCCTCACGGTAAAATGGGAGGTTTCAAAGATATGGGCGGCAAAACTGCTCACAAATACCGTTAATAGAGCCACACACAGCGTGATAAAACGCGCAGACCTGAGCAGGGGCTTCTCCTGCTTTTCTTTTTTGTCTTTTACTGCTGCATTTTGGCGAATGACCACCAGCTCATCATCCTGAGTACGGAAGCAGGCAATGCAATTCAGAACAAAAGCTGGAGGACACAGGATGCTAAGAACCAGGCAAAACAGGTAGCGGGACTGCTCCTTCTTTTCCAGCTTTACAGATTTTATTTTACTACGGATATCTGTAATGACAAAGCCATTGACAAGGGTGATCAGCGCAAAGATGGCAAATAACCAGTACAGCTTATTGGAAAGAGCATAGCAGCAGCCGGCGGCGATCATCCATAGCCCGGTGAAGACGTAAGAGCAGACTGCGGCAGCTTTCATCAGCTTCTTCTTCATATACATCTTTCTTTCTCCCTTCAATCAGGTTTGAAAGCGCTTCTTGCATCGTCTGTTTTCAGCCATTCAAAAACTGCTTTAGCAACTTCCCGGTCAGAGATCCGATGGATGCGTCTGTCGCTTTTTTCACCCATCACCACATCTTCCTGCACTTCCATCTGGACACCTTCCAGCGCAAAGGCTTTCATGCCGACCATCACATCAACATCTCCATCTTTGGTCACAGCATCCTGCACATCGGCAACCTTTCCTTCATAAGGCCGGATCACGATGTTCATGGTATCCGCTGTGTACCCCTGATTCGCCAGTTCAGTCAGAAGCATCGCCTGAAATTTCTCCATCATGGCAGCATTCAAACCGGAGGTTTCAGATTTGGCATACCAGCCGATGACGAGCGGACGGCTGTCTTGTTCAGTGGATCCGGAATGATCCGAAGAGGAAGGCACATTCGTTACAGAAGGCGTATCAGCAGATACAGAGGATGCATCCGAGGCAGATGTCTCCGCTGCTCCGGAGCCGTAGGCCTCCTGAATCCAGGCATACACCTTCAGGCACAATTCGGTATCACTGATGCGGGCGACGTACCGCTCCTTGTCTCCTACCTGAATGCCGCCCACGTTCTCTGCAAAATCCACTCCTTCTGTCCAGCCTCCGGTCCCGGTAAGATTGTTGCTGTTGGACCAGCCAAGCATGATATCCACGTCGCCGTCTTTTGAAATCGCCGCGCAGGTATCGGCTACACCACCGTCATAGGCACGGATAAGAATACTCATCCCTTCAGGCTGATAACCCCGACTGGCTAAATACTGGTAGAGCTTTGCCTGGAAGGTATCAATATGACTCTGATTCAGGCCGGAGGTATTTTCCTTGGAATACCACGCGATGACCAGATCACGGCGCGGAGCTGGGATGAACACCGCGCGCAGTGTTACACTTTGAGCTGCTCCGCGAATGGCGTCCTTGATGTCGCTGAAACGAACCAGGCCTTTATTCTCGATGACAGGAACAGATGCCGCTTCTTCTTCATTCCAATTCTCTTGGGTGGTCCAGCCGTAGAACACCTTATTCTCCGGAGTGGACGGTTCCGGCAGCACCGCGTTGTTGAAAATGTTCACAGTCTCAACCCCGGAATAAACACCATTTATTTCCAGAATCACCTGGATATCCTTTTCAAATCCTTTAACCGGGGAGCATCCAGTCATGGCCAGTAAACACAGCGCTAATAACAGTAGCACCACGATTATACGCTTTTTCATTGCCTGTCTCCTTTTTATTTTGATTCAAAGACTGTGGAATACGCGGCTTGCCGAAGTATTTCACTGATTTCTTTGCTGAATTCCGTGTCATTTGCATAGACGGGATCTTCAGCGCGGGGGTTTTCGGGCAAAGGATAACCATCAAAAGCAGAAGAGCGAGGATCAATTCCCAGCAACTTGCCCACATGAACACAAGCAGATAGGTACGCGCCTGCGTAGGAAGGATGCTGCTCATCACCCGAATACAGGTTGATCTCAGGATGCTCGGTGTAGGTTTTTGAAAAAGCAGCGCCTACCGGCGATATATCCACGCCCAATTCCTTTCCGACAGCTGCGTAGGCTGCACGAAGGTCCGCTTCCATCTGGGGAATGGTCTGACCGCTGACAGCGGTTTGTTTGGGATACCCCCATGTCGAATATAAGTAAATGGTGCAATGATCCTGGGTGTCGTGGATCCTTCTTGTCAATTTGGCTGTTCCCTCAAGAAACAGGTCAAAGTTCGTCAGGGGGCGCGTGCTCTGCTCCTGAATCACAATGATATCATAGTCTGAGGAAGCGGTCAGCGCTGCCTCCACCATAGCGCCGCCTTCATCGGCAGGATCAGCAAACTGAGATACATTATGTGCTCCAATGGTGATTCGTTCCACAAGCACGCTTGCACCGGCCGCTGTCGCGACCTTGTCAAATAACTGATCGATATCAAAAGTATATGTGAAGCTGTTTCCTATGAACAAAACCCGGGTTACATCCCACAGCACTTCCTGACCATCAGCAAGATGCCAATAATAACCACCATGCACCGGCTTGCCTTCCGAATACTGATAGATCCGTCGTTCATCATTGGCGGACACATTGCCGTAAGCACACAGTTTTGTGCTGTCTGCAAAAGCGTTGGTCCCGATCTGTTGAATGGCAGTGGGAATAATGACTGACTTTACATAACGGCATTCAGGGAACGCATTATCTCCAATGGCGGTGATGCCTTCAGACAAGTTGATTTTTGTAACCCGGCCGGAGCTTGCATACCACGGCGCGTCCTTGGAGGACGCAAAATCCCGAATACGTCCGCTGCCTTCCAGGGATAGAATGTAGCCATGATTGCCGTCATCGGTAAAGCTTGCGGTTATCGCGCCTTCTTCGGCCGGTACTTCCCATGTGGTAAGCGTTTCTTTAACTACAGCAGGTTTCCAGTATGCCAAAACGGTAAGGACAGCCATGACGATCAGAATCAGTAATAAACTCCTGTTTTTCCGCATTGCTATCTTCTCCTGCTACTTTACCAGCTTCGCCACGCCTGTATCAATGGCCGCTTTTCGCACCGCTTCCGCTACCGATTCATGGGCGCGCTTGTCGTAAGCATAGGGCAGAACATAATCCGTCCGCAGTTCCTCGTCTTTCACACAGGCCGCAATGCCTCTGGAAGCCGCCATCATCATTTCCTGGTTCACGGTAGAAGCGCGTACATCCAGCGCGCCGCGGAACAGGCCCGGGAACACCAGCACATTGTTGATCTGATTGGGATATTCTGAAGAGCCAGTACCCACAATAAAAGCCCCGGCTTCTTTGGCGTCCTGCGGCAGAATTTCAGGCGTGGGATTGGCGCAGGTAAAAAGAATGGGCTTTTCCGCCATGGAACGCACCATGTCTTTGGTAACGCAGTTGGGGCCTGATACGCCTACCAGCACGTCCGCTCCTCTGAGTGCGTCGGCCAGTGTCCCTGTTATCCTGCGTCGGTTGGTTACCTTGGCCAATTCCTGCTGGACAGGATTAAAACGCGTATCTCCCTCTACGATGATGCCGATTTTGTCACACGCGGTCACATCCCGCACGCCGAAGGCCATCAGATATTTTGAAATGGCAATGCCAGCGGCACCCGCGCCATTGACGACAACGCGAACCTCTTCCATCTTTTTTCCGGCCAGTTTGAGGGCGTTTATCAGGGCCGCTGCGGTCACAATGGCCGTGCCGTGCTGGTCATCGTGAAAGACAGGAATATCCAGTTCCTCCTTGAGACGCCTTTCGATTTCAAAACACCGTGGCGCTGAAATATCCTCTAAGTTGATGCCTCCGAAAGAACCGGCGAACAGCTTGATGCCATGAATGATCTCTTCCGTGTCCTTGGAATTGATGCAGAGCGGATAGGCATCCACATCGCCAAACGCTTTGAACAGCGCACATTTTCCTTCCATAACAGGCATACCAGCTTCTGGACCGATATCACCCAGCCCCAGAACGGCCGTGCCGTCCGTAATCACAGGCACCGTGTTCCAACGCCTGGTTAACTCATAACTCAGTTCAGGATTTGCGTGGATCGCCATGCAGGGCTCAGCCACTCCCGGGGTGTATGCCAGCGACAGCTTTTCCCGGCTGTCCACCTCAACACGGGGAACAATTTCGATCTTGCCTTTCCATTCCGCATGTTTTTTCAGCGATTCTTCGCGGTAGTTCATACCAATCACTCCTTTTCCACAGGTCACTCAGGAAGACATTGCGAGGGCTTGTTTCTGGTTTTATTATAGCCAATATTGACAAAACAGTAAAATACCAATATAATCACTTATCATAACAAATTATCATGAAAGAAGGGCAAAAACATGAATTATGAGCATTATAAAATCTTTTATACGGTAGGAAAGCACAAGAATATCACGCGGGCGGCAGCCGAGCTGTTATCCAGCCAGCCGGCTGTGACCCGCGTGATTCACAGCATAGAAGCGGAACTTGGCTGTCAGCTGTTTATCCGAAGTAAAAACGGCGTCGAGTTTACCCGTGAAGGTGAGGACCTGTTCCATTTGCTGGAAACTCCCTTCAACCTATTGAACCGCGTTGATCAGGATATACATAAAACTGCCGGACGGAACATGCAAACAATCCACATCGGCACGACAACGACCGCGCTGCAATGTTTCCTGCTTGATTTTCTTGACGGTTTTCGTAATTCGCACAAGCAGATCAACATCAAAATCTATACTGGTTCATCCTCTCAGATGGTTTTAAAACTCCGCAGCGGCGAAATAGATCTGGTTTTTAATACGACGCCATTCTCAGAAACACAGGAACTTTCAGTCACGCCGGTATGTTCATTTCAGGATATTCTTGTGGCAGGTCCGGCTTTTACAGAACTCAACGGAAAGCGAGTATCATTATCGGACCTTGTCGAATATCCATTTATTCTTCTTTCTCATGGAATGCAATACAGAAAATTCTGCGATAACATCTTCTACAAATACGGAATTCATATGACCCCTGCAATGGAAGCGGACAATTCCGGATTGATCATACCCATGGTAAAGCATAACTTGGGCATCGCATTTGTACCGGAGGATATGGCTGTTGATTCGATCAAAAGAGGAGAAATGTTCCCGGTTCTTTTAAAGGAGGCAATTTCAAAAAGGCATATCGCGTTGGTTTGCGATTCTCACCGGCCCATGCCTAATATTGTCAGCCTGCTTTATCACGCGGCTGTAAACCGCAGAGACGAAGGAGCCAATCCGCTATAAGAATTCCAGGCAGATTGTTTCTGCCCGTCATGCTGGATCACCGTGAAGCGAGGGAAACCGATCAGTTCTGACGTTTTCTGTTATCTGGATGCTGTTGAAGAAGCCCTGTGTTTTGGCTGGATCGACAGTACCCATGAGGTCATTGACGGTGTGAGGATGCAGAGATTCACGCCGAGACAAAGAAACAGTAATTGGACGGAGTTGAATAAAGAACGTGTCCGTCGTCTGGAAAAGCTTGGTTTGATGACAGGCGCGGGCAGAGCGGTTCTCCCTGCGATGGGCGCACGGAGTTTCAGGATTGACCCTGATATTGAAGCTGTCATGAAACAGGCGCGGGTATGGTCAAAGTTCAAATCATTTCGGTCACTTTACCAACGGGTACGAGCAGGAAATATAGCTTTTTATAAAAAACGAAATCCTGATATATATGAGAAAATGCTTTCACGCTTGATTATGGAAACCAAGAAGGGTCAGATGTTCGGGGAGTGGAATGACTATGGAAGGCTTGTTGATTATTGAATTCCGGTTTGTCGGAATCCGATGATCAGCAAAACCGGAAGTTAATCGTACAAACACCAGTCTACCATTGACGGCCATGCACAAAGAAAGTGTATGGCTTTTTCAATGCTGCCGCATTGCTATACAGAATTCTGGCTTTAAAGCCACACTGATATCTATTCTTATAGGAAGTGTGTCTGTCCGGCAAACCGTTCACATCGAGCAGGGTACCCGTTCACATCGAAACCAGCAAGCCGTTCACATCGAAACCGGCAAGCTGTTCACATCGACTCGCGTGAACGAAATGGTCGACCAACCTGTCAACATCGAAAATGAAACTGCACACTCTAAATTATGAATGTTCGTGAATGAGCGTAATTGAGAGAAGCTAACAGTATGCCGGCCAGGCCCTCCCAGGGGGAGAAGGATGCTTGTCCGAGAGATAGAAAAAACCTCGAAAGCCTTATGCCTTCGAGGTTTTGTGGTGGTCGCAACAGGACTCGAACCTGTGACCCCCGCGATGTGAACACGGTGCTCTGGGCTACCGGTCAAGTTGTCAAACAGAAATGTGGACGTGAACAATAGGGTAGAGGGAGGGCGTTAGCCCTCGCCCCTCCCATTGCACCGTACGTACC
>CAMJUL010000007.1 GCA_946408995.1 uncultured Clostridia bacterium | reverse complement strand
TGGTAACAGAAATGTAATATTATTGTAACTTATTCGCAATAAGCGATCGCCCTGCATCAGACGGTAATTCGCATTGAAGGTAAGCAGTTGATAGATCTTTATCCTCCAGGAACTGCGCAGTTCCTCCGGCATCCTGACATCCTTCAGGATATCGCCCGGCAGCAGGGTCAGCGCGTGCTGGACCATTTCGGCATACACTGTCTGATCGGCCGCTGCCTGTTCGTTTCGCCAAAGGGAGGCCCGGATCAGCGAGAATAGCTGCGCGTTGTATTCTGACGTTCTCATTGATAGAAAAGCCTCTTATAAGGAAATGATGCAGGCTTTCAGGCAGGAAAGGAAAAAGCCTTTGCGTCTTCTACTGCCACCTGGCCTCTGACAGGTCCTCAAAGCCCTTCCCCGTTCCGTCATAGAAGAGCAACCCGCAATGTGCGTTCTTCAGCGTCACCGGGCCATCCGCCAGGTTGACGTGCATACGGATGACCAGTCCGTGGGCTTCCGTAGGCACCGTAAAATAGCAGCCCGTAGGAGAAACCAGCAGGTCTATGGGATTCGCTTTTCCATCCAGCGAGATCCAGTAAACCCGGAGCTGAATGGCAGGATCTTCTGTGTAGAATTTGATCCAATGGGAGAACCCAACGGGAATGCCCGAAGGAATCTTTGTAGGCGAATTGACCAGATCGTAATTGACAGCTCCGGTCGGACTTCCGTTCAGCATCAGCTGATATTTTCCCTGATCATAGAGCTCTACGCCGTTAATGATCCGGTCCAGTTCCGGAATGGGTTCCTGATCAATATATACCTCAAAAAAAGTGTTCTCTTTTCCGACCATAAGACATCCAAGTCTAAAAAAAACTGCATTTTCAGGAATACGAACCGCTTTCATAGTAAACCAGAGATTACTTATGTCAGAATCGATAAAACCATATTCCGAATCATAAAAGGCGATACTGCTGTAATTCTCTGTGGGTTCAGGAGCGATATAATATCCTGTCCTCTTAGCCTTCGCTGGAAGCTTTACATAGTCCGTATGGGCTCTATTTGCATTGCTCACTTCCACCCCTTTATCGTTCAATCCTTCAGCTTCGACCCATTGCAGGCCGTCCTTGTAAACAACCCTATAAAACGCTGGTTCTTCATTGGCCATTTGTGCTGAAGTGGTTTCGATCTCAGCCGAAACATTTTGAACAGACTGGCTATCTGAGATCAGCCTAAAATAGCTGCTCCCTTCCGGAATGACTACGTCTGTGTATTCTTCCAAGCTTCCTCTTGAGTTGTCACCCCCAAGGAATGCAAATTCCGAATCATAAAAAACGATACGATCCATCCTATCATTCGATACCTGTGAACGAACAGAAATTGTGTCAGAAGCTTTTGAATCCGGTAAACGCAGATAGTCTGTAAGCATATAGTCTTCTGTATTCGATTCAGGGCATCCTTTTGATTGTGTTAAAATAAACCCATATGACCATTCTAATTGCTTGCCGTCCCAGGTATGCAGTTGATTGTCTGAATCTGCTATTCCATCAGAAGTTGCCAGACCACTCAACATAAGGATCATTGCCAGAAGTAAGAACGAATAACATTTTATTTTCATATTAATCACCATGCCGGTGCGGCACCGGCACAAATAGGAATGAAAACGGGAGCCGCAGAATTACCCGCTTTCTGCTAAACTACGCTTAAGAGAGGTACACTACAAAGCACGGTACCATTGCCATCGCTCGTATGATGCTGACCGTCATCTACGCAATGGTTTCAACTGGTGAAACATTCAATCCATGCGACCTCCAGAAATACGATATGCCAGAAGAACTGAAAAAGAAACAGACTGTTTCCGCTGCCAAAGAAGCTGTGAAGTTTCTTGTCTCTCTCGGCCTTGTTCCTGAAGGATCCATCTCGCTTGAGGCTGTGCCCAGTTAGTTTCGTTTCTACAATTGTCGCCTCTCAGAGGCTTGTTTGCTATGCGTTCCTTTTGCTGGTGGTCCGGCTGCTCTCGTAAACGATGTTTTCACACTACTGCCTCCATTTCATGAATATTTGATTTGAATTCATAGAATATCGCTGAGACTTGATCAATTATTCTTCCGTAAAAACTTGCACAAATGAATAAACTCTTTGCGGTAAAAGATAAAGTTAACTAAAGCTGTAATGACCGCTCCTGTTAATGCAATTATAGCAGCCGCCACCATCCAGCGCAAATAGGAATCTGTATTAAACAGTGGAATAATCAGCTTGCCCGCACCATAAACCAAAAAAAGCGCAAGGACGTTTATCGCTTCTCTCCGGAGAAAAAGCCTAATGTTTCTGTTCAGAACCGTTTTTGAAAGATATACAGCGTAAAAAACAAATCTATAGAGCGTTGCAGCGACTGTTCCAAACGCAACGCCAACCAATCCAAATCTATGTACAAGGATTACCGACAAGAATATGTTAATAACAGCTTCACCGTAAGAGGCTGCATTTGTTTGTTTGAAGTGACCGGCAGCAATAATCATACTGTGATACGGCTCGCGTAAACAATAGAAAAGATGCGCACAGCATAAAACAATTCCAAAAAGCGGTTCAATATAATTTGTGTCGGAGACATTTAAAGTATACATTTTCACAAATGGAACAATCAACGTAATTGTAACCCCAAATAGTATGACTGATACCATAGACATAAGCATATCATATAAACCAAATGTTTGGTTTAGCTGTTTGATCTCTTTTTTAGCATACATATTGCCAAATACCGCTTCCATACCGCTCGAGGATGCGAAAGCAATATTCTCCAAGGAATGGGTTACCATATAATAAACGCCATATACCGAAACCATCCGGAGGTTGCCAAAGACAGTAAGGATCACAACGTCTGTGTGCGAATGGAGAAACCATGCAATATGCTGTCCAATTCCGGTCCATTTGTCCTTCAGAACGCTTATCTTGGATTTTATTCTTTTTAACGGATAATACTTTTTAACAATTATCCATAACATAATAGGTCTCAGTATAAAAACAAGTCCTGTGACCGCTTTTAGAATAAGCAAAGGACAGCCGTTTGTGGTTAAGATAACCACCAAAATGGCATTAATCACCGTTCCGGCCGTTGCAATTAAGCTTACGATGTATTGTCTTTGATCAGCATAAAGTAGAACAACATTCGATATTCCAATAAAATACTGTGCAAAAGTGGATGCGCTGATAATCAGTACGAGCAAGAAAGATGTAAACCAATCGAAAGCATCTGTATGTGAAATAAACTTGAATGTACTTGCAATAATCAATACATATATGCTGAAAAAGTATCCGACACGTTTAAAAAACGCCTTGGTTTCAGTCATAACAGCGCTGACATGATCAATATTGTTTTCTGCTAATGGTCTGTATAATGCGGCTCTCGCAACTCCGCCGATTCCTCCTTCGAGTAAAGCGATATATCCCAAAAAGGTCGTAATGGATGTGATCGCACCATTTGCTTCTGATCCATAGGCAACCAGCATAAAACGGGGGGTTATCAGGCCGCAGATGATCGTTACGATTTGACAGAACATCGTAATATAGATATTCAGTTTTGCGTTTTTTTCTCTGCTATTATTATTCAAACAGATCACTCCAATAACTCAGAATTCCCCTTTTGTACAAGAGCCATCATGTCTATCAGCAGGATCAAACCTTGCTGTCGCTGAGATCTCATCCTTATATTTGGCATTTGGGTACTCAGTCTAGCATCCAACTACGATACAAAAAGCGCTATTAACGATATGCAAATCCATTTAGGTATTGAGCATATCAGTATTTCCCGACTTGGTATTTCTTGTCTTTATATATCACCCTTCCTTCTCTTCCTCTTGAAACGCCCATGGCTTTAAACAGTTTCTCCTTCCTTTGGGCTTCAGAAACCTCTTCCTTCAGTTTTCGTATGGATCCTGGTCTAAACAATCCTTTTATGAGATATCTATTCAGCTGATAGATCCTTGCAAAAGACCGCGAAAGCAGGCCTTTGGGAGATGTCTTTGTATTCAACAGTCCATGATAAGTCAGATAGCGGAAAAAAGAGCGAATACTCCTGGCATGTGATAATGTTCGTTCGCTTGTTTGTTGCTCCAGCGTTTTTTTGCGTCCAAAGTTGCCGCATGCCAATACATACTCCATCAATTCTTTACACGTTTGCATGTCTGCCCCTGCACACCAGTGATGTTCCGGAAGGCCCAGGTACATTTCACACATTCTGGTAACAACGATCGCAAGCTGTTCATGACCTGTATCTTTCGCTATTGCCTGAAACGCTGGCCACTGCCCGTCCGATAAGCATTTTTCCACAAACATGCGCCAGTCCAAAATTTGACGAAGTCCTATTCCCTCTTCCAAGTGATGATTAACATGTTCAATGAGTGTAATACCGTTGATTAAATCAGGCAGAACATGAGATGGATCCATATTATCCATGATCAGCTGGTCAATCAGTTGCGTCTCTTCCACACGATTACGCAACCCATAAAAGTTATGGACTTCAATTTCTATTCCATTGCCTATAAAAGATCTATGGCGTTCCGCTTTTAATAGATCTGAACTGTCGATTTGCTCAGCAAACCCATTCTGAATCAGCATTTCACAGGCTGTATTGTAGTCCTCATGCCTGGTCATTATATCAATATCACCCATGCATCTGTATTCAGGATGGGGATAATACTTTGCCGCGGAGGTGCCTTTCAAAATAACATAAGGCACCTTGATTGGCAAAGCGTTTTGAACACTGCAATACCTATGCCAGAGGCCTATTTGAATCAGGATCTGGTGTTTCCATTCTTTGTACAAATCTTCCTGCACAAGCTGTGGCAGCAAGATAGGCGCGACAAGTGCTTCTATTTTATGCGCCTTCATTTCTTCGAAAACACCCCTGTCAGTTATTCTTATAGGCGTATTCTTTATAGCCGCACATATGACCTGCAGCATGCTTTCATTTGCATTAACACGACAATTCTCGTTTCTCTGCATAAAAATCCCCTCATAATTCCTTTTCCCGGAAGAACTACCCTGCGACTGATTTGCTTTGCAAACTGATTATTCGGTTAAACGCTGTATCCTGAAATCAAACAAGAACAATGTTTATTTAAAAATCAAAGCGTAAAAAGAAAAGAACGGATCCATCGGCGTATAAAACGAAGAAAGATACATATATTCAAACAAAAACATCACCACACAAATCAACATACATAAACCCAGTTCTATGATTCCACTGTCTGTATAATTCGCAACAAGAAGCTGCATAGGTGTTTTGCCGGTAGTCTGATGGATGAAACTAAGCAAAACAGGAAATGCTGCAGGAGCATAAAACAGATGCATTCGAACATATGTATCGTATTGCCTGAATGCGCCTAAGCCGATAAAAACAGCCAATACAAAGTAATCTGTATATGCTTCAAAAGCATGCGGTAAAAATTGATGTCTTTTTAAATATAAGTATAATGCAAGATATGTAATAGAAACAGATGTGAATATGGCTACTCTTTTAATCTGATATGTACTTCCTCCTTCCATAAAGTATGATTTTAGTTTCTCACTTAATATCACAGCAATTGAGTACTGGTTAAATCTTAGCAAAATCGTCAATAGAATATCAATAAAGATGAAAACCAAAAATGCCGCTAATGCCTTCATCCAAAGAGGTATTTTCTTTAGCATGACCATGAGGCGTACCGCAATAAGAATGATTACCCCGGAATGGATCCCCAGCAGGAGCGCATATGAGATCCAGCATAAAATCGGATTCTTCTTTTTAACCAGATCAAAGTATAATATATAAGCAAAGAGTGTAAATGAAAGCATATTCCGAATGCCGGTGACAGATCTAAAATCATTTATAAAAAGAAAAAACAGAAAACAAAAAGCAAGCTTCCAGTCATCGACTTCATCGCCCAAATCCTTGGAAGTGAGGGCAATGAGTTTCGCAGCGCAGCCATAAATGATGATCCCAGTTATGACAGGCAGAAAACCATCATTCTGCAGCAAACCGATAAAATACAAATAGATCAGATATATCAAAGATTCTTCTCTGTAAATTGCAATTAACCGATTCGTGGTCTTCAAATCCCCAAACAGCAAGGTCCATAAATCTATTTTTCTCACTGCTTGCAATGCCTCATAGTGCCTATAGAGGTCATATTCAACAGGAGGATTAAAGAAAAACAATAATCCTGAGATGCAAACAATCGCAAAGATCATATACCGAAGGAGCAAATCTTTAGGTATAAAGAAGCCAAACATCCCAAAGATCAACAGCGCTGAAAAGACAATCATCCGATTTGTCCCCTTTATTATCATATTCCACGAAAATCTATAGGATCGGACACTACGATCCTACGACATAAAGGGTTTTGATATTTTATTTTTTCCAATGCCTGTATTGATAATAAAGCACATACAAGATTCCTAACCTGTGCTTGATCAACTGGAACAGCAAATGATTATTCTGATCTTCCAAACGAATCTTTGGGCAAAATCCAGCCAATGCATTTACCCTTTTGCTGGCCTGCAGCAAGGAATTATCATCATCCGATAACGAAATGTAATATCGGGCTATATTGCAAATATCTTCGGCAATAATACAATCTCCATTCATAATGCTTTTTTGCTGAATTACATGGGCTTTATGCCGGAGATTGTCTATCTCATTCTGATAGCTTTGTTTGGTCCTTTTGGAAGACAAACCAGAATCGAGTCGATAATAAAAATAATTGGGCAAATTCACAAAAGAAACCGTATCGCAAACAGAATAATAGCAATAGTTAAAATACTGGTCCTCAGCCATAGCCATCTTCTCTGGGAAAAGAATATGATTGTTTTTAATTTTTTCTGTCCGAAATAATTTCATAAAAGGTGCATTGACAAAATCCTTTAGTATAAACAAATCGTCCGTGAGTTTTCCGTTTAATTTTTTGTGCTGATCCGGATCCAGGACGATTTGCTCCTTCACTTTATCCGTAACTAAACTGTAGCCGCAAATTGCCAAATCCGATTTTGTATTGTTCATGCTGTCCATCAAACAGCTCAAATAATCTTTTGATACAGCATCGTCGCTGTCAACAAAACAAATATACTCTCCCTTACTGGCAAGAATTCCATGGTTTCTGGCATTGCTGACACCACCATTGGTTTGATTGATGCAATGGATCCGTCTGTCATTTCCGGCCAATTCTTCGACCAACTTCTGACTGTCATCCGTAGACCCGTCATTAATCACAATGACCTCAAAATCAGAAAATGTCTGGTTCAAGAGGGATTGGATGCATCTTCCGATGGTATTCCGGGAATTGTACATGGGTATAACTACAGAAATCATAGCATTTCCTCCAGCATTTGTGGATCACGTTAATCAAGATGACGATCCTAAAAAGGAATATATAGAGACATTTCATTCCCTTGTGCGTTTCTCCAAGAGATCTGATATTTATTCCCTATTCCCTCTGTTGAATCCGTATTTCTCCAAATCCAACGATCCTGACAGCTGCTTCCATTTTGCCTAAGCCATCTTCCATGAAGCGCTAAACAGTTGAAGAATTCCATTTGAGCGTATTATTATTTCTCCCTTCCTTCCTCAACAATCGTCAAGTACTGATATAATTGCTGAGCTACACTTTTTACATCAATTTGCATAAGACGGTCCGTTGCCTGTCGCTCTGCGCGGTTCGCATTGCCTGCAGTTTGCTCCCAGTTTTCAATGATCTTTTTAGCCCAAACCTGGGCGCCGCTTTCCAACGATAGAAATGTTACCAAATCCGTAACCGCTATTTCATCCGGATAACAGCCTTCCGCGCATATGCAAGGCAGCGAAGATGCCTGTGCTTCTATAAAGGCCAAAGGCATCCCCTCGCTAAAAGAGGTGCCGATCATGCAATCCATCGCTTGCAAGTATTTATGCACCTCATTGGTTGCACCAACGAACACGACCTGGCGCTGCATTTTCGCCGCTTCCACCTGTACTTTTAACTCATCAAGCAACGGCCCATCTCCAACCATCATAAGTATTGCTTTTTCCTCTCCAAATAAAGAACAGATTTCTGCAATTACTTTAATAGCAAAAGAAGGATTCTTGATTGCTACCATTCTGCCAACAAAACCCACAACAAGCTTATCATCGCAACGAAACTGGCTCCTAATTTCTTTCCGAATAGATTCATCGAATTGATAGCGTTTAAGTTCAACTCCTGGGGGTAGAATCTGAAAAGACTTTTTTCCATATAGAAAAATGCCGGCTCTACGAGAAACTGCCAATCTTGTACAATGATTTGCCAATTGAAGACTTGCCTGCTTTATCATCGCATGGCTTAGTTTATGTACAACACCTTGGATAGGATGATTCAATTTTGCGCCATGACAATGAATAATAACCTTGTATTTTAATCTTTTTGCCCAGAGTAATATGGCCAAACGCTCGTGAGAATAGTTGCTGATATTCAGATAGATCAAATCGGTTGTTTTCCTGTACTCTTTTAATTTGGTCTGAAGGGTACGCAGATAGTGTTTTATTCCTTTTTCCCGTGGGATATATACGACTTCTCCATGCTGTTGAATGATCTTCTCGGCATGCATATTGTTCCCTGATTCAACAAAAAAATGGAAGCAAACCCTGGTTTCAAGTTCATGCTGCATATGAAGAAGATAGTTTTCTACGCCGCCTATATCGTCTGACAATCCAAACACAATCAGATTAAGCATATCCGTTCTACACCTCTCAATCGGTCTAAACGTTTCTAAATCCGTTGGAGTAGTTTAAGCGAATGAACAATGATTTGAATAGACATTTTTTGAAACACGAGGCTATGCTTTTAGCAATATTGCAATGCAAATTCAAACAACAAAATGAAAGAACTCTCAGATGAGATTTATCCGTCTTGTCTTTGGCGATAGCTCATAAGCTTTCGTTTGAGCGTTCCAAGCATTTGAATACTTCCTGAGAACAGCTTATAAATGAATGGCGTAGAACACATCACAATGTAATAAATCTTGGACCGAGTTGGAATCCTGCTGTTTTTAAGTATACTGCCAGCATTGCTTCTGAACATGCCGCGGTATTTATAATAAATCCGATTAAATTCTTCTCTTGTCGTGACCAATCTGTTTAAAAGAAGCTGAACCGACTTTTGGCAGGTCATAATCACAATATAAAACATGTCCGGATAAGTCTTCTTTACATAATCCGAAAATTCCTCACATATTTCAAATGCTCTTAAGTGCTTGGGATTAAACTTGGAAAATGAAATGCTTCCATCGCGTTGAATGTAATAGTAATTATTCCTGTAATCACCAATCGAAACCTTATCGCATTTATCAATAAACTTATATGAGCTGGCTTGATCTTCATAATATCCATCAGGGAAAAGTACATCCGCGAAAACCTCTCGCTTATATAGTTTTCCAACGGCAAGCCAGCTGATACGATCATTACAATACACTTCATAAAGTGCTTCTTTACGGTCTACAAGAAAATCTGAAAAAACACTTCTAAGTTCTTGCCCTGGCGTCCTGAGTACCACTTTCGTAATTGACATATCTGCATCATATTTTTGCAAAAGATACAGCATGTCCTTCAGGTAAGTCCTGGAGACGTAATCATCAGAATCAACAAAAGTAATCAAATTCCCGCTGGAATGCAGAATTCCATAGTTTCTTGCGCTGGACAATCCGCCATTGCTTTTATGATAGGCATAAATGTTTTTATTGTTCTCAGCAAAAGAATCAATCAAACTGCTTGTTCCATCTGTGGATCCATCATCTACGAGAATGATTTCATATTTGCAGTCTAGTTCTTGCTGAAGAAGACTGTCTACGCATTTTTCAATGTATTTTTCAACATTGTATGCCGGCACGACAACGCTGATCAAATTGTTTTCATTTTGCATGATTACGCTCTCCAATCAAATAAAGCATCCAGATTGCAAAGATCAAAAACCGGAATCCCAAGTTTGTCGTGCACTTCTTTCCGTTCCTTAAAACTGTTGTCCAGAAAAATGCTTTTGGATACATCCTCGATTTTATTCGATTTCAGTTCATCCCAATCCAGTTCGATAATTTCATCAAACAGATCTTTCGAAATACATAGTCTGCTGAAGGCGTCTTCCAAACTTTCTTTTTTAGAAACAGCATGCCGTGATATCAAAGAGATTTTAATATTTTTTGCCCTGCATTGATACAGATAGGCCATCACATAAGGATTAACGTTCTTCCCACCCTCAGAGGTGATCGTATCGTCAAAATCAATGTACAGATGATTATACGGGTAGCTGATACGGATCCTGTCGATATAGGATTTATCGCATTCCACCTCATAATCATTCACGACAACATCCGCAGGGATCCCCGAAAAATCACAAACTGCAAGAAGCGGAAGATTAACCCCCCTGCTTTTGCTGAAAACGAATGAACCGGAAAACCTTGTGCAAATCTCCAGCAGCTTTAATTTGCCTTGTGCATCTCTTTTTAACTGTGCAAACCAATACCCGCGGAAAACGATGGATTCATTCAGCGATTCAATGATCGCCCGCATCTCATCCGTCAAAGCAACATTGTGGCCCCTGCCTGTTTTCCCGTTGATCAATCGGGACCGGACCCGGGGATTGCAAAACAGCAGGGATCTGTCCTTGTTAGTAAAACAGTCGATGGTATATTCTTCCCCGGGCAGATACTCACAAATCACATAGTTTTCAAGTTCTTTTACATTCTTCAACTGTTCCGCAGAATAAATCTTCGTGGCCCCCCTGGACCCGGCTCCGATATCCGGTTTGATAAAAACCGGATAATCTTCAATCTGATCTATTTCATCCACGGAGTATGCTTTGGGGATATAAGATTTGCCCTTTAAAACCTCATAGGTCAGGCTTTTATAGCGGCAGATCTTCGCCGTTTCATACGGGGAACACACGACTTTGGCGGGGATTTCCTCTGCATGTTCGGACAGGAACAATGCCGCCGTATCATCTGTAGGGATAATCAAATCAATGGCTCTGTCATGGACCAGTCCAATCAAATAGTCCAGGAACCCCTCCGAAGTGATATAGGGCATATCACAGATTGTGTCATCGCAAATGTATTCGGCATGGTTTGAATAGCTTGCCCCCGCAATTACATGGACCTGCAAACAGTGTTTCAGGCAATCGATCACCTGCAAAGCCGGATATACAGGGCTTGGAAATACCAATACATTCTTTTTATTATTGTTCATGATGCCCCTCCCTTTCCCATTGGGCCTTCCGTTCAACATCAAAGGGCTGATAAGTCACACCATCATGGACGATAATACTGGCGGTCTCGATATTCTCCCTCTTTAAAACAACGATGACCGTGTCCAACAGGATACGAAGGTCCGTTTTAAAGGAAACATGCTTAACGTACCAAAGATCCATTTTAAATTTTTCTTCCCACTTGACATAATTCCTGCCATGGACTTGCGCATATCCTGTCAGACCCGGACGGATGTCATGCCTGTGATGTTCTTCTTCAGTATAAAAAGGCAGATACCTCACCAGCAATGGGCGGGGCCCTACAATAGAAAGGTCCCCCTTCAGGATATTAAAGAGCTCCGGAAGCTCGTCCAGAGAGGTCGACCTTAAAAACTTGCCATAGGAAGTCAGACGGTCTTCATCGTGCAGCAATTTTCCGTCCGCGTCTTTTTCATTGGTCATTGTCCTGAATTTGATAAGCGTAAAAATCTTTTCATGCAATCCCGGCCGTTCCTGAAAAAAGAATGGGTTCCCTTTCATTGCGAAGAAGCCCGCAATCGTCAGCACAAGCATAATTGGAGAGAGGACGATAATGGCACACAAGGATAGAACAAAATCCAGCAAACGCTTAATATAGGTCCGGTACAATGTTATCCCTCCCAGCATGAAAAAACTATATGTCGCATTTGTTCCAGACGATCAGGACCGGATATCCTGGCAAATCTTGATTTCGTTGTATTTCATCATGTAAATGCCGGATTGATAATTGCCGATCTGTCTTGTATTGGCAATCCCGTTCACATTGTTTTCGATCAGTTTCATATGATCGCACCCGCATTCGTACGCGTGGGGGTATCCGCCGCCGAAGCGTGGATTCACTTCCGAAATGTAGTATTCGCCATCGATGTCAAAAAGATCGATATCGATCTGCCCGCGGAATCCGGCAACCTTCACAAAACGCTCTATATATTCGAACAATCTGTCTTCCTTAAAGCTTACTGCTTTATCCGTCTCGCCCGCTCGCATAAGGATCTTCTTTTTTGTGAAAATAGAAACAATTTCCCCCGAAACCATATCAATGTAAACATCCGCGCCAATTTCCTGACCACGAAGATACTGCTGGATCATCAATTGATCGCTTTGCTTGAAAACCACATTGAGCAGTTCCATGTTGTCGATTTTGGAGATATTGATGGAAGCGCTGCCCCTGATTGGCTTTACAAAAACCGGAAAAGAAATCCTGTCTTGACGGAGGGCCGATTCAAACTGCGCGATCGATTCATAGCTTTCTGCACAATTGAACCCGTTCTGCCTGCAAAAAGCAAACATTTTCATTTTGTCCAGCGACATTTCGCATAATTCGTAAGACGAGCCGATCACCATCACGCCAACGCCGGAAAACCTGTCGATGTTTTGGGCAAGCAATGACAATTCCGGATCGATCAAAGACATTACTGCATTGATTTTTTCCTTTATACAAATATCCAGAATCATGTCTATGTAATTAGGTGCTGTAATCGCCGGAACAATATAATAGCTGTCCGCCTCAAAAATTGCAGGCGCAATTGGAGACATATCTGTCACAACGACTTTTCCGGTGATGCTTTTTTTAAAATACTGGACGATCTTATTGCGTGTTCCCACACTAAGGATCAGGATATTCATGGAATTCCTCCGTCAAATTCAAATTACAATCCTTCGCACCATTCAAAAAAAGGATGTGCAGCTTAGTCAAAGCACGCAGATACGATCTTGATCACCACATCCTGCTGCTCCGCGGTCATCTTGTTATCACTCGGCAGGCAAAGCCCTCTGGCAAACAGATCCGCGCCTACGTCCAATCCTTCCCCCTGGATATAAGCGTTGCTCCTGCCCCTGCCCGTTCCCTCCGCGGTCACGAAGGCGTTAGAGCGGTAAATGGGCTGCATGTGCATCGGCTTCCAGATGGGGCGCCCTTCCGCGTTGAAGGCCTGCAGGGCGTCCAGGATCTCCGTAGGGCTGCTTTTACCGTGCTCGTGCTTATAAAGGGCATCCCGTTCCCCGCGGACATGGGGAGCCATGGCTTCCCGGTCGATCAGAAGACAGCTGAGCCAGTAATTGGGTTCACTGCTTTCGGCGTCATAGGGATTCATGGTGACCGGCAGTCCCTTGAAGCCTTCCAGGTAACGCTCGTAGATGGCCTTTTTCTGGGCGATGTGCTGATCCAGCCAGGGCAGCTGACCGCGGACGACCCCGGCCACAATGTTGCTGATGCGGTAATTATACCCGATCTCCTCATGCTGGTACCAGGGGGCGTTTTCCCGGCTCTGGGTCGACCATTTGCGCACCTTTTCGGCATCCTCCCGGGAATCGGTCAGGAACATGCCGCCTGAGGAGCCGGTAATGATCTTGTTCCCGTTAAAGGAGATGCAGTTGAAGTCCCCCAGGGCCCCGGTTTCGACCCACTTGCCGTTCAAGCGGTATTTGGCCCCCAGGCTTTCCGCCGCATCCTCTACAATCAGGGCGCCGTGGGCATCGGCGATCCTCCGGATCTCCGCCATTTTGGCAGGCGTTCCGTACAGATGCGCCAGCACGATCAGACGGGTATCGGGATAGAGCTCAAAGGCCTTTTCCAGCGCGGCCGGGTCCATGTTCCAAGTATCCCGTTCCGTATCGATAAAAACGGCCTCTCCGTCCTCATAGGCCACCGGATTGATGGAAGCGTCAAAGGTCACGTCCGAGCAGAAGACCCTTTTCCCGGCCAGGGTGCCCCTGTCCGGCCTGGCCTGTCCATACAGCCGCTCCCCGGCCAGTTTGGTGGCCAGGTGCAGGGCCGCGGTTCCGCAGGTAAGCGCCACAGCATACCCGCAGCCCACATAGCGGGCCACTTCCTTTTCGATCTCGTTGATGTTGGCCCCCACCGTGGAGACCCAGTTGGTCCGGATGGCGTCATCCACCCAATGCTGCTCCTGTCCGTGCATGGTGGGGGAACTGAGCCATAGCTTGCTTTCAAAGGGGACAAACTCCGAGAAACGGGGATCCTGCCTGAAATCCATGCGTATTCCTCTTTTCAATTCGTAATTCATTCGCAGCACTTATTGGGCGAGGGTCTTCATTTCCTCCGCATGCTCCGCATTGCGGTTGACCTCCTCCGGAGAACGGTACGTGGGCAAAACCCGTTTGAGTGCCTGGCGAAGCTCGTCATCGCTGCCGCTTACCAGCGCCTCCCTCAGGATTTCGATGCGGCCGTCCATTTCTTCCCTGGAGAGGGGTTTATCCCGTTCGATGAAGATCATTTTGTTGTCGGTATTGCCGATGTTTTCCCCGCGGATCAAAAGCTCTTCATACAGTTTTTCCCCGGGACGCAGCCCGATTTCCACAATATCAATGTCCTTGTAGGGCTCCCGGCCGGCCATGCGGATCATGCGTTCCGCCAGTTCAATGATCTTGACCGGCTTGCCCATATCCAGCACATACAGCTCCCCGTTGCTGGCCATGGCGCCGGAGGTGAGCACCAGCTGGCTGGCTTCCGGAATGGTCATAAAATACCGGATGATGCGCTTGTCCGTGATGGTCACAGGACCGCCATTCTCGATCATCCGGCGAAACAGGGGGATCACAGACCCGTTGCTGCCCAGCACATTGCCAAAGCGTGTGGCGCTGAAGGAGGTCCCGCTTCCGGTACGGCTCTGCACGATCATCTCACATACCCGCTTGGTGGCTCCCATCACATTGGTGGGGTTGACCGCCTTGTCCGTGCTGATCATGATGAACCGTTTGACCCCGTATTTTTCGCTGGTCTCCACGGTGGTCAGGGTCCCAAACACATTGTTTCGCACCGCTTCGCAGCAGTTATGCTCCATCAGCGGCACATGCTTGTGGGCCGCCGCGTGCAGAACGATGTCAGGCCGGTAGGTCGCAAAAATCGCTTCCATAGCGGAGCGGTCACAGACATTGGCAATCTCCACCTGCAGCTTCAGCTTATCGCCATATTTGAACTTGAGCTCCTGCTGGATATCATAAACCCCATTTTCGTAGATGTCCAGCAAAACCAGCAGTTCCGGCTCCATGTGGGCTACCTGCCGGGCCAGCTCGCTGCCGATGCTGCCGCCGCCCCCCGTGATCAATACCCGTCTGCCGCGATACCACGCCTTCGTTTTTTCTTCCACAAAGGTTTCTTCCCTGCGGAATAGCAGTTCCTCAATGTTGAATTCACGCATCTGAGGCCTGGAGTTGGCGCCGTTTTCGATGGTGGGATAATCGTAGGCCTTGACCCGGTATCCATACCCCCTGTACAGGTCGTACATCTGCTGCTTGGTCTCCGGAGAGGCATTGGGAAGCGCGATGACTACTTCCTGCACGCCCAGGGCTTCCATTTGAGAATGCAGGTTGACCCCTTCCCCGAGCACACGGATGCCCAGAATATTCCGCCCTGTTTTTTCCTGATTGACATCAACAAAGCAGACCACCTGATAAGGGGCCTTGGGATTGCCCTGCAGTTCTTCCGCCAGCATGGCGCCGATGCTTCCCGCGCCCACAATGGCGATCTTGATGCGCCTGTCCGCGTTGGTGGGCGTTTCCATATGAAAATTGACCCCCGTAAAGAGCCGGAGGAGCTGCAGGGCCCACTGCTCCGCAAAGGCGTTGCTGCTGCGCTGTCTGTAAATGTATACGTAGACAAGGCGCAGAGAAATATTGATCAACAGGTTGAAGGCAACCAGCGACACCGTATGGATAAAGGTCAGCGGCTGCGGAATGATCCTTCCAACGGCCAGGAAAAGGACCAGGCCGATGATATCCGCGAAGATCAGGTTGATGAACTCCTCCGCCCCCGCGTAACGCCAGATATAGTTGTAGATCCCGATCGCAAGTCTGGGAAGGAAGATACACAACAACCCCACGAGGATATTGGTGACCACATCCCAGAAGCCAAGTTTTTCAACATAGGAGGGGTAAAAGCCGACGATCAGGATACCCAAAACCAGGTAGATCCCCAAATCGTAAGCCAGGAGCATGCCCCGCAACCTGACAGGGGTTCTGTTCGTGTTCTCATCCAAAGCACATCACCATCCCTCTTTTGTACCCGTCCCTCCGCACTTTGCCGCTGCTGCCGGGCGCAGATGTTTTATTGACTTTGTTCAATCCTTGTAAAGGAATTCCCTGATCGCCTTGATATTGGCCTGCTTATCGATCACATGCCCCTTCGCCCCGGCAATGATCACATATTCATCATTGGCTTCCAGGGGAAGGACCGTGTGGTCCAGCGCGCTGAATAGATCGAACCCCTGCCGGGACGCCTGATAGGCCACCCGGGCCAGTGTCAGGGTGATGGAGTCGATTTCGTCCTCCTTCAGGTCGTGGAAGGATTTCTGGAAAATCGGGCCGATGGCCTCGTGCAGGAAATCCATGTCTTCCTCCGTCACCTGGTCCAGGTTGACGGGACGTTTGCCGTAGGTGTCGTCCGGATAGCCGGTTTCGTCCGTATACAGGATGACCTGTTCATTGATATGCTTTGCAACGCTGGAAAAGAGGCTGGCAATCACTTCCACGGACCGTTCGCAGCAATTGTAAACGGAATCATACTGAAGCCAGCCGAAACCCACCGCCTGCAGCCCGTTCAGATGGGTTTCCGGACCGAAATCGCTGATATAGTATTCCGTTGCCAGTGAATCCAGCAAGATCTGGCTGAGAAGGCCGGTGGCAGCCTGGGCTTTGAGCTGTTCCTTTTTGGAGGAGACCATGCCGTTCAGGGCGTTCCGTTCCGCCCGGGTCACATCCACGGTGACCCCCCCGTAATAATCGATCAGGGAAGCCAGATTAAGGAAGTTGATGGACATAAAAAGATGGATATGCATGCCAAAGTTCTCGTCGAAGACCTTCATGGTTTCGGCCGGCCCATTGTTGCGGTACGGCATATCAAGCGTCTGCGGCAGGTCATACCCCTCATAATCGATAAAGGTGTCCCAACAGAACATCATTAGACGTATGCGTCCGGTGGTCGGATGCATGGCCACAACCATCATGGTGTTGCCGGCGTTCCCTTTGTCGTTGTTCATTCCTTCGTTGCACAGCAGGAGAAAGTTGACCCAATCGGCGTTGGAACGGTCCCTGCCTTCTCCCAGGGCGGCGGAGCATACCAGGCATACAAAGAGGAGCATCGCCGCCAAGCGCCGCAGAGAAGCTTTGCCAAACCCATGCGTTCTGATTTTGTTCATGTTCGCGTCCTTTCCTTTTATTCCTTGGGCAGCTGCCTGCGGTCCTTGTCATACCGGCTGGTGATCACAAGGGTTCCGTCGTCATTATAGTACCCGGTCCACCCGGCCACCCCATCGGCGTTATTTGTCAGTTTGTTGTAACGGTCCAGATACCGTTCGCTGATGACCCGTCCCCGGCTGTCAAAGGAGCGTTCCACGCTGGAATAGCCTTCGCTGCAATTGACCTGTGCATGGCGTGCGTCATAATAGCCTTCCCAGACGTGATTGCCGTTTTGATCCTCTTCATATTCCATAATGGCGTATCCGTCGGTTGTGGTGATGGGATTGTCGTCCCGATCGATGAAGGTGATGACCCGCACCAAGGTCACGGGATAATACAGGGTACTGACCCCCCACGCGCCGTTCTTTGCGGCGCAGCGGTTTCCCGCCGTGTCTAGATAGTATTGAAAGTATTTCTCGACCCGTTCGGAATTGCTCAGATCATAGTCGTACCGGATGGCAGCGTATCCGTTCAGGGTCGTTGCGGCGTTGCCGTCCCGGTCCAGCCAGGTTTCAAGCGCCAGATTTCCGTAAGCGTTGTAATCCCTCCGGACGCCATAGACCCCATTCACGGCGACCGGTTCTTCCTTTTCATTCAGGTACAGTTCCAGGGAAACCGCTCCCCTGCCGGTATACTCTCTCCGCACGATGCCGCAGCCTTCGGCCCCGGTGGTCATCTGCCCGTTTTTGTCCAGATAACGGGTCTCCACCGCACGGTCGTAATGGTTATAGGTTTGTTCGGTAATGGAGACCACTTCACCCTCAAGGGGATCCAAAAGCTCCTCCCGCATGGTATAGGTCCTGTCCGCCTCATTTTCGCGGACCAGGGTCCTGCGGCTGAACCCGCCCACGTTGACCGGTTGATGGTAATTGTCCAGATAATACTCCTCCGCGATCCGACCATTTTCATTGTAGCTGATAAAATGGGCGGCGTATCCGTCTTCGTTCAGGACATAGCGGTCGAAATCGTCAAGATATTCCTCGCTGACAACGCGGCCCTCCTCATCGTAGGCTTTTTTGACATACGCGTAAAGCGAGCCTGTAGGCGTCACCCCCAGGAACAGGGTATCGTAGTGGCGCTCAGAGGTCATATTCCCAAGTTCGTCATAGGTGTACACTGTAAGCGCGTAGCCGTCGACGGTGTTGCAAAGGTTTCCATTCCCGTCAAAATACGCCTCGCGAGTAACAAGGCCCAGGTCGTTGTATTCCCTTGTCCGGGTGGCAAAGCCGCGGGTCCCCTTGCTGAGAACGCCGCTGCGGTCATAGTAACTAACGGCCGTTTCCCTTGCGGCCAGGTCGTAGGTATACCGCACCTCATAATAATCGTTCTGATACAGCACCGGATTTCCGCCCGCGTCATAATAGCGGACCGAGAGGATCTTGCCATCCGGATCCACGTCCCGCTGAAGGGAGGAATAATAGTAACTTGAATGGATGGCGTGCTGACCCTGAATGTTCAAAAGCTGCTCCGCTACGCAGAAATTCCTGGCATTGAAGGTATAAACGATCTCACTGTAGCCAAAGCGTCCCCAGGTCAGCTGCCCGTTCTTGCCGTAATAAGACCGGCGGATCAGGTTGTCACTGTTGTCATAAGCGTATCCGATGGCGCAGTAGCTGCCCTCCATCATGACCGGAAGGCCTTCCGTATCCAGATATTCCAGCCGGATCCTCCGCTGTCTGTCGTCCCAGGTATTACGGATCATGGCATAGCCCTGGGCGCGGGGAACGGGAAGATCGTCATTGTCCAGATACGTCTCTGTCAGGATGTCCCCGTTTTTATCCACGGTCCGCCGGATGGCGGAATATCCGTCATACAGATAAGTGCGCTGATAGGAGTCATCCTGGTATTCGATATAGGTCAGGTACAGGTTTTCGTCGTAGGTATACACGGCGACGGCATAACCGTCCTTGTTCAGGGTGGGCTGCTCGGCGGTGTCCAGATACGTTACCCGCCAGGCCTTCCCCTGCGTGCCATATTCATACCGGATGGCCGCATACCCCTCAGACATCAGCACCGGCAGGTCCTTGGCATCCAGATAGGTCACGCTGGTCTGTCTGTCCTGGTCGTCATAGGTATATACAAGGGTTGCGTATCCAAAATGCAGTTCCCAAGGCTGGAGCGCCGCGGTCAGGTATTCCTGGCGGAGAAGATTCCCGCGGCCGTCATATGTCCTGCGGATCACAGGAGAGCGGTTGGTAAGGGACGCGATCCGCTCCTTTTCGTCCAGGTACTGCTCCAGGATAACATGTCCGTACTGATCATATTCCCGCTGCCATACGCTGAAGCCCTCCGGAAGCCGCACCAGATGATCCAGGCTGTCCAGATACCGGACCTGAAGGGTGTGCCCTGCATAGTCATAAATATACTGGATCGCCGAATAGCCTCTTTTTCCCATCACCCGGCCCAGCTGTCTGCCCAGGAGGGACTCCTTGACGACCCGGTTCATGCTGTCATAGTCAAACCGCCTGGCCGCGTACCCCTCATCGATCGTGACAATCTGACCCTCAAGGTAATAAACCTCCAGGATCCTGTTGTTGGACGCGTCATAGGAGTAATCCTTGCGGTCATACCCGCCGGCGAGGGTCGCCGCTTTCCCTTCACGCTCATACCAGCGCTGGCTGAGGCAGTTCCCGTGGGCGTCATACCGATATTCGATATACGCGTAGCCGCCATCCTGCAAAAGAGGCATTCCATCTGAACCGTACCAGGCCTGGGTGGTCAGGTTTCCGTGGGTGTCCCAGGTCTGAACAAGCTTCGCGTATCCTGATTTCTGCACCAGCAAATGACCCTGGGCGTCTGTATACTGCTCCGAAAGCAGGTTCTCGGACGCGTCATAGACGCGTTCCATCAGGGCAAACCCCTTGGAAGAAACGACGCCGTTCCCGTCGGCGTCAAAGTACGCTTCACGGATGACGTTGTCAAACCCGTCATAGGCATACTCGACCGCCGCGTAATCCCCCCTGAGCATCAAGGGGAGGCCTGTTTCGTCATAATACCTTTCGCTCAGAAGACGGTTCCGGGTATCATACTCCCGCTCCATCAGGGCAGCGCCGGCCGTCACATTGGTGACGCGGCCATCGGTCCCGTAATACACCTCACGGATCAGATTGCCGTTTGTATCATATTCCCTCGCGAAGGAGGCATACCCAAAGGGACATTCAACGGGCATCCCCTGCGCATCGAAATAGGCCTCGGACAGCTTGCGGTTCTCGGGATCCCACGCATAGAGGACCCGATGCCATCCCTCCTGAAGAACCATCGGCTTCAGGGCAGCGTCAAAATACGCCGCGCTGAGCTGGTTCCCGTGGGCGTCGTAGGTCTCTTCCACCCGGGCATAGCCCAAGGCAGTAAGCACCGGTTTCCGGGCGGTATCCAGATAGGTAACGCTGGTCCGATAATCGTTGACGTCATAGGTCATCACCGTCACGGAATAGCCGTCCCGGTTGACGATCAGGCTGCCGTCCGGGTTGTAATAGGCTTCCTCCAGGATGTTTCCGTGTTCGTCCGTTTGCCGCTCATACCAGGCGTAGCGGACAGACGGAGGCGCGACCGGATTCCCGTTCACATCATAGTACGCGACTTTGGTCCGGACCCTGTTCAGGTCATATTCAACGATATAGGACGAATAGCCGCTGGAAAGCTGGACGGGCTTGTCGTTTTCGTCATAAAAGGCCTCACGGGTAAGGAGTCCTGTCCGGCTGTCCCGTTCAATGCGCCTTGCAGCATACCCTGTATCCACCCGCACAGGCTTCAGATCCGTCCCATAATAGGCCTCATAGACAACGCGGTGGCTGTCGTCATAGGTCCTGACGATCCTTGCCCTGCCGGAAACAGCCGCAGGATCCCCTTCGGCGTTGTAATAGGTCGTTTCCGTGATATTTCCGTCCAAATCGTGCCGATAGGCCACGGCGGAATACCCCGCCTTGTGGGTCACCGGCAGGCCGTCCGTCCCAAAGAACACATCCCAGTTCGCCTGGCCGGCGTAATCATATGTGTGCAGCTGGGCAGCGGCATGGCTGCCGGATACGGTCAGCTTCCCGTCCTTGTCGAAAGCCATTTCCCACAGAAGCCCGCCGTCATGCCTGTACTCCCTGTACATGGCGGCGACCCCGACATGGTTGCCGATGGGACTGCCGTCCACGTCGTAATAGCATACGCGGGTCTGTACCAGCTCGCCCCCGGACAGGTTGCCGCTGTAATAATACGTCACCCGATGGGCATTGTTCTCAATGCTTACGGTTTTCCCCCCATTGGCGTCAAAGAAGCATTCCTCAAACAGCAGGTTTTCCTTGGGCCCGCCATAGACCATGGAACGGGCGTAGGCCCCTGTGATCCCCTCGCAGGGAACATGCATTTCATCAAAATACGCTTCGTATACAGGTGGGTCGTCCTTCCGGGTGCCCTTGTACTGATATTCGATGATCGCGAACTGCTTTTCATCATTGCGGACAGGGACCCAGTTTTCGTCCATATAGGTGGTCCTGATGACCTGCCCGTTCCCGTTGTAATCATTGAGGTACCCCGCGTAATGGGCCTTGGTCTGGATCAGGCGCATATCCACGCCATAATACTTTTCCCACAGGATATCCGCCAGACGGAGAATCCAGGTGCCGCTGTTCTCCCTGTAGCCCCGCTGCCCGTAAAACTTGTATTCGATCCGGGCAAAGCCCTGATCCATCATGGTGTATTCGTCGATGATGTCGTAATAGGTAATGCGGTAATCATAGTCCGGGCCATTGTATTCGTGCTCCGCCATGGAATAACCTTCCGTACGCATGGTGCGCATGCCGTCCGCGCCAAAATACCATTCGTAGTGAAGGACATCGGTACTTCCATAATACGCATATTTGATCCTGGCGTAGCCGTTGACCATCTTAACCAAAGCCCCTTGCCGGTCCAGATAATCCACCTGGATCAGCCGGTCGATGGAGTCGTAGGTATTCACGATGGAGGCATACCCGGTGGTCGCCATCACAGGCTCTTCCTCCACCCCGAAATAGTCCGTACGGACGAGATTGTAATGCGCGTCATAGGTGTTTTTCTGGCGGTGGAAATGGTGGGTGCCCAGGGTAGGGGAACCGTCCTTCCCAAAGATCTCCCGGGAGAGGAGCAGCCAGTGCTTCTTGACGCCCAGCCGTTTTTCCGTATCCAGCTCCAGCCCCCAGAGCGGGTCCTCCGGATCCGCTGTTCTCGGGTCCAGAAACACCTTTTCCCCGTCTTCTGTCATATAGCAGTAGGTATATTCCGAAACCATCACGGCCCCGCCGTCCGGCCCGATCAGCGGACTTCCGTCCGCGTCCAGGTACCGGAAAGTCAGCCGGAGCACGCTCCCGACGTTTTGATGATCCACTAGGATACGGGCATATCCGCCGGTGGGCCGGGTATACTGTCCCGCAGCATCAAAGTATTCGCTGTACAAAAGCATATCGTCCTGGTAGGCGTCTCTGCGGTAGCTGTAGCTGCCCGGCACCTCCGCCCGGGATCCGTCCGCGGCGTACCGGTCCACCGTCAGCACATGGGCGACATCATCGGAATCAATATAATAGGTATATTCCGCCCAGGCATAGCCGGCGTCCGTCACGACAGGCTCTCCGTTCAGCCCGTAGTACCGCTCCGAGAGAAGATCTCCGTGAGCGTCCCAGGTATACTCGCCTCTGAAGAAGCCCCTCTGATTCAGCGCCGGCGCGCCGGAAAGGTCATGCGCCGTCTCGCTGATCAGGTTCCCTTCCCCGTCCCAAACGCAGTCCGTTTCGGTAACTGTGGGCAGAGTAAGGGCGAAAACGTTTTCGGCCAAAGCCGACCAAACAAAGCAGCTGGACAGACACAGCGTCAGCAGAAGGAGCAAAATCCATTTTCCCGCTTTTTCCCTCATGTTTACAGACTCCTTCAAACGTTTCCTTTCTGTTGGTCCTGGCCTCTTTTGTCGTACTGGTGATAATACTTGTAGTATTTTTTGCTGTAATAGGAGCCTTTGCGGGGATTGTTTGCATAGAAGATAAAGCCCAGCAGGTTCAGGTTGACCAGCTCGGCCGTATTGAGCGCCTGGCGTATCTCCCGGTGTTCGGAAACCCCCTGCCGCACCACAAACAACGCGCCGGCAACCTTGTTTGCCAGTGCCACCGGGTCCGATACGATGTTGATCGGAGGGGAATCCACCAGGATCAGATCATACGCCCCGGCCAGCTCGCCCAGCAGCCGTTCCATCTCCCCGGATTCCAGAAGTTCCGCGGGGTTGGGAGGGATATGCCCGGCAGGAAGCAGGTCGATCCCCCGTTCCGCCTGAGGCAGGATGACATCCTGCCATCTGAAGCTGCCTGCAAGCACATCAGACAGTCCCGGAAGCCCGTCCTCCAGCATGAACAGGTCCTTTTGACAGGCCCGGCGCATATCCGCGTCCACCAGAAGCACTTTTCGCCCGCTCAGGGCGCAGGAAATGGCCAGGTTGGCCGCGATGGTGGATTTCCCCTCCCCGGAAATGGAGCTGGTGATCATGACAGCACGGCTGTTCTTCCCGACCAGGGTGTAGGAAAGGTTCATGCGAAGCTTTGCGTAGCTTTCCGTGATCTCCATGGGGCTTTGGGCCGTCAGCAAAAAATGCCCGTTCTGATCGTTTTTCCGTTTGTCCAGGCAAACCTCCGCCAGCACCGGCGGGGTATAGCTGTCCGTCAGTTCCTTGGCGGAGCCGACCCTTTGGTTCACAAGAAACAAAACGCTGAGCACCCCAGCCGCCAGCACCGCACCGGCAAGGCCTCCGATAGCTCCCTTCATCATCGGGTTCCGACTGTTGGGCGATTCCGGAACTGCGGCGTAATCGATAATTTCGATTCCGCCGGCATTGACCACACGGATGATCTCCGCGGGCGCCACGTCCAAAACGGCGTTGCAGATGTCCGCAGAAAGCTGGGCCGCGGTGGACGTGCAGCTGATCCGCATCACGCCGGTATCCGATACAGAACCCATGGAAAGGGTGGAGTTGATAAATTCAGGGGTAATTCCCGGATAATCCGCACTGAGCCGCTCGGCCACGGCATCCAGGACCTTGTTGCTCCTGACGACCACCGAATAGGTGTCCAGAAGCTGAATGGCGCTGTTCAGATCGGAAGTACTTGTATACTGATAATTGACCAGATTCGGGTTGCCGTTGTATACATACATGGTGCCGGAAGCCGTATAGGTATCCACCTGCCTGCTGGCAGTGCGCCAGTACATGACACCAAAGCAGATGGCTGCGCAAAGAATAACGAGCCAGCTGTTTTTCAGAATAAAAAGCATCAGCTTGCCAAGATCAATGCTTTTTTTCATTCGCGATGCATCCTCCATCCGTGGAACCGGCGAAAAGCGTTCACAGTCGGATCGATCTCTGTGATCCCCCTTCGCGGACCCCGTGTGTATCCCGAACAAATGCCCGTATGAGCCATACATTAAAAAGGATAAAAATACATTGTACAGGAAGTCTAATCCACCTTACCATACAATCAATTTATTATAATCCATTCCGGCATTTTTTTCAAGAATCTATTCTTTTCCGAAAGCATTGTTATAATAACGTAACAATTACATTTCTTACCATTACATTTCTTACCATTCCTTCAGTTTGCGGTTCTTTGAGGCAAGGAGGATTTCCGCACGCAATCCCGCGCTGCCCTATCCGGTGCATCATATACCCGCTTGTATATATACAGGTCCTGTGGTATAATCCCCGCGTATTGAATACACAGGGAACTCTCATGAACGGCATTTCCCGGCGGACCGGGCTGTCCCGCCCGATGGATCCCGCTAAAGCAGCAAATTAAAACTGCAGGGATACAATCATGGAGAGCAAGAAAAAGCAGGAAGAGAACGCTCTTGTCATTGAACCGGAAGGAAGGCTTGACACCAGCACGGCCCCACAGCTTGAGGAAGCGCTTCGCGCATCTCTATCCCGCATCGTAAAATCCGGTTTTTGACCCGAAAAGCTTGGTCTATCTTTCTTCTGCCGGCCTTCAGGTGCTGCTTTCCGCCCAGAAGGCCATGAACTGTCTGGGCAGCAGGTCATCCGGATTGTTCCCCTTGAAATCATGGAAATCTTTGAAGCAACGGGTATTGTGGACATTCTCAGTATTGAGCCATGATCCCTTTTCACCCAATGGAAACCGTGCTCTTTGTCAGGCCTCACGGCTCAAGGACTCCTCTTTTGCTCCCCCTTCCGCACTTCCTTTCCTTTGCTGATCTCTTGGCCTACACCTGATGGACCGCAGCCGTCTGTTCAACGCCTGTTTCTTTCCCTGCGGGGACGCCGGCAAGATCCGCAGATGGCTCTACGATACGCAGAAAAGGGATCTTCTTTTTTCTCCTCTTTGCTCCCCGCTTTATCGTCTGCCAAAAAGGGGCTCCCCTGCCCTTGATACAGCCCTTCCTTCCTGAAGCGTGCTGACGCTTTTCCGTTCCGGGATCCAGCCTGGCGATGTTGCCCTCCCGTGTCCGCCGTTCAGCCTGAAAGAGCCCGGACTGCAGCAGACGGCAAAGACACAATGCTTTTTCCAAAATCGCTTGTTTATTTACGAGGCGTATTTATGAACCCGAATCGTTGGTTTCCGCGCAAAATGTTCTATCGGGTGCTTTGGCCAGCCTCGATTTCCGCCCTGGCTTTATCCTTTGCGGATATCGCGGACGCGTTGGTCGTCGGACAGCGGGTCGGGGAACAGGGACTGGCCGCGATCGGCATCGTTACCCCGATCTATATGATCTACAACCTGTTCGGTTATGGGATTGCCCGGGGCGGCTGTGTCACCCACGGGAAGCTGACGGCCGGCGGCAAGAACGAAACCGCTTTGTGCGTTTTTCGCTCTCTGGCGTGGAAGGCGCTTTTGGGAGCGTTGCTTTTTGCAGTTCTCGGCAATGTGTTCATGCGCCCCCTCCTTGCGCTTCTTGGCGTTAACGACACCCGGAAGGAGCTCCTCTCCCTGTGTGAAAGCTATGCCCGGCCGCTGGTCGGTGCCGCACCCTTGTTCATGCTCAATTTTCTTCTTTACGACTTTACCCGATGTGATGACGAACCCGGCCTGGCCACCCTCGGGCTGACCCTTGGCAGCGCTGTTGACCTGGGCCTGAATATTTTCTTCGTGCTGATCCTTGGAAAAGGGGTCGCTGGGTCTGTTTGGGCGACCGTTACCGCGCAGATCGTATGCGCAGCCGTGCTTTCCGTCCATTTGTTTGATCACAGCGGTGTCCTTCATTTGAAATCCATCCTCCGTGCCCGGGGGGAGCCCGCCCAGGTCCTCTCCCTCTGCCTTGAATCCCTGGGGATCGGTTTTTCCACCTCTGTGCGCTATGTGTTCCAGTTCCTGTTCCTTTTCATTGCAAACCGCCTACTGCTTGCCGCCGGAGACCGCGGAATCATTGACGGGTCCCTGTACGTGGCCGTCTTTGACGTTGTCATGAACGTCTCCCATGTGGCCTATTCCATCTACCGGGCTTCAGCGGAAACCATGCAGCCTTTGGCTTCCACCTTCAGCGAGGAGCATGACGAATCCAGTCTCAAATACGCCCTCCGTCTGGCCCTGTTTTGGGGGGTGGGCCTGGGGGCCTTCCTTTCCGCTGTTCTCGCGCTGCTTGCCGTCCCCATTTCCGGTGTCTTTGGCCTCCGGGATTCCGCTTCCGTCCTGATATCTGTTCCGGCCATTCGGTGGTTCTGCCTGAGTACGCCCATAGCGGGGGCCCTTTTTATCCTCATCGCGTATTATCAGTCCTCCGGCTGCGCAAAGCTGAGCAGCCTGATCACCCTCCTGAGGAGCGCTGTCTTCCTGCTTCCCTTTACGGTTCTTTTCGGTCTGCTTTTTCCAAAGTCCTTCTGGCTGCTGTTCCCCGCCACGGAAGCCGCTTCCCTGCTGGCTTTTCTGGCGATCCGTTTTCTCTTTGAACGGGGAAACGTACAGCGCAGGCTTCCTCTTTTCAGCGCCGTCTTGAACAATGCCGATCATGAACTTCATCAGGTGCTGGTCCGTCTTGACGCGTTCTGCCGCGCACAGGAGATCCCTTTGAAAAAAGCAATGCAGATCCAGCTTGCCGTTGAAGAGCTGTGTCTTGTTACCATGGAACGGGCGTTCAGCGGGAAGAATGATGAATACATCCAGATCACCCTCGCCCTTGAAGAAAGCGGAGACTGCACCCTTTGCATCCGCAACAGCGCCCCCCGCTTCAATCCCTTGATGATGAATATGGGCAAGCTCCAAAAGGGGAGGGAAGAAGAGTTTCTTGATTCTGTTGGCGTCCTGATGGTCAAAAAAACGGCCAAATCATTCACCTACCGGAATTATGAAGGATTCAACGTAATGCGGGTAGTATTATAAAAAGGGGGATATCCTTTCCAAGCGGGAAAAAGGACGGGGCCCCTTTCTGCAAAGCTTCCTGCGCTTTATTTCTCAACTTTATGGAAAGGCGCTGCAATGCCTGGTCTGCGTTATATGGGAACGGAGGAAAAACAACATGCATGAAATGACGCTGCAAGCCAGTGTGGAATCCCTTGAGAAGGTATTGGCTTTTGTCGACGCCCATCTCGAAGCGCTTGCCTGCCCAATGAAAACGCAGATGCAGATCGACGTGGCCGTGGAAGAAATCTATGTCAACATCGCAACGTATGCCTATGCTCCACGCACAGGGGAAGCGCAGATCCGGATCGAAACGGTTTCGGAACCTCCTTCCGTCCGCATTGAATTCCGGGATCATGGGATCCCCTTCAATCCGCTGGCCAGGCCTGATCCGGACGTGACCTTGAGCGCCGAAGAACGGCAGATTGGCGGTCTTGGGATCTATATGGTCAAAAAAAGCATGGATGAGATCCATTACAGATACGAGGACGGTCAAAACATCCTGTCCTTCACAAAAAAGCTTTGAAGGCCTTCTTATTTGGCCGCCATAAACAATCTTATTTGACCGCCATAAACAATCTTTATTTGCATAATGGGTTCAAATGAGATATACTTCCATCGTTCCACCTATTCCGTACAAACGTCAGAAAGGACGGTAAATCCTATGAAGCATTCCTTTATTTCGCGCCTTGCAGCAATGCTCCTTGCCCTTTTGATGGTGCTGAGTCTTTCCGTATCCGCCCATGCGGACCAGTTGGAGGACATCAAAGCGCGCGGATATATCGTCATTGCCACAGAAGGGGATTGGCAGCCCTGGACTTTCCACAATGAAGCGAACGAACTCGTCGGGCTGGACATCGAACTTGGAAAGGCCATTGCGGAGTATCTCGGTGTAGAAGCCCGATTTGAGGAAACCAGCTGGGACGCTATCCTGGCAGGAGTCGACTCCGGCCGCTTCGACCTGGCATGCAATGGCGTCGGATATACGGAAACCCGCGCGGAAAAATATGACTTTTCCATCCCCTATGTCTATACCCATAAAGTGCTTGTGGTCCGGGACGATAACGAAACCATCAAGGTCCTGGAAGACCTGAAAGGCAAAACCACCGCCAACACGGCCTCCAGCACCTACGCAGCCCTCGCCGAAGCCTACGGAGCCACGGTGGTCGGGGTGGAGACCCTCGCGGATACCTTTGCGCTGCTCCTCCAGGGGCGTGTTGACGCCACCATCAACTCCGAAGTCACCATCAATGACTACCTCCTTGCGCATCCGGATGTCCATCTGAAAATCGTAGCCGAAACGGAAGGGGACCCGGTAGCGATCCCCATGCGGAAAGGGGACGATTCCGCCGCGCTGCGTCAGGCCGTCAATGAGGCCATCGAGGCGCTGCGCTCAAGCGGAAGGCTCTCTGAGATTTCCACCCGCTATTTTAACGGACTGGACCTGACCGTCGCGCCAAACGCTGAATAAGGTTCTTCCCGTCTCTTTTCCTTGTTTCTCAAAACAGGGCAGCCTTTTCAGGCTGCCCTCCTGGTTTTATTTAAGGGAATGAATGCTTATGAACAATTCCGCCCATTTTATCCATGAGACGGATTACCCGGACTTCCCCCGTGACGCCGCATGTGCGCATTTGCAGGAAGCGCTTCGCTTTCCCACCGTCAGCCACCTGGATACTGCGCAGACTGACTACGCTGTCTTCAAGCGTTTTCACGCATTTTTGCACCGGTCCTATCCGCACATTGCCTCTCAGGCTGTCTGGGAGACGGTGGGACACAGCCTTCTGATCGTTCTTCCCGGCAGCGACAGCACCCTGCTTCCCATTCTGCTGATGGCGCATCAGGATGTGGTTCCCGTCAAATCCGGAACGGAAAAGGACTGGGCACATGCCCCCTTCAGCGGGGACCTGGCGGATGGCTATATTTGGGGCAGAGGCGCGCTGGATATCAAGGAAATGCTGATCGGTCATCTTGAAGCGGCGGAATACCTGCTTTCCAAAGGGAAGAAACTGAAACGGACTCTGTATTTTGCCTTCGGGGAAGACGAGGAAACCCGCAGTACCGGCGCCATGGCTATCTGTTCGCTCCTCATGGAACGACAGATCCGGTTTGCCCTTGTTCTGGACGAAGGCTCCGGTGATGTCGCCGACGCCGCGGATTACGGCGCGCCTGGAAAACAGGTTTGCACCATCGGCACCTATGAGAAAGGGTATGGGGATCTTCGTTTGACCGTACGAAGCAAAGGAGGGCACAGCTCCAATCCGTTTCATGGGACGTCTCTTGGGATCCTTGCAAGCGCCATCGCCCGGATCCTTTCGAATCCCCCGCCCCCACGTCTGAACGACTGTACTCGCTCTGCCCTGCAGCTGCTCGCCCCTTATATCACGCAGGACCCAGTCAGAGGATGGCTTCAGGATACGCAAAAGCATGAGGATGAACTGGTCCATTGGTACATGTCCAAGGAAAGCCTTTATCATCAGGTGTCCACAACCATCGCTCCTACCATGATCAGCGAGGGCGCGCCTGCCGCCAATGTGATGCCTCAGGATATGTCCGCAGTGATCAACTTCCGTTTCGCCCCGCAGGATACCCCGGAAAGCGTCTTTACCACCTGCCGTTCCCTGCTTGACAGTGACATTGATTTGGAATGGGAACAGCAGATCCCCGCTTCCCGCCCTTCCAGGCTGGATACCGGGGCGTTTGATGCCCTCAAGCAGGTCCTGGAGCATTATTTTGATTCGCTGATCTTTATTCCGGTCCAGAACCGCGGCGCAACCGACTGCCGTCAATACGAGCCTGTCAGTCCCTGCTGTTTTCGTTTTGGCCCGTTTCTTGAAGAAGAAGACATTTCATCCACAGGCATTCACGGAACCAACGAGCGGATCTCGGTCCGCGCATATCTCCAGGGAATCCGTGTGCTGACACGTCTGATCGAGCAAGTTTGCGTAAAAGCGGAGGTCCTGCTGTGAACGACAGAGTTATCCAAATCCTGAAAGACGCCTTTCCTCAGCTGATTGAGAAATTCTTTACCATGACGCTGCCCCTGACCGCGCTCTCCTTCTCCATCGCCCTAATCATCGCGGTCACAGTCGCAATGATACAATATGCCCAGGTCAAGGTGCTTCGCCAGGTCTGCAGGATCTATATCTGGATCATCCGCTGTACGCCGCTGCTGGTGCAGCTTTACCTGGTATTCTATGGCCTTCCCAGTTTAGGGATCCTTCTGGATGCCTTTCCCACTGCAGTGCTCGTCTTTGGCTTTAACGAAGGGGCGTATATGGCCGAATCCATGCGCGGCGCCCTGGAATCCGTTCCCTCCGGTCAGCTGGAAGCGGGGTATTGCGTCAGCATGAGTTACCTGAGCACCATGCGCCACGTGATTCTTCCTCAGGCGTTCCGGACCGCGTTCCCCGCCCTGTCCAATTCCCTGATTTCCATGGTCAAGGGAACTTCGCTGGCATCCGTCATCACGGTCACCGAGATGTTCCGCCAGGCCATTGTCATCAACGGCAGAGTGTACGAATCCCTTGCGCTTTATTCAGAAGTTGCGTTTATTTATTTGATTTTCTGCTCTTTGCTGACCCTGCTCCAGCGTTGGGGAGAAAAGAAGCTGAGTGCTTACGGAGGAAATCGTTAAATGCTTGAGATCCAAGACGTCCGGAAACAGTTTACCCCCGGAAACGAAGTGCTGAAGGGCATCAGTCTGAACGTCCATAAAGGCGACGTGATCGCCATTCTCGGGCCTTCCGGCTCAGGGAAAACCACCCTGCTCCGCTGTATGAATTTCCTTGAAACCGCCGACAGCGGCACCATGGTTTTTGACGGAACGGTCTATGACATGCACAAAGTAAGCAAGCGGGACATCGCGGCCATTCGCCGTAAAACCGCCTTCGTTTTTCAGAACTACAACCTGTTTCTGAACAAAACTGTCCTTCAGAATGTGACCCTCGGCCTGATTCACGGGCGCAGAATCGGACGGGCCGAGGCGGAAAAAGCCGCTCTGGAAGCCCTGGAGCGGGTCGGCATGGGTCATAAGCTGGACGCTTATCCCATCGAACTTTCAGGCGGTCAGCAGCAGCGGGTCGCCATTGCCCGCGGTCTGGCCGCGAAGCCGGAGATCATCTATTTTGACGAACCCACCAGTGCCCTGGATCCCGAGCTGATCGGGGAAGTGCTCAACGTCATGCGCAGGCTCGCCGAAGAAGGGATGACCATGGTGGTTGTGACCCACGAAATGGAATTTGCACGCAATGTCTCAAACCATGTTCTTTTCATGGATAAGGGACTCGTTGTGGAATCCGCCCCATCCCAGGAATTCTTTTCCAATCCCAAGCAGGAAAGGACGCGCGCCTTCATCAGCAGCATTCTGCGCAAAGGGGCGGAACCGGTGGAAACGGAACGCCTTTCCCAATGAGCCGCAAGAAGAAAGGCTATTTGCCGCGCAACGCCTGATCCGCCCGCATCCTCCGGAAAACCGGGGGATGCGTTCCTTGATGGCGCTGCAAAGCCGCACAATTGTACGCTTCTTAGGAGAAATACCCCTATGATCAGGATATTATTTGTCTGCCACGGCAACATTTGCCGCAGCGTTTGCGCCGAAAAGGTGCTCCAGCACCTGGTTAAGGAAATGCATATGGAGGGATGGATCACCGCAGCTTCCGCAGCCGCTACCACGGAAGAAATCGGAAACGATGTATATCCGCCTATGAAAAAAACGCTGCTGGCCCATGGGATCCCCTGCCCTCCCCATGCCGCGCGGCTTCTGGAAAAAAGCGATGCCGAAAGGTATGATCATCTGATCGCCATGGACCTGGAGAATTTATATGACATGGAACGGATCCTGGGAAAAAACGCCATGAAAAAGGCCAGCCTCCTTCTGGATTGGGCCGGCCTTCCCGGGCAGGAGGTCGCAGACCCCTGGTATACCCGGGATTTTGAAAGGACCCTGCGGGACGTGGACCTGGGCTGCAGAGCCCTGCTGAAGCGCCTTGCCGCGGATCCCGCTTTCAGCCGCGTACAATAACTAACTGCCCCTCTTATCGTCCCGTCACTTTTCGCCCGCAAAAAACGCCAGGATCTGGCGCCACCAGGGGAACAGCACATCATCCTCGGAAAAATAGATTTCATGCTTGGCCCCCGGAACAAGCACCTGTTTGCCCTTCGGAAGGCGCTCAACGAACAGCCGCTGCTGCTCGGGCAGCACCATGTTGTCCTTTCCCGCCGTATACAAAAGCACCGGGATCCGGATCTTTTCCACCGCTCCGGGAGCCAGAATCCTTGCTGTTACCCGGAGCGCTTCCAGCGTCCACCGGTAGGTGGGCCCGCTGTTTTGGAATTCCCTGTGCTCCGCGCGGAACCGGTTGTACCGTTCAAACCGTTCCTTGCAAGAAGCGCAGGAAGTCTCGAAATCTTCCGGACCCGCGTATGGCTTGGCAATAAAGTTCCTCGCTTTTCCCCTGCCGACGGCACAAGGGAACAGGCAGATCCCCTTGGCCAGCAGCATGGGGAGACCCCCCCGGTCACAGGCGATCATGGGGGCGCAGAACACGGCCCTCTCAAATGGCTCCGCATGCCCCTCCAGATACAGCGCTGAAACCGCCCCGCCCATGGAATGGGAAAACAGCAGATAAGGAGCAGGCATTTTTGAAACCACCTGGTCGAGCACCTGCTCCAGGTCGCGTACATATTCGTCAAACGCATCCACATGGGTCACGGAATCATCCGGCAGCCCCTCGGCGTGTGCCGAACGTCCGTGTCCCCGCTGATCATAGGCACAAACGCTGTAGTGATGCTTCACAAGGGAATAGATCAATTCGTCAAATTTTTCCACGCTTTCCGTGAATCCGTGAAGAATGACCACCGTTCCACGGGAATCCTGCACGTCAAAACAGGAACAGAATATCCTGTCCCCTCGCGCTCCCAATACAAAAGTGTCCCTTCGGATCCCTTTGAGCTCCGGAATAACATATTCGTCCATGACGCGCTGATACGCTTCGGACAAAACAAGATAGTCCTCGTTCAGGGATTGGTTGACTTGTGGCATTTTTCGCTCTTTCCTTTCCTCGCGCTTCACCGGGCACTGCTGCGCTCCAATTGCAGTTCCTGTCAGACGGATCCAGGCGCACGGCGTCCCTTATGCATGCAACAAACGGGCCCGTAATGACGAAGCCCTCTCCTTTGTGCCGCTTTTTCCGTGTCGGGTATCCCAACGCGATTGCTTGTCCTTATTATAGGTGCACGCCCACCCCCTGTCAATGCGGCAAGAGGTCCGCCTTACCCAAAAAAGGATTGCAAAACCCCTTTGTTTTGGCTATGATGTCTCTGAGACTGCTTTCGTTTTATCCGGCCGCTCTGTTCCGGTTCGATCGTTTTGGCTTTTGTTGTTTGAACACTGTACGGGAGGGAATCAACATGGACCGTATTTATCATACCGGTTGTTTTTACTTGCCCGCCAGGAAGGCGGATTTGCCCAACTGGGGGGTGGTTGCCTGCGATCAGTATACTTCCCAGGCGGAAGTATGGCAGGAGATGGAACGGACTGTCGGCGACGCCCCTTCTTCCCTGCGCCTGATCCTGCCCGAGGTCTACCTTGGCGAAGCGGACCGCCGGGTGCCGCAGATCCACCGCTGTATGCGGCAATACCTTGAGGACCACATCCTTGCCGCGGCCGTAGAGGATGGCCTGGTCCTGACCGAGAGGGCCTGTGTCCATGGCAATCGCATCGGCCTGGTGATGACCGTGGACCTGGAAGCCTATGATTATTCCCCCTCTTCCAGATCCCCCATCCGTCCCACCGAAGGCACGGTTCTGGAGCGGCTTCCTCCCCGGATGGCTGTTCGCCGCGGAGCGATGCTGGAATGCAGTCACATCCTGCTCCTGTGCGATGACCGGGAAGAAACCGTCATCGAGCCCCTTTACCGGGATAAGGACCATCTTGAGCCCCTCTATGATGTGGATCTGATGGCGAACGGCGGCAGACTGCGGGGCTGGAAAGTAACGGGTCAATGGGCCGAACAGGCCTTCCGCGCCCTGGATCTTCTGGCTGAAAAAACCGGGGACGGCATTCTGTTCGCGGCCGGGGACGGCAACCATTCCCTGGCCACGGCCAAGGGCTGCTGGGAAGAAATCAAACGCGGCCTGACGCCAGCGCAAGCCCTTGAACATCCTGCGCGTTTTGCGACGGTGGAACTGATCAACATCTATGAACCCGCGCTGGTCTTTGAACCCATCCACCGGGTGATCGCCGGTCTCAGCGGAGAAGAGGTCATCCATGTCCTTCGGAAGGCCTGTCCCGTGCCCGCGGAGCAGGACGCGGATATCCGCCTTGTTACAGCCGACGGGGAACAAGCTCTGCGTTTTCAGCAACCCCTCCATCCGCTTCCTGTGGGCACCGTGCAGAAATGCCTTGATGCGGAAGGGATCAAAGACATTGATTACGTACACGGCTCCGATGCGGTCCGTGCTTTTGTAATGCAGGGAAAGGGCAGTGGCATTCTGGTGCCCCCCATGGACAAAGGGCTTTTGTTTGAGGCGGTCTCAAAACGCGGCGCGCTCCCCCGAAAGACTTTCAGCATGGGAGAAGCCCATGAAAAGCGGTATTATATGGAATGCAAGATCATCCTGTGATCCAAGGACATCGACAAGCGTATGATCAGGAAAAATGACGTTCTCCGTCTGACGGTCGAAAAACTGGGCGGTGAATTTGGAATCGCGCATGTGGAGGGGCTAATCGTATTTGTACGCGGCGCGCTCCCCGGTGAAACGGTGGACGCGCGGGTGGAAAAGGTGCAGAAAAACTGCGCCTTTTTGAAGACCCTGCGGGTCCTGGCTCCATCCCCGGACCGCTGCGTACCCCTCTGTCCCGTCTATGAACGGTGCGGCGGCTGTCAGACGCAGCATATGTCCTATGCCCTCAGCCTTGAAATGAAAAGGCAGCACGTCCAGGACGTACAGAACCGCATTGGCGGCATTCACCTGGACGTACCTCCGGTGATCGGCATGAAGAACCCTTGGCATTACCGGAACAAGATCTCCATGCCGGTCGCTCTGGTTCAGGAACGTGTTGAGACCGGGTACTACCAGCCAAGAAGCCATCGGCTTATTCCGGTCCTCTCTTGTCCCATCGCCATGCCGCAAAGCGATGGCGTGCTTGCCCTCATCCGCCAGTGGATGGCTGAGTGGGGAATCCCGCCCTATGACGAAATGTCCGGTCAGGGCCTGGTCCGGCATGTCATGGTACGTGTTTCCAGGAAGGGGGACGTGATGGCCGTACTGATCGCCAAAGCCGTGCCTCCCCATACGGACGCGTTGGTTTCCCTTCTGCGCAAAGGCGTGCCTTCCCTGGTTTCTGTTTGCCTCAACCTCAATCCCAAAAGGGATAATGTGATCCTCGGCTCGGAGACGCGTGTTCTTTTTGGCAGCGGCGTCATGACAGACACCCTTTGCGGGCTTGACTTCCAGGTATCCCCGCTTTCATTTTTTCAGGTCAATCCACAGCAAACCGAAGTGCTGTATGGTCTGGCCCTGGATTACGCGGACCTGAAGGGGACGGAAACCGTCTGCGACCTGTACTGCGGTGCCGGCACCATCTCGCTCCTGCTGGCCAGGAGGGCCAAACGGGTCATCGGCATCGAGGCGGTGGAAGCCGCCGTTGCAAACGCCCGGGAGAATGCCCTTCGCAATGGTGTTTCCAATGCCGATTTTATTGCCGGAAACGCCGAAGAGATTCTGCCTCGATTGGCCGGAGAGGGGCTCCGCATGGATGTCTGTGTGCTGGATCCCCCCCGCAAAGGATGTGAACGTCCGGTGCTTGAGGCCATCGCCGCCTCCGGCGCTGAACGCGTTGTCTATGTCGCATGTGATCCGGCCACTCAGGCCAGGGATATCGGCATCCTCTGCGCCCTGGGGTATCATGCCCTCAAGACGCAAAGTGTGGACATGTTCTGCCAGACTTCCCATGTCGAGACAGTAGTATTGCTGTCACGGAAAGCCACATAAGACCGTCAGGAGTGCCGTATTTTCTGGATTTTCGGGCATCTTCCCGTCAACCGCAGTGAGATATGCCCGTGAAAACCGCTCTGTAAGAACATATCAACCGCTCCGAACGAAGGGTTGTGCAGGCTGTTTGGATGTCGGAGGGTTGAAATGGCCTTCTTGGATGTTTTTGCGGCAGCGTTGCGTTATTGATTTGGATAACAGCGGGTTGTGGCTGTGGTTTGGGTGTCAGGACGGCCGCTTGTTTTTGAGGACGAACCGTGTGAAGACAAAATATAATCAACCACAATGGCAAGCCGTACAAATCATCAAAGAATCCTTTTAATGATGTTCTTACACAGGGATATTTCTTTGGCCGGATGTACACCCTTTTTGAGGGGAATGCGGTACGGACAACAATCAAATCGCCGGAAAGGTCTTAGAGTACATTCCTGATGATTTTCAGGAGAGATACCGGATGTTCCTGTCGGAACGGCTGTGTTTACAGAGAAGAAATGGTCTTCATTCATCAATGTACACATTCCCTGTCTTGATTACAGCAAGGATATGCCCCCCTTCCTCTTTGAGGAGACCGGCCTGACTGAGACCGGCGGCGAGTACTCGCTGAACGTCCGCGCGGACGATCGCTTCGATTCCGATCAGCCCGGGTACGCAGTCTTTCTCCCCAAGCCCTTCGAGTGCTGGTACATCCTTCGACCCGCATCTGACAGAACTTCTGGCTGGAGGGTCTGGGCGAGTACACCCCCCCCCCCTGGACTTCCGCATGCCCTCTTGTCTGGAACCCGACAGCGTGAAGGCAGAGAAATACCTCAACTCGCTGTCGAGGGACGCGCCCATCCGCTTGACCGCCTCCTTCAAGGGCGATGAGGTGGCTGTCAGCGACGTGAAGGTCCTCTCTGACCGCTGCATGCAGACGGAGCTTTTCCTGCGGCATAACGAACACCTGGAGGGCTTCCACATGGGGAGTCCCGGCCATCCCGCGCTGTACGGCCTGACCATCGGGACTTTCGCGGCGGCGAGGAGGCGGACACTTGCTCTGGCATGCGCACGGTCGAGGCCGTCAACGGCAAGATGCTTTTGTACAACCGTCTTTTCTATCAGCGGCAGCTTCCGGATCAAGGCTGCTGGCCGGACAGTCTGCTGACCACCCTCAGGGACAACGTGCTGCGCATAGACGTGGAACTGACCAAGGCCATGGGCTGCAGAAGTCAACGGCCTGCCGGATATGGATCGCACCCCCAAGGCAAACATTGAGGTAATTCTCCGGATCAACGAACAAAGGGAACACCGCATTGTACACAGGGAGGTTTGTTTATGCAGCTGTTGAACAATGAATACCGTGACCGCCTTGAGCACTGGCAGCGGACGATCCAGCAGGATTTCTACATGCCTGTGCAGCCCATCCATTTTGAGGGCTTTTTCACCATGGAGCAGCTGACCGTCGAACAGGCTGCAGAGGGCGACTTCCGCCCCATCCCGGAAGGCTTCGTATGGGGCCACACCTGGGAATACATGTGGGTGCAGGCAAGCATCGTCATCCCGCCGGAATGCGAAGGGCAGATGGTCACCATGGATCTGAACCTGGGCGGTGAGGCCACATTGTTCGTCAATGGGCGCGCCTTTGGCACCCGCCGCGCAGACTGGGTGGACACGCCCCATCATTACAAGGTGGACAACATCCTGACCGGGCATGCCGTGCCCGGAAAGCGCTTCGACCTGCTCTTTGAGGTATACGCGGGGCATTATTTCCCCGATGCAGGCGGATGCGCTACCGGCCCGGTGCTGCCCGGCAGCTATCTTGACCCCAAGACCGAGGGCCAGCGCACCGTCATGGGCAGCAGCACCTTCGGCGTTTGGCAGGAGGACGCCTACCAGCTTTGGCTGGATGTCTCCACGCTGCACCTGCTGATGAATGAGCTGCCGGATACGTCCCTGCGGGCTGCGAAGATCGCCGACGCTCTGGAAGAGTACACCCTCCTGGTGGACTTCGAGCAGCCCCGCGAGGCTCGTTTGGCGGATTACCGCAAGGCACGCAAGGCTCTATCTCCCCTGCTGGCGGCGCAAAACGGCTCGACCATGCCCCGCATAAGCGCAGTCGGCAATTCCCACCTGGACCTGGCCTGGCTCTGGCCGATGCAGGAGACCGAGCGCAAGACCGCCCGCACCTTCGCCCAACAGCTGCGCCTGCTGGAGAAGTACCCCGAATACCGCTACATCCAGAGTCAGCCCGCCGCCTACGAAATGTGCCGCAAGCGCTATCCGGAGCTGTACGAACGCATCCGCGAAGCGATCAGCAAGGGCCAGTGGATCGCCGACGGCGCGATGTACGTTGAGCCCGACACCAACATGCCCTCCGGTGAAGCGCTGGTGCGCCAGGTGCTTCACGGCAAGCGGTACTACAAGGATGCCTTCGGGCTGGAAAGCCGCGTGCTGTGGCTGCCGGACACCTTCGGCTATACGGCAGCCCTGCCGCAGATCCTGCGCAAATGCCATGTGGACTACCTCGTGACCCAGAAGATCTTCTGGAGCTACAACGACGGCGACCGCTTCCCCTACCATTATTTCAACTGGATCGGCATGGACGGCAGCAGCGTGACCTCCTTCCTGCCCACCAGCTACACCTACCGCACCGATCCCAAGGAGCTGTGCCGGACATGGAACAGCCGCGTGCAGGCCCGGCATCTGGATGACTTCCTGGTGCCCTTCGGCTACGGCGACGGCGGCGGCGGCCCCTGCCGGGATCACATCGAATACGCCCTGCGCGCCCGTGACCTGGAGGGCATGCCCAAGGTCAGCATGGAGGCCCCGGTGGACTTCTTCGACCGCCTGGCGGAAGAGGGCGGCCCCCGCAACACCTGGACGGGCGAATTGTACTTCAATGCCCACCGCGGCACCTACACCAGCCAGGCGGCGGTAAAGAAAAACAATCGCCGCAGCGAATGCGCCCTGCATGATATGGAGGTCTGGGGAACGGCAGCAATGCTCCGCGGCGCGAGCTATCCCCTTGGCGACGCAGACCGCCTGTGGAAGCAGCTGCTTCTGCTGCAGTTTCACGATATTCTGCCCGGCTCCAGCATCGCACGGGTGTATCAGGAGGCCAACGCCGCCCATGAAGCCCTCCAGCAGGAGGCCAAAGCGCTGGCGGCGGACTTCCTCAGCACGCTTACGCAGCCCGGCGCAGGCTTCACGCTGTTCAACTCCCTGGGCTTTGACCGCACAGAAGTGATTGACCTGCCCGAGGACTTCCCGGAGGGCGGCGCACAGACCCGCGAAGGCGCTGCCGTTCCGGTTTGCGGTCGCAAGGCCGTCGTGACCGTCCCGGCGATGGGCTGGGTCAGCGTCGTGCCCGGCACGTCACATGCTGCACCGACGGCAAAAGCCACGCTCACCCAGCGTGGCGCCTTGCTGGAAAACGCCCGCGTGCAGATTACCCTGGACAAGCAAGGACGCATCCTCTCCTACCGCACCAAGGAGGGCCGTGAGCTGGCCGCCGCACCCATGAACCAGCTCCGCCTGTACAAGGATGTTCCCCGCCTCTTCGACGCATGGGACATCGACAGCAACTACGCCTCGCAGGAGATTCCGCTGACGGGGGATGCTGCGCTGTCCATCGAGTGCGCGGAGGGCCTGTGCGCTGCCCTGCGTGTCCGCCGTGCAATCGGCAATTCCATCATTGAGCAGGTCATCCGCCTGAACGCCGATGAAACCACTCTGTTCTTCGACACCACGGTGGACTGGCATGAGCTGCACCGCCTGCTGAAGGTGAGCTTCCCCACGACAGTGTTTTCCGAGAACGCCCTGCACGAGATCCAGTTTGGCTATGTGGAACGCCCCACACATCGCAGCCGCGCCTGCGACAAGGATCGCTTCGAGGTCTGCAACCATCGCTACACGGCCCTGACCGATCAGGGACATGGCTGCGCGGTGCTCAACGACAGCAAGTACGGTGTGAGCACCGAAGGCAGCACCATCTCCCTGACGCTGCTGCGGGCAACCGCCGCCCCGGAGATGCAGGCGGACAACGGTATGCACCATTTCACCTATGCATTCGAGGCTTGGGAGGGCGCCTTCAAGGATGCTTCCGTCGTGCAGGATGGCCTGCGGCTGAACGCCCCCGTTGCCGCCGCGCCCGGCACGGCACCAACCTGCTGCCTGTTCCGCGTGGATGCGCCCAACATCATCCTTGACACCGTCAAACCCGCAGAAGATGGCAGCGGCGATATCATCCTGCGCCTGTACGAGAGCAAAAAGTGCGATACCGCCTTCACCTTGTCAGCGGCGATGCCGGTGATTTCCGTCGTCCTCTGCGACATGCTGGAGCAGCCTGAACAGGCATTCCAGCCTGCCGGGACCATCGGGCTGCACGCCAGACCCTTTGAGATCATCACGCTGCGGGTGAAAGTCTAATGCTTTGAGCAACGAAAGAGAAAGGGATATAGCCGCCGATTATCTCAGATGCATGTCCCAACATCCTGTGGGAGGAGCAGCCCACAAATACCTCCGATCCGGTATGACCTCTTAGCGGGTATCCTGTTACAGGACACTATGGCAATAAGCGGGCCAACAGCATGTTCAACCCGGCCGTTGTCCCTTTCAGGGAGGGCTTTGCTTGCGTGTTCCGATCTTGCAAACGCTCCAACGGCATGGATTTGTTTGTCGGCTGAAGCAAGGAAGGCCTATGCCGGCAGATGGATGAGGATCCTATTCTGTTTCAAGGCACAGCGCCTGTAATTCTCCCCAAGAAGTACAGGGATCCTATTGCCAACAGCAAGGATATGTTACCGGGAGTTTGTAATGTACGTCCTTTATGTACCTCGCACACGTTCTGTTTTCATTCCAAAACAATCCAATTTCCCGGAACCTCGCAGGATTCCGGGGGATTATTCATACGTTCGACTGCATTCGAACCAGCGCCCTTCAGAGATTGGGTCCGAAAAACATGAATCATGATCATCCGGATACAGGCTGCCGGTGTGAATCCCCCGCTGCAATTCTCTCCGACAATACCCATCAGCACTTCAAACACCCTCCCGTTTTCGCAACCGGAACAGGCGTCTTGCTTCCTTTTTTCCACCCGGCCAGGCAAAGTGCGTAAGAGTTTCAACAGTATACCAGGGTGAGAAGCATTCCGCCCACTCCTCATCTGTCCGGGATATGAGCCTGAGAATGCCGTCCATATAGAGCCGGATGCCGCCTGTCAGTTCCATTCCCCTTTCTGCAGCGGCTTCCGGAGACAGGTAATCACTCAAGCCGACGATCAGGTTTCCATCCCGCTTCAGGATGCGCACCGTTTCCCGGATGATTTCTTTTGCTGTCTCAGGAGGAATCACATCCAGCACGTTCGAGCAAAATATGCCGTCATACGTTTCGGAAGGAACGTTTTTCAGCCACACTGCGTCAGCATATTCAAACCGAATTTGGTTTGCAACACCATAGTGAGCAGCATAAAGGCGTGCAGCCTGTACAGCGGCGGTGGCCGCGTCTTCGGCCGTAATATCAGGGCATCCGCCTTTGGCGGCAATGATGGAAGCCCACGCTGTCCCGCAGCCAAAGTCGAACAATTATTCCCCTTTGACCCAAAGAATGCGCTGCCAGAAAAAGCTTTTCCGATGGAGCCAGCTTCATCCAGTCTTGTTTTGGGTTCTGAATATACGCCTTCTGTTCTTCGGACAAAGTGAAGGTTTGATCCCAGAACTTGATCAGCATCTGATTGTCTTGTTCAACGTTTTCTCTATGCATCGTATCCTCCTTCCACAGCGCCGTGGATCGTTTGTCCTTCTTCAAGCTTCTGCGGATGCGGCGGCAGGGGAAACGGGGTATGGCCACTTTGGAGCAGGCGCTGGCGAAGCGAACCGGTTCCCCATCCGGAAAGCCCTGCGGCAGCCATATACACATCCGGCCTTGAAGGTATCGCCTGCGTCAAAGGTGCTTTTCACGTCCAGGGGAAAGGGCATCATCCGATGGGTGGCTCCCCCTTTCGTCCGTATGCCATATCGCCGCCGCCCTGGATGAGAATGGTCGACCCCACCGCCGGTTCCGTCGACGTTAGAGGACATCCTTGTGAGCATTCCCGTAATCGGCATAAACGCGCAGTAGAAACAGAACATTCCCGGTATCATCAGCAGCGCTCTGAGCCACTGATCCGTTTTGTTCTTCGGCATCATTGATCGTCCCGCAAAGGAAGGAGAAAGTGTCCTTACACCTCAACCGGGCAGATCGTAGATGAAGATACGCCCAAGTTTTCCGAATTCCACATGATTTGCCGCCTGTTCATGCAGCTGTTCGTTATCTACCGTAGTCAGCTGCGTGAAATAGATAAGCGTCATAAACGTCCTGTACACCGCCGCCGGGATAAAGCCGGAATTCGCGGCGGCTTTGCGGTCCCCCTCGCATTCGTTGTTCAGACCTGCCGTCATCATGATAAACCCTGTCGGCAGGATAAGACAGACAAAGAATCTACCCATAGAATAATGGATGATCAGAAAGATTTTAAACAGAAATACTGTCCCTGCAAGGATTGCTGGTCCTGCTTTGGGTTGTATCTTACTCAAATTCATTTACGCCCTCCTGCAATTCCCGAGATTTCACGAACATTGTGACCGTAATGTCAACTTTCTTGCCGGACTGCAAGACAGGGCTGCAGGCCCCGCATCAGCACTCCCCCATTGTCCTCCATGGGAACGTGCCCATGAACGCAATAAAGTGCTTCATCTCAGCCCGCCCGGCTGTTTTTGAATCAATCTGTTCGTGTGATCCTTTGCTTCTTCAGCATATTCGTTTCCTGTGGAGCCAGCCCATGATACACCTTTGCAGAATCGCTCACGGAAGCGCCTTTCTCAGGGCAGGCCGGAAACTGTTTTCTTTGCTTTCCATTCGGTATACACATGTGTATAAAAAGATGCGCTAATCACTTCTTTTTCAATTTCTGAAAAAGAATCCGTTATTTTTGATCCAGAAATCGTTAAATCATCTTGACAGAGGCCAATGAATGTGATAATATACACACGAATTTATATCGTCCTTGGCATCACGCAACTTCCGGAATGGAAGCAAAAACGGAAAAAGCAAATAAAGGAGGAAACAGAACCATGAAAAAGCAGCTCGCACTGGTCCTCGCCTTGATCCTGGCACTCTCCTGCTGCTCCGCGCTGGCAGAGGAAAAGGAACCTGTCACCATCCGTTTCTACAACTACGCCCTGTCCGAAACGGCCAAGGCGGATTGGTGGAAGGCTACCGTAGCATCCTTTGAAGAAAAGGCCCCCTGGGTAACGGTGGAAAGCGTTACAGTGGATTACAACAGCATGATCCAAACCTTCACCAACGACCTGGGCTCCGGCATGAGCGTGGATTTGATCCTGGGCGAAGTGAGCTGGATCCCCGCCCTGGTGGAGGGCGAATTCATCCAGCAGCCCAAGGACGTGATCGCCCCGGACTTCTATGCCGGCTACTATGATTATGTGCTGGACCAGATGTACTACAAGGACGGCGTGTACGCCGTGCCCCATTACTACACCAATTCCGTGGTGTTCATCAACAAGGATCTGGTGGAGGCGGCCGGCATGGACGCCGCGGCCTTCCCCGACACTCTGGACGGCCTGAAAACCTGGATCGAGACGCTGTCCGATTTCTATAAGGACGGCAGCAAGGTATCCACCATTTTCGGCCTGACCACAGCAGAGGTGCCTGCCACCGGCTCCAACATCAATGCCATTTTTACCGCTTTCGGCGGCCAATTGCTCACCGATGACGGTCAGCTGGCGGACCTGAAGGCTGAACCCAACGCCACCGCCATGGCCGAAATGCTGGACTTTTACAAATACCTGATCGGCAATGGCTACACCCAGGAAAACCTGAAACTGAAGGACTACCGGGCCGCCTTCGGCGCGGGCAACGTGGTTGCCTATGTGGACTCCTCCTGGGGCTATGCCCAGATCGGTGAAGTGGACGCCAATGCCGCCAATTTTACCGTGACCGCGCCGCTTCCCACCACAATGGGCACCAACGGCAAGGGCAATTCCCTGGTGGAATCCCATTGCTTCCTGATCGGCGACGGATTAACCGACGGGCAGAAGGAAGCCATCAGTCTGTTCATTCAGCATTGCACCAGCACAGAGACCCTGGAAGGGTATCTGAACAATATCGGCCTGGCCTTTGTGGCGCATGAGAGCCTGAAGGACTGCCGGGTCTCTCCCATCCTGGAGGGCGCGGCCCAGGGCGTTTCCCACGTGGTGAAGCAGACCCAGATCGGTCCCATGGTGAGCGTGCAGAAGCAGCTGGCCACCATGGTGCTGGATTACACTGTGAACGGCGCCAGCCTGGAAGATGCGGTGAACAGCTACATCACCGAAGCAGAATACTACATCGACCAATAATGCTTTGAGCTGAGCTTTCCAAGGGGGTGGCGCATTTTGCCCACCCCCCATTTCTTCAAAGGAGGCAAGCCCCATGACCACATCCTCTGTCCGCCCTGGCCGCCGTTTATTTAGGGGCAAGGGCTCCCGGAAACGTCAGGATCTGCTGTTCTGCCTGTGCCTGCTGCTTCCGGCCCTTGTTTTGTGCACGGCGTTCATCCTGATCCCCATTGTGGATTCCGTGGCCATGAGCTTTACCACTTACAAAATCGCCAACCTCACCAAGAACCGGCCTGGGGAATGGAATGACTTTGCCAATTACACCCGGCTGTGGAAGGCGGGAAAGCTGCAAGCCGCCATCGGGATCACGGGGCGTTTTGTGTTTTGGACGGTGGCGCTCACCTTTCTGATCAGCATGACGCTGGCCCTGATCCTGAATACCGAGCCCAAGGGCGCGCGGTTCCTGCGCAGCGTGATGATGATCCCCTGGGTGATCCCCACTGTGATCACGGGCCTTTTGTGGGCCTGGATTTACGCCAATCCCTACGGTCTTGTGCAGTATCTGGTCAACCTGTTTTCCGGGGGCAAAATCACGGATTTCGGGATGCTGAACGGAAAGGGAACGGCCCTGTGGGGCGTAATCATCGCGGGGCTGTGGAAGCAGGTGCCGCTGATGACGCTGCTGCTGCTGGCCGGTATGCAGAACGTGCCGGAAGATATTTTGGAGGCCGCGAAAATAGACGGCGCAGGCTACTTTACCCGGCTGATCCACATCCTGATCCCCTATATGCGCAGCGTGATCGCGGTGACCATATCTATGTGCATCATAGAAAACTTCAAGCAGTACCCGCTGTTTGCCACCCTGACCAACGGCGGGCCCGTGGGTGCCACCACCACCCTCGCCGTGCTTTCCTACGACGAAGCCTTTGTAAACAACAATTACGGCTCCGGCGCGGCGGTGACCACCGTGTGGCTGCTGGCGATGATCGTGGTGGTGTTTCTGTTCAACCTGGTCTTTCGACGGGAAAAGCAGTAAAGGAGGGGCGAAGCATGAAAAACACAAAAGGCATGCGCGCGGCAGCCAAAGCCTTCAAATATATCGCCGTTCTTTTTCTTTTTTCCTTCCTGCTGTTCCCTGTGTACTGGATGGCGGTCACGTCGCTGAAAACCAACGTGGAATCCTACCGCATCGTCCCCTCTCTGTGGCCGGAAAGCCTGTCGCTGGAGGGCTATCGCACCCTGTTTCAGGACGGTAAATTCCTGATTTATTATCAAAATAACCTGATCGTTTCCGCCCTTGCGGCCCTGCTGATTTGCGTCCTATCCATCATGGCGGGCTATGCCCTGAGCAGGTTCCACTTCCGGTGGAACGTGCTGCTGCTGGCTGCGTTTTCCTTTTCCCAGATGATGCCAGTGATCAGCCGCCTGATTTCGCTTTACGGCATCCTGCGCCGTTTTGGCATGACGGACAGCCGTTTGGGCCTGGTGCTGGCCATCAGTGCCACCCAGGTGCCCTTTTCCATATCGCTTATGGCCTCCTTCTTTGACGGCATTCCCCGGGATCTGGAGGAAGCCGCCTGGACAGACGGCTGCGGCAGGCTGAAAACGCTGCTGCGCATTATCATGCCCCTGGTGGTACCGGGCATTCTGGCCGTGGGCATTTACAGCTTTCTCATGACCTGGGACGATTACCTGCACGCCGTTACCCTGGTGCGCTCCCCCGGCCTGTGGACGCTGTCCCAGGGCCTGAAGCTCACTTACATGGGCGAGGTGAGCGATTGGCAGCTGATCAATTCCGCCTCCATCCTGGGTGCGCTGCCCATGATCTTCGTGTTTTTCTTCTTCCAGAAATACATGGTCAAGGGTCTGGTGGCCGGGGCGGTCAAGGGATAACAGAAAGAAAAATGCGCTTTCTCGGCGGCCTGCTCCGGGTATGCGTGCAAGGGGTGAAAACGTTGCTTGGTACAAGGCAAAAGACAAAAACCTTTTATCGGTACGCTGCGGTTTATTTCATCGTTTTATTCCTGCTGTCCGGCATTATTCTCTTTACGGCGCTCAGTTTTTCCGCACGGCGCATCGTGACCCTGGAGGAGCGAAATATCCAAAATGTGCTGCAGCGGTCCGTGGATATACTGGAGAAGCAATACCTGGCTTTGGAAGGGATCGCCACCCAGATCACCGCAAACCCAGATTACAGACCAAGCGTGGTAAACAGCGGCCCGGTTTATGACATTGCGCTGCTGAAAACCTTCAAACAGCTGTCCATTTCATCTCCGCTTGCCAGCCAGTACTTTCTTGTATACAATTTCAGCAGCAAAATCTATACCTCTTCCGGCAATACGTCTTATTTTGATTACTATGCGCCGGCGGTGCTGCATCTTCCCGGGGAACGGATCCCTGAAACGCTGGAACAAATCAGTGAAGCACGGTTTGCCTATTTTGACCGGTTCGAAGAGACGATTCTCGTTGTGTTTCCGCTGCGGATCTATGGGCCCAATGATCCCCGGGCAGCTTCTCTATGTTTTGTGATGACAGAGGGACAAATCAAGGATTATTTAAGTCAAATGACCGTAGGGCTCCCAGAGGATTATATCATTTCAATGGGAACAGACATGTTTTTAAGTACGGCGGAAGCCGGAGACTTTCCCCATAACGAAAAGAACACGATCACGGCAATCTCCGCCAAAGGAAGGTTTTCCATCCTTGCGGAGCAATTGCTGACAGGCTGGCAGGAATTGATTTCCAACAATCCTTTATTGATCCTGACCGCCTCCGTCTGCGTCCTGCTTGCCCTTGGTCTGGCATTGCTGCTGGCCAAATTCAGCCTGTGGCCCCTGGATCAGCTGATCCGGAAATATCTGCCGGAGGAAACCAAAATCAAAAACGAATTTCGGCAGTTAGACGCCGTTTTGGGAAATCTGGATCGGCAGCACAGCGACGTGCGGCGGCAATTGAAGGATCAATTGCTGCTGCTTCTGTTGCGGGGAGAATACAGCGAACGCCTGATGGAAAGATGGGCCTTATTGGATATTTCATTGAAGCGTCCCAATTACTGCGTTTTTTTGATCGAAAGCGAAAAGCTGAACCGGACGGCAAAAGAAGCCCTAAGAAAGGATTTGGAAGCGCTTTCCGATGATTCCGCCTGTTTTTACACCGTGGAAACCGCTGAAACGGGACAATGCGCCGTCATCGCCAATTATAATACCGGATTAACCGTGGATGATCTATTCGCCTATTTTCAGCCCACGCTTGAAAAATACAGTCTTCAGGCGTTCGGGGGCACCCCGGTGGATTCTCCCAAACGGCTCCCCATCTCCTTTATGTCGGTTTTGACAGCCAAGCAATACAAAAAGCCCCCCAATCATCTGCTTCTGCCCGGTCAGGCGGATGACCTGGCGGAAAAGCTCCTGGCCGCCCTGGAAACGGACGATGAAAAAGCGGAAGAACGGGCCTGCGCCGCCATAGCAGGCTTTTTATCCGATGAACCGCTCAACGGCGCGCTGACGAAGCACCACATTTATGAGCTTATCAGCAGCACCCTGCGAAAAGCGGAGGATAGAAGCATGGTGATCGACAAAACGAACATCAACGCGCTGGTGCTCCTGCCTGATACATACATGGTGATCGATGATTTGAAAAAGATTCTGAAAAACAGCGTAAGCCTCCATCGCCAGTCCAAACCGGCGTCGGACGATACAGCCCGGCTGATCGTGGAATATGTGATTGCCAATGCCTTCGATCCGGACATCAATTTGCAGGACATGTCTGAAACCTTCGGCCTGAGCGCGGATTACATCAGCGCCATGATCAAACGGGAAACCGGCTCCGCCTTCAAGGAATATGTGACCATGCTGCGGATCGGCGAAGCCAGAAGACTGCTGAGCGAGAATAAAAGTCTTTCTGTAAATGACGTGGCGTTGAAGGTGGGGTACCGGAAAACCTCCAATTTCAGCAAAAAGTTCAAGGAACTAACGGGGTCGCTTCCATCCCAAATCTAAAGGATTTATGTCACAAGTGGGAGAAATTACGCCAAAGTCCAAAAACAGAACCCAAAATCCTGAATGCAAGGGATTCTGGGCTCTGTTTTGGGGTTTTGGGACTTGAGCGTTTTCTTTCCCGAATGTTACATTGTGCGCGAAGAATTCCTCCCTGATCCCGTCTCAAACATGAAAGGGGTGTTCCGGCGTGACGACCAGAAAAATGAACAGCACGCTGCCCAAGCGGCGGATGGGATGGGCCCATGTCCGCAAACGGCTGACGGAAAGCTGGCAATGGTATGTGCTGCTGATCCCGGCCATCGTTTACGTGGCCATTTTTAACTACGGCCCGATGTACGGCGTTCAAATCGCTTTTAAGAATTATAAACCCAAGTTGGGCGCCGCAGGGAGCCCATGGCTGGATCCGCTGTTCAAAAACTTCATCCGGTTTGTCAATTATCCCGATTTCTGGAAGATGATCCGAAATACGCTGTCCATTACGCTGTATTCGCTGGTCATTTTCCCGCTTCCTATCCTCTTTGCACTGATGCTCAACGAAGTGCGGAACCTGAAACTGAAAAAAACTGTGCAAATGATCACCTACGCTCCCCACTTTCTGAGCGAAGTGGTGGTGTGCTCCCTGGTGCTGATGATGCTCGCCCGCGCCAACGGCCCCATCAACAATATGATCGTGGCCTCCGGCGGGGATAGAATCCCTTTCATTGAAATACCAGGCGCTTTCTCCTCCATTTATGTGTGGAGCGGCTTATGGCAGAATATTGGCTGGGATTCCATCCTGTATATTTCCGCCCTGGCATCTATTTCTCAGGAGCAAATCGAAGCGGCCACCATTGACGGGGCCAACCGCATGCAAATCATTCGACATGTGAACATTCCAGGCATTCTGCCTACCATCGCCATTACCTTCATCATGCGCATGGGCGGCCTTCTGTCTGTGGGATACTCCAAAATCTTTCTGCTGCAAAACGACCTGAATCTGTCCGCCTCTCAGGTGATTTCCACGTATGTGTACCGGGTGGGCATCCAAAGCGGGCAGTACAGCTATGCCACGGCCATCAGCCTGTTCAACAACGTGGTCAATATCCTGATCCTGCTGATGGCCAACTTTGTGGTCAAGAAGGTTACGGACACAGGGCTGTTCTGAGAAAGGAGGAAAAGGACATGGATACCGCCATCCAGCGGCAAAAGAAAAAAACGCGTAAAGTGGGCCTGTTTGATTTCGTCAATATAGCGCTCCTGCTGCTTCTCACCTTCATTTGCTTCTATCCACTTTTTTTTACCGTTATCGCCTCCTTTTCCGATTATGTCCCTGTGGCGACGGGTCAGGTGAACCTATGGCCCATCGGGTTTCAAACCACGGCCTACCAGGCAGTATTTGAAAACCCTGAAATCTGGCGCGGGTACCTGAACACCATTCTGTATACGGTGTTCGGCACGGCGTTCAACCTGCTGCTCACCATCCCCACGGCCTATGTGATGAGCAAAAAGAAAATGTTCGGGCACAAAGTGATTTCCTGGTATTTTCTGATCACCATGTATTTTCACGGCGGCATGGCGGCCACCTATCTGCTGTACAAAGATCTGAACCTGATCAATAATCCGCTGGTCATGGTGGTGACGGGAGGCCTGAGCATCTACAACATGATCGTCACCCGCACCTATTTTACCAACAGTATCCCGGACAGCCTTTACGAAGCCGGGCGCATTGACGGCAGCAGCGAATTCGGCCTGTTTTTCCGCATCGCTCTGCCCCTGTCCGGCCCCATTCTGGCGGTGATGGCGCTGTATTACGCCGTAGGTCATTGGAACAGCTACTGGAACGCCATGATGTACCTGAGCAACCGGGCCTACCATCCCCTGTCCCTGGTGCTGCGGCGCATTCTGATCCTGAATGAAAGCGCACTGAGCGAAGATCAGCTGGGGATGCTGGACCCGGAAACCATTGCCGATATGGCCCGGCGCGCCAATCTGGCGGTCGTGATGAAATACGCTCTGGTGCTCATTTCCAGCGCGCCCATGCTGATCGCTTATCCTTTCGTGCAAAAATATTTTGTGAAAGGAATGATGATCGGGTCCGTAAAAGGATGAACCTGATTCAATATGCGGAATCGCATATGAAATATAAAGGAGGTATATCCCATGAAACGTATCCTGTCTCTGGTTCTGGCCGCTGTGATGCTGCTGAGCCTTGGCGCCTCCGCCCTGGCGGACGATGTGCCCACGCTGCGTGTGCTCACCATTCTGCACAGCGAGCAGACCGCCGCTGTGGAAGATCTGTACATCTTCAAATATCTGGCGGATAAGTTCAATGTAAAGTTTGAGCTGGAAGCGGTGGACAACGGCACCGCCGGTGAGCGTGCCACCCAATTGCTCCTGTCCGACGACGTGTTCGACCTGATGTGGGTGGGCATCGGCACCAGTGATATCATGCGCTACGGCGTGGACGCCGAGGAGCTGCTGGATTGGACGCCTTACCTGAACGAAGAAACCATGCCCAACGCCTGCAAAGCCCGGGAAGCCTATCCCGATGCCTTTGTGGCCTCCACCGCCCCCGACGGCAAACTGTACACCCTGCCTTACATCCGCGGCGCTGTATATGACAATAACACCGGCGCTTTCTCCGCCTCCATCCGCGTGAACATCAACCAGGACTGGCTGAAGGCCGTGGGCATGGAAATGCCTCAAACGCTGGATGAGTTCCTGGCTGTGGCCCGGGCCTTCAAAGAAAAGGACCCCGGCAGCGTGGGTGAAAACCTGATCCCCATCATTGACAACCAGAACAAAATCAAGGATTATATCTGGAATGCCCTGGGCTTCTATGGCTGCACCGGCACCGAAGTGTACGGCACGGCCTTCGCCATCAAAAATGAAGAAGTGGTGCTGCCCGCCTTTACCTCTGAAGCAAAGCTGTTCATGGAAACCGTGAAGGCCATGTACGATGAAGGGCTCGTGTCTCCCGACTATTTCACGCTGGACCAGACCGCCAACCGGGGGATCGTGGCGGAACAGCGCGTGGGCATTTTCGGCGATTCTACCCTGCAGCCCGCCGAAAACAACTGGCAGGCCTGGTGGGCCCTGTCTCCTCTTTCCAGCAGCGTGAATGATCTGCGCGTGGCCTCCATCAATTTCGGCTACTCCATTGGCTCCTACGCCTCCGCTGCCACCAAATATCCCGAGCTGGTGGCTGCCATTACAGACTTCTTCTACAGCGAAGAAGGCGCTATGCTCTACCAGAGCGGCCCCATGAAGGGTACGCCGGAAGCCGAAATCGAAGGAAGCCATCCCTGGTGGATCAACGATGACGGCGCTGTAGTAAACGATTTGATCGAAAGCAACCCCACCTACACCCTGACCAACGGCAATACCGCCTATTACTACATCGCGGGCCGGTTCGACAACTATCAGCCCTACCGCTACACCTACGCCGGCGTGGAGCATGAAACCACCGTGAAGGTGATCAAGGACGCCATCACCGGCCGCGAAGTAAACGCTCCCGTGACCACCGAAGCCATCTTCCTCAACGACAACTGGGATCACCGCTGGCGTGTGAGCCAGACCGCCGCCATGGAGGATTACCTCACCTTCATCCGCCTGCCCAGTGTGTATCTGACCGCCGAACAGGAAGAAGAAGTGACCGACCTGCGGATGGCCATTGAAGACTACATCACCCAGGAAACCCCCAAGTTCATTACCGGCGCCCGCTCCCTGGATGAATTTGACGCCTATCAGAATGAACTGAAGAATCTGGGCATCGAACGCTATATCGAAATCTATCGCGACGCCTACCAGAACTATATGGACGGTACTTTTGCCAAATAAGCTTTTCAGCGATATACAGGCGGACAAGGGACAGCCCTTGTCCGCCTTTCAATAAGAAAGGGGCAAAACCATGATGCTGTTTGATCGGACTCATCCGGTGAAGGTTTGGATCGCCCCCCACGAGAAGAAATGCGTGGGCCTTGCGGCGCAGGATTTTTTAAACGATGTGTTGGCCGTATGCGGTCGGCCGGGGCAGATCATCCGTAATGGGGAAAAAACGGATGATCAGGTGGTTATCGGCACGGTGACGAATCCTCTTCTGCGGAAAAAACTGAAGCAGGACGGGGTGGATGCTTCCGGCATCGAAGGAAAATGGGAGTATTTTTTGCTGGAAAGCAACGAAAATACCCTGTACCTGATCGGCAGCGACGAACGGGGCACCATGTGGGCTCTCTACGAATGCAGCAGACGGATTCTGGGGATTGATCCCATGTACCATTTTACGGATCATGCTCCCATTCGCAAAGAAACGATTGAGATCCAGGATCTAAAGGTCGTGGACGGCCCGGAAAGCTATCGTTTCCGGGGCTGGTTCATCAACGATGAAGATTTGATCATGGGGTATTGCCGTCAGGGACGGCCCGAAAAAGAATATGATTTTCATCAGGATTACGCACCCATGCTGTCTATGATCGTAGAAACGGCCCTGCGGATGAAGCAGAATCTGCTCATTCCCGCGTCCCATATCGATATGGACGATCCCGCCCAGGAAGCCCTGGTAAAGCTTGTGACTGACCGGGGCCTGTTCATTTCCATGCACCATCAGGAGCCTGTTGGCGTGAATCAGCAGCGGCTGGACCGTTGGTTCAAAAGCAGGGGGGACAATACGGAAAACCTGAATTACATGGATCATCCTGAAAAATACCGGCAGATTTGGCGGCACTTTATTCGCAAATGGGCCAAGTACCCCAATGTGATCTGGCAATTGGGCCTGCGGGGCCGGGGCGATCGGCCTGTTTGGTATCAAAACGACCGGATCCCGGATACGCCGGAGGCTCGCGGCGCATTGATTTCCGCAGCCATCCGGGATCAGTGGCACATCATTGCGGAGGAAACGGGCCAGGAAGATTTCTTCTGCTCCTCGACCCTGTGGATGGAGGGAATGCCCCTGTATCGGGCGGGCACGCTGCAATTTCCAAAGAACGCCATCATCGTCCTTTCCGATTTTGGCCCCGATCAGATGTGGGGCAGCGAATACGCTGAAACGCCGCGCCGGGCGGACGTAAGCTACGGCGTTTATTACCACGTGTGCTTCTGGGGGTGCGGCCCCCATCTGGTGCAGGGGAACCGGCCGGAAAAAATCCTGTATAATTACAACCGCGCATTCCGCCTGGGCGACACAACCTATTCCGTTCTCAACGTGTCCAACATTCGGGAGCACGTGCTGGGCATTTCCACCGTGGCGGAGTGCACCTGGCTTTTTCAGGGGCTGACCCCTCAGGAAGCGGAAAAGAGCTGGTGCCAGGAGGTGCTGGACCTGCCGGACGGTAAGGATGCGGCGGAATTGTATACGGCGTATTTCGATGCTTATTCCCATCTGGACGATACCGGCCTATCGGGACGAATGCTGCTGATGGACGGCATGTGCAAGCGGGTGGCTTTGATGCTGATGAAAATCATTCAGGGGGAAGAATTGATAAAAATCGATATCCAGAACAAGCGGCTGTTTGATTTTGCCACAACGGAGGCTTTTATAGCCTTCTATATGGAGGTCACAGCGAAAGGAATCGAGCACTTTGAAGCAGTATCCGCCCGGGCGCGGGCATATCTTCCTCAGATTCCCAAGGAACGCCGGGCCTTTTTTCAAAACAACCTGATTGTGCAGCTTCAGACGATCCTGGGCCTGTATCAATGGGTCAACGCGCTGTGCAAGGCCGCTCAATACAGACGGACGGATGCGGATTCGGCCCTGTTCCGCCTGTCCGTTCAGCAGGGCGCTATGGCACTGCAAAGCATTTTGGATGAGCGGGAAAAAGGATTATCGAAAAAATGGCGTTATTGGTGGGCAGGAGATACGCTGATCGACGCAGAAACCATGATCAAAAAGACGAAGGAGCTCCTGGATTGCGAAACGCTTGGAGAAAAGATCGTTGTGCTGTAATACCCGGCACATCAATTGGCCGCCGTCCGGCGGCTATGCCAGTGCCGGAAAAACATAAAAAACAGCCGTTCTGCAGTGCTTGATGTAAAGCGGAACGGCTGTTTTTGATCGATCAATGGTCGTATTTTTTCAGACTTTCCTTGTACCAAGCCGGCAGATCCGCCTTTTCGGGGCGGATTTTATTTTTTCCGGCGATGGCCTGATAATCCTTCAGGCTGTACACGCTGCCGTCCTCATGGAACAGGCCGTTATAGGTGCCGTTGGGCCGCTGTGCCATCAGATACGCGGGCTTGACCATCAGGGACCAGAAGAAACTGCCAACCCCTTCCGCGTAAATCGTGGGGGCCAGCGAGGCCAGGGCGGGCACGGTGTATTCCTGCGGGATCACGGAGGTATCCCAACCAGGGCCGGCCTCCCTTACCCGCTGCCATTCCGTGAGCCAGCAGGGCTTGCGTATCAATTGCTGCACCGTTTTCGCATCCCGGATCACCCGTCCAAGTTTTTCCGCGCTCTGGGGGAAATTGTCGTGATACTGGTAAATATCCAGATCATCGCCGAAATACAGGTTGTGCCAAAGCGTGATGCAGCCGATGGTCAGAGGAACGCTGCCCCGATAGCCTTTCGACAGCGCCACAATATGCTGGGCAAAGGGAACATTGCCCGATTCCCAATGAGGCTCATTCATACATTCGATGGCCAGCAGTCTTTCATCACTGCCATAGCGGCGCATGAAGGCATCCACAAACCCGTGCACCTCCACCCAGCGGGCGGGGGCTGACTGAATGGCCCGGCAGGGGGAGCACACGCAAATGGCGGTATGGGGGTTTTTGTTTTTCCGTGCTTCCTCCGTGTTATCCGTCCCACAGTCTTCAAACAGCACGGGCATCACTCGGATGCAGTGCCTTTGTGACAGCGCGATCACCTGCTCAAAGCGTTCAAAAAACTTCTCCGGTTCCTCCTGCCAGTATTCAAAGCTCACGAACATGCGCAGGGCGTTTATGCCCGCGTCCTGGGCATATCCAAAGTCCCGGTCGATCTCCTCCGGATTCAGCTCATTCCAGGTCTGCCAGGCGTTGTAAGCGCGGGAGGGGAAATAAACCGCGCCGCGGATTCCCTCAAAGTACGTTGCATCCAGCATAGACGGCCTTCCTTTCTTTTACAGAATCAAAACACGTGTGTACAAGGTGTCGAACAATCCCCGTACCTCGTTCGGTACGGGGAAGATCGCTTATTTGGTAGTGTCCCGAATCACCATGCGGGTTACCAAATGCTTTTCACCGGGAGTCTGCCCATTGATCAAGGCTTCGATCAATTCCAGGGCTGCTTCAGCAATGGCCTTCTGGTCCGTGGCGATGGTGGAAAGAGCGGGACGGACGATGCGACTGGTGTCGGAATTATCAAAGCCGATGACGGAAATATCCTCCGGCACCTTTTTTCCGCAGGCCAGCACGGCGTTCAGCACCATGCAGGCCAGGCCGTCATTGCGGCAGACAAAGCCGTCCACAGGCACGCCGCTTTTGATTCGGCAGCACACAGCTTCAAACAATTCGTCGTAATCGTGGCAGCCGGTAATAAAGGAATCCGCCGACAATTGATGGCCCAACGTTTCCATTTGGTTGCAAAAGCCCCGGAAACGCAGATCCTGACGGTTGGAAAAATGCTCCTGGCGGCTCACCCGGTCCACATGCACCAAGTTCCGGCAGCCGCTTTCATGCAGCAGGCGCACCGCCGCCATGATGCCGGATTCGATGCCCGTATAGATGCGGGCCACCCGGCCGTGAACAGTGGCATAGTCCCGGGTCATGAGCAGCACCACGGGCAAGCCGTTATCCACCAATTCCTGTACATAGCTTTCCGCCAGGCTGGTGGAGGAAATAATCACCGCGTCCACCTGACGGGACAGGATGCGGTTGATAAAATCCCGGTCATTCTTGGCGCTCATCAGAGACACCAGATACCCTTTATCGTAGGCTACGTCGTCCAACTCCTGCAGAAGCCTACCGAAATAATTGTTGGCAACGTTATCGGCGATAAACAAAATGTGGCTGTTGCCCTTGCCCTTCAAGGCCCGGGCAATGGAGTTTGGCCGGTAATGCAGCTTTTCCACTGCAGCCAGTACCCGTTTTTTCTTGTCCGCCGATACATAACGGTTGGCGTTGAGCACATAGGACACGATGGTTTCCGATACTCCGGCCAGATCCGCCACATCCTTTCGCGTGGGCGTGTTTCCCTTACGCGGCATTTGGCCGCCCCCTCTCATTTGTGGATATGTGTATATTGTATCACAAAGGAAATATGAAGTCAATCCGGCGATTTCTCCTGTGTTCCGCAAAAAGCTTTAAAAAAACCGGATGTTATTATTGACACCAAAGCGAAGTCTGTGCTATACTTTCAGTGTACATACGTGTAATTATTCGGTTCGATATATTGGAGGAAGGGTGATCTGCTGTGCTGTGTAACAACCTGGAGCAAATGCAGCGTGCCAGGCGGGAGGGCTATGCTATTCCAGCCATCAATACCCAGGGCGGTAACTACGACATCATCATGGCTGCGTGCAAAGCAGCGGAGGAGCTTCAATCCCCCGTGATCCTGGCCCATTACGCGAGCACCGGGGCGTATAGCGGCCATGGTTGGTTTTATCAGGTGGCCAAGTGGTGCGCCGAAAAGGTTTCCGTCCCGGTATCCATCCATTTGGATCACGGGGCGGATTTTGCCATCTGTATGGAGGCGCTGCGGCTGGGCTTTACTTCGCTGATGATCGACGGCTCCACCTTGCCCGTCAGGGAAAACGCAGCGCTGACGGAAAGCGTGGTCCAGGTGGCGAAATACTTCCATGCGCCGGTGGAGGCTGAGATCGGCGAATTGCAACGGCTGGACAGCACGGGCGCTGTATTGGAAAACAAAAACCTGGCCGATCCTCTGCAGGTGAAGGAGTTCCTCACCCTGTGCCATCCGGATACTTTGGCCATCGGCATTGGTAACGCCCACGGCTTTTACAAGGGAAAGCCAGATATTCATCTGGAAATCCTGGAGCAGGTGCGCTCCTTCTGCGATCTCCCGTTGGTGCTGCACGGCTGCACCGGGATGGATGAAAGCATCATCCGCAAGGCCGTGAAAGAACTTGGCATTGCCAAGATCAATTTCGGCACGGAAATCCGCTGGAAATATATCGAGCACCTGGAGGAAGGGCTCAAAATGGATCATCAGGGCCACAGCTGGAAAGTGAGCCAATACGCCTGCAACGCCCTGAAGGAAGACGTAAAGCGCATCATCTGCCTTTCCGGCTCCGAAGGAAAAGCGTAACAGGGAGGATTAAATGAAAATGAAAAATCCATTGAACGTAGGCTTGATCGTGACCCTGTCCGGTCGCTGGCCCAGGGAACTCCCCATCGAGCGCCACAGGGAATACACTGCCTGGGCCCGGGAGCAATTAACGGATATGAACCTGGTAATGCCGGACCACGTGCTGACCACCCCGGAGGAAGTGAACGACGCCATATCCATGATGCGGCAAAGCCAGGTAGACGCGGTTGTGATGGTGTACGGCGCGTTTACGGGGGACGATATCGCCGCGGCCATCGTGCAGAAGATGAGCGTGCCGCTGATCCTGTGGGCCCCCTACGAGCCGCCTTACGTGCGGGAAGAAAGGCTGTGGGCCAACGCCCTGTGCGCCATGACCATGAACGCCGCCGCCCTGGGCAGGCTGGGCTATCCCTGCCATACGGTGTACGGGGGCAAAGAGGATGAACGGGCCGCGAAAAAGGTGAAAAACCTGCTGCGGAGCTATGCAGTGAAAAAGGCACTGTCCCAGATGACGCTGGGTCTGTTCGGCTACCGCCCCACCAACTATTATGTCAGCACCTTTGACGAGGCCGTCATCCGGCGTACCTTCGGGCTTGCCATGAACGCCACCGAGCTGAAAACCGTGTTTGACGATATGGCTGCCCTGCCGGAGGAGGAAGTAAAGGCGGACATGGCTGCCGTTTCCGCCAGGTGGAATCCCTCTCTATTGCCTGAGGGGCATTTGGAGAACCATTGCAGGCTGTATCTGGCTCTGAAAAAGCGGATGAAACTGGATGGGTATGATTTCGGAATCATCAAATGCTGGCCGGAAATGGGCGCAGCCCACACCCAGCCCTGCGCGGTGCTGGGCAGACTGCTGGATGACGGGATATCCATCGGCTGCGAAGGGGACGTGGACGCGGGCATCACTCAGATGATGGAAATGCTTCTCTCTCCCGGAAAAGCGCCCTTCATCACGGACATGATCGACCTGAACGAAGAGGAAAACACCCTGTATTTCTGGCATTGCGGCAATGCCGCCCCCTCCCTGCACAATGAAAAATACAAACCGGAGCTTCGCAACCATCCCCTGGTGGGCCAGGGCTCTGCCTTCTGGACGGCACTCAAACCAGGCCAAGTGACCATCGCCCGCCTGCACAATTTCCATGGCAAGTATAAGCTGGTGCTCACGCGGGGGGAAGCGCTGGACCGGGACCGGGTGACCCGTGGCAGCATGATCCAGGTGAAAATGGCAGCGCCAGTGCGGGAGACCGCGGAACGTCTGATCCAGGAGCAGATCCCTCACCACTATGTATTGGTATGGGACGATATTTACGACGCCCTCAAGCAAACCGCCGCGCTGATGGATATTCCAGTGATCGAGCTTTGATGAGTGTCGATACTGCAAAACCATATCTTCTTTCTATAAGGAGCATTGTATGGCTCAATTGCTCATTGCCCACGGCGGGGCGCCCACCGCGGTAATCAACGCTTCCCTGGCCGGGGCGATCAGGGAGGCGCAGCATTCAGGTAAGGTGGATGGAATTTGGGGCGCGTCCCACGGCACCAGAGGGATTTTAAAGGAAAGCTTTATCAATTTGACCGGGCTGGACGAAACCGCGCTGCAGGCGCTGGCTGCGTCACCCGCCTCCGCCATTGGCACCTCCCGCACGCCTCTGGAAGAAAAGGATTACGCCGATATGGTCCGCGTGCTTAAGAAGCACGGAATCGGCTATGTGCTTTTGACAGGCGGAAACGGCACCATGGATACCTGCGCCAAGCTGTGGAAAGCGTGCCGGAAAAACGGCATTTTGGTGGGCGGCATTCCCAAAACCATCGATAATGATCTGGATCTGACGGATCACGCCCCGGGTTTTGGCAGCGCCGCCCGGTTCGCGGCGGTGTCCATGCGGGAAATCGCCGCGGACGTAGCCGCCCTGCCCATCCATGTGTGCATCGTGGAATATATGGGCCGCAACGCGGGGTGGATCACGGCAGCGTCCGCCTTGGCACGGGAAAAGGCCGGGGACGCACCCCATATGCTCCTTTTGCCCGAAGTACCTTTTAACGAAGCGGATTTTCTCAATGAAGCGGCCCGGATATGGAAACAGGGCCGCGGAGTGGTGGTGGCCGTCAGCGAAGGCATCCGCTATGCCGACGGGACGCCTGTGGCCCCGCCCCTGTTTGCCTCAGGCCGGGCGGTATATTTCGGGGCGGTTTCCCAATACTTGTGCCGCTTGGTGATCGAAAAGCTGGGGATCAAGGCCAGGTGTGAAACGCCGGGCATCCTGGGCCGGTGCTGCGGGGAAATGGCATCCCCGGTGGACCGGACAGAGGCAGAAAGCTTAGGCGCCCTGGCCACCCGCACGATGCTGGCCGGAACCGGCGGCATGATGGCGGGGCTTCGCCGGGTATCGGATGAACCGTATCACTGCGAAAAAATCCTGGTTCCGTTGGAGGGACTGGCCCTGCATGAGCGGCCGCTCCCTCCGGAATACCTGGCTCCCTATAACGTGACGGATGCCTTCCTGCGCTGGTGCCGTCCCCTGATCGGCGATCAGCTTCCGACCATCCCCCATTGGGTGTGAAGGGAGAAACCATGAAACACATTTATTTGAATTTAAAACGCTTCGATATTTCCCCGGCAAAGGGCGGTGTGAACCGCCTGGCCCCCATGGCGGCATGGGGAAAAACCATCGTGGAAAGCACCCAGGACGCGCTGAAAGCTTACCCGGACGCAGAATTCGTAATGTATTTCCCGGAGGCTCATATCCTTTCCGCCGCAGCCGCAAGGACGGAGGACAGCCCCCTGCAAGTGGGCTGTCAGGGGGTGTTCCGTTCCGATACCGCCGTGGGCGGCAATTTCGGCGCGTTTACCGCCAATCGCACGGCCAACGCCATGAAGGAGGCAGGCTGCCAAAGCGTGCTTATCGGCCATTGCGAAGAAAGAAACGATAAAATGGGGGTTCTGGCGGAAGCCGGAGTCACCGGGGAAAAAGCCGCCGAAGCGGTGAACCGCATCCTGAACCGGGAAGTCCTGTGCGCCCAGAAAGCAGGCCTGAGCGTTTTATACTGCATCGGCGAAAAAAGCGAGGAACAATCCCAATGGGAAGCCGTACTGGGTACGCAGCTGGAGCTGGGATTGTTGGGGGCGGACAAAAACAAAATCGTCATCGGCTATGAGCCGATCTGGTCCATCGGGCCCGGCAAAGCGCCGGCGGACAAACCGTATATTGAAAAGATCGCCCGGTTCGTAAAGGCGTCCACCGAGGGCATGGATGTGGTATACGGCGGCGGGCTCAAGCAGGAAAACGCAGCCATGCTGGCCTCCATTCCAGAAATCGACGGGGGGCTCATCGCCCTGACCCGCTTTCAGGGGGAAATCGGCTTCTATCCCGGGGAATACCTGGACATTATCCGTATATACATGCGTAACTGCGTACAGTAAGGAGGATCAGCCATGCAGCTTCAATTTGAATACGGCAACGGCTTCATGACCGCCAATCTGCCCGATACCACCGACGTGTTCATCCCCGGCGAAACGGTGCCCGATCCTGCCTGTCTCCCCCAGGACTGGGACAGCCTGTACCAGGCGACCATGCACTCCCTCCGCCATCCCATCGGCATGGAGCCCTTGCGAGAGATAGCCAAGGGCAAAAAGACCGTGGTGTTCGTAATCCCGGATATCGTCAAGGGTGGCTGCCAGCCCACCAGTCACCGAAAGGTGGCCATCCAGGCCTGCCTGGATGAGCTGTACAGCGCGGGCATCCAAAAAGAAAATATCCTGCTGCTGTTTTCCAACGGCCTGCACCCCCGCACGCCTATGAACGAAGCCCGGCAGATTTTGGGCGATGAACTGTTCAACGATTTCTGGTATTCCTCCCAAATCACCAGCCACGACAGCGAGGATTGGGATCACCTGGTGGACCTGGGCTTTACCGCTCAGGGAGACCACGTGATCATGAACAGGTATGTGTACGACGCCGATGTGGCCATCCTCATCGGCCACACCCAGGGCAACCCCTATGGCGGCTATTCCGGCGGCTATAAGCACTGTGCCACCGGTATCAGCCATTGGCGCTCCATCGCCGCCCATCACGTGCCCCAGGTAATGCACCGGCCGGACTTTGTACCCGTTTCCACCGGCAGCCTCATGCGGGATAAATTCGATCAGCAGGGCATGCACATGGAAGAAAAAATGGGCAAAAAATTCTTCTGCTGTGACGCCGTGCTGGACACGAAATCCCGGCAAATCGAAATCAATTCCGGCTGGGCCAAGGAAATGCAGCCCGTGTCATGGAAAATGGCGGATAAGCGCACCTATGTGCACTGGGCGGATAAGAAATACGACATCGTGGTGTTTGGGATGCCTACCCGTTTTCACTACGGCGACGGCATGGGCACCAACCCCATCCAGATGATGCAGGCCCTGTCCGCCCAGGTGATCCGGCACAAGCGGGTGCTTTCCGATCACTGCGTGTTCATCGTGCCCTCGATCTGCGATGGGTGGTTCCATGACGAGCGCTGGCCCTATATAAAGGAACTCTACGAAATGTTCCAGCATGATTCCATGCAGACCCTGCCGGATATGAACCGTTACGGCGAATACTTCGCCACCAACGAGGAATACATTCGCAAATACCGCTACGCCAATGCTTTCCATCCCTTCCATGGGTTCAGCATGATGAGCTGCGGCCACCTTGCGGAAATGCACACCAGCGCCATCTATATCATCGGGGCCCGGGAGCCCGGCATCGCAAGGGGGATGGGGCTGAAAACCCGGGCCACCATTGAGGAAGCCATCGAGGACGCCAAGCGGAAATTTGTGGGCGAAAACCCCAATATCCTGGCCCTGCCCAAAACCTTCACGACCGCCGCCATACACCTGTGCATGAAGAATCCCGAGGAAAACAGCCATTACCGGGACAACGCGCCGGCCCATCCCTGCGGAGGCTGAAAGGACAACCGCCCATGATGAAGACTGCTCTCGTATTTGTGATTTGCTTTGCGGCAAGCTCCATCGGCGGTATCTGCGGCATCGGCGGCGGCGTGGTCATCAAGCCCTTGCTGGATTCTATCGACATCATGCCCGTATCCACGGTTTCATTTTTATCCGGTCTCACGGTGCTGGCCATGGCCTGCCTGAATGTGCTGAAAAACCGCAAAGGGGGCGAAATGGATGCTGCCCGGAGCGTTCCCCTGGGCATCGGCGCGGCGATAGGCGGCATTGTTGGAAAGCAGATTTTTTCCAGTCTGAAATCCACCCTGAATGCTGACCGGCCGGTCGGCGCGGTGCAGGCCCTGGTGCTGGGGCTGCTTATCCTGGGAACGCTGCTGTATGTGCTGAACAAAACCCGGATCCCCACAAAAAATGTAAAAGGAATCACTGCGCCGGGGCTCATTGGACTGGCGCTCGGCGTTTGCTCCTCCTTCCTGGGCATCGGCGGCGGCCCCATGAATCTGGCGGTGCTGTATTTCTTTTTCTCCATGGATACAAAAAAGGCGGCGGTCAATTCTATCCTGATCATCTTGCTCAGTCAATTAGCCAGCCTGCTTTTCAGCCTGCTCACCGGAGCCGTTCCCGCTTTTTCCTGGAGCATTTTGGCGGCCATGGTGCTCGCCGGAGCGGCAGGCGGCCTGCTTTCCGCCCATCTGCACAAAAAGCTTTCCGTCCATCTTACGGATCGGCTGTTTATCAGCCTGCTGATCGTCATTTTCGCCCTCTGCGTGTACAATGCTGTTCGGTTGCTGGCGTGAAGCCCGCCGTGCTTGCCGGAAAATCATCAGGCACAAGGAATATACACTCATTAGCATAGTGTGTATATTTGTTGTAAAAACAAAGAAAAATAGAATATATTTCAAATGGTCTATTGACAAACACGTGTGTACATGTTACAATCGATTCACCAACGAGGATCGCTTTATCCTCCAAACCAAAAGAAAAGGAGCTGAACCCGGAATGAAAAAATGGTTATGTCTTGTGCTCGTGCTGTGCATGACGCCGCTTTTCGCCTTGGCAGACACCAAGGACGTGTTGAATACCGAAAGCGAGCTGCCCATTGTCACCGAGCCTATCACCCTGTCTATCTTTGGCAAGCAGGGCGCTATTCACGCGGATTGGGCCACCATGGACTTTTTCCAGAAATATCAGGAGATGACCGGCATCACGCTTGAATTCAACCAGGCCCCTTCTCAGGGCTATGATGAAGCCAAGGCCCTGATGTGGACCAACGACACTTACGACGATATGCTGGTTGCCCCGGGCCTGAGCGGTACCGAGATCATCAAGTACGGCGACGAAGGCGTTCTGCTGCCCCTTGAGGATCTGCTCAAGGAGTACGCCCCCAATTACACCGCCCTGATGGATCAATATCCGGACGTGGAAGGCCGCATCACCGCGCCTGACGGCCACATTTACGCGCTGGCCGCCATCATCGCCGTAAACGCCGCACGCACGGAAAAAATCTGGTGCAATACAGCCTGGCTGGACGCCGTGGGCCTGAACGTTCCCACCACCTTTGAAGAATTGGAAGCCGTGCTTCGGGCCTTCAAGGCATACGATGCCAACGGCAATGGCGAAGCGGACGAAATTCCCATTGGCGCGGCAGACCTGAACTTCTGGTTCGACACCATGGCGGGTATGTTCGGCCTGCAGTACCAGTTCGGTCAGGAAATGAATCTGAGCGAAGACGGCAAGACCCTGACCTCCTGGCTGACCAGCGACCAGTTCAAGGCCCTGCTGCAGTGGAGCAACAGGATGTACGAAGAGGGATTGATGGATCCCGACATCTTCACCCAGGAGTATTCCAAGTTCAACGCCAAGATGAGCGGCCAGATGATGGGTATTTTCTTCAATCAGGCCGACGACGCCTTTGATTCCACCAACTATATCGGCATCGCCCCCATGGCTGGCATGAGCGATAACCTGTACGTGCAAAGCGGCCCCGTTGCCCGCGATTTGGGTACCTTTGCCATCACCTGTGACTGCGATTATCCCGAAGCCGCCATGCGCTGGATCGATTACCTGTTCAGCGAAGAGGGCAGCTACCTGATGCGCTACGGCATCGAGGGCAAGACCTGGACCCGGGATGAAAACGGCTATCCCGTCTATGTGGACGGCATTCTGAACAATCCCAACGGCTCCGGCCCCACCATCGCCCAGTTCTGCATCTGGCCCGGCGGCGGTTCTCCCCAGTACCTGAACGACCGCAACTGCATCGCCGTCTGCTCCCCCACCACCCAGGCCGCCCAGGCCGCCCTGGACCCCTATATGGACTATATACTCTATGCCGAGCCTCTGTTTGACGCGGAAGTGAACGAGCGGCTGCAGATCCTGGACACCGATATCTCCACCTACATGAAGTCCTGTGCCGCCAAGTTTATCCGGGGCGAAATGAGCTTCGATGAATGGGACACCTATTGCAGCACCCTGGAAAACATGGGTCTGCAGGAATGGGTGGGCATCTATCAGGAGCGGCTGGACACCTATCAATAAGCCGCAGAACCAATCTGAACCCCTGAGGGAGAGGACGCACCCTCTCCCTCTTGTTTTTTCCAAGGAAGGAAGGAAAATATGTCCGCGCATCCTATAGCCAAGCCCAGGGCGGCGCACTGGTTCAAAAAACGGGTGTTGGCCCATTGGCAATTGCTGGCGCTGCTGGTGATTCCGGTGGCGTGGTATATCATTTTCTGCTATGTACCCATGTTCGGGGTGCAGCTGGCATTTAAGAATTACAAGGTGCGGCTGGGAATCCTGGAAAGTCCCTGGGCCTCCCCTTTGCTGCGCCATTTTACCCGGTATTTTACCTCTTATTACGCCTGGAGCACCATTTGGAATACCCTGGCCATCAATCTGGGGTGTTTGGCGATTGGTTTTCCCGCTCCTATTATTCTGGCGCTGATGCTGAATGAAATCAACAGCCTCCGGTTTCGCAAAATCCTGCAGAACATCACCTATATCCCATATTTTCTTTCCATCGTGGTGGTGGTAAGCATGCTGAAGCTGTTTACCGATCAGCGCTATGGCGTGATCAATCTGTTCATTCAGGCTTTGGGCATGAAGCCGATCCCGCTGATGGAATCTGAAAACTATTTCCGGCCCTTGTACGTGATCAGCAACGTATGGCAAAACATGGGCTGGAACGCCATCATTTATATTGCCGCCCTGGCGGGGGTAGACACGGCCCTGTACGAAGCCGCCACGGTGGATGGCGCCTCCCGATGGCAGAAAATCATCCACGTATCCCTGCCCTGCATCCTGCCTACCATCGTTACGCTGTTTATCCTGCGCATCGGCCAATTGATGACCATCGGTTTTGAAAAAGCCCTGCTGATGCAAAACGATCTGAACATCGGCGCCAGCGAAATCATATCCACGCTGGTGTACAAAAACGGCATTCAGAAGGGCGATTACAGCTATGCCACAGCGGTAGGACTGATGAACTCCGTGGTCAATCTGATCCTGATCGTGACCGCCAACACCGTGTGCCGCCGCGCGCTGGATGAAAGCTTATGGTGAGGTGATCTGCATGATGAAATCCGCTGCGCACCGTCCCGCCCATATCCGGGAATCCGTTGGAGATCGGATCTTCCAAGGCGTGATCCTGTTTCTGAGCGTCCTTTTGATTCTCATTGTGGCGTATCCCTTGTATTTTACCGTGATCGCGTCCTTCTCTAAGCCGGAGGACGTGCTGCTGGGCCGGGTGCTGTTCTGGCCCAAAAACTTTTCTGTGGAAAGCTATCAAATGGTCATCGCGGAAAGCAGCATCTGGATGGGTTATGGCAACACCATTCTTTATACCGTGCTGGGTACGGTGGTCAACCTGGTGCTCACCATCATGATGGCCTACCCCTTAAGCTGCAAAGAAACGCCCTTTCGGGGTGTGCTTACTTTCGTGGCCTCCTTTACCATGCTGTTTTCCGGGGGCCTGATCCCCACCTATCTCCTGGTGCGCCAATTAGGCATGTACAACACCATCTGGGCCATGCTGCTGCCCACCGGGATCGCAACATATAATATGCTGGTAATGAAAAACTTCTTCCAGTCCAGCATTCCGGGCGAACTGAAGGAAGCAGCCTATCTGGACGGCTGCACCGATTTGCAAACCCTGTTCCGCGTGGTGCTGCCCCTGTCCGGGTCCATCATCGCCGTGATGGTATTGTTTTACGCCGTGGCCCATTGGAACGAATACTTCAATGCCCTGATCTATTTGAAAGATCGCTCCCGGATGCCTCTGCAGGTGATCTTACGCGAAATCCTTTTGCAGAACCAGGAGCTGGCCCAGGGGGATGGAACGGGCCTGTATGAAAAAATGATGGCGGCGGAAACCATGAAATACGCCATCATCATCATTGCCAGCGTGCCTGTTATCTGCCTGTATCCCTTTGTACAGAAGCATTTCGTCAAAGGGGTTATGGTGGGAGCCATCAAAGGATAATGGGGTTCAGGAGACAAACGGGAAGAAAACAAAGGGCTGTGACGAAGAACCCCTGTGATATACTGTTTTATCCGATGATTGATGGAGGAATGATTTATGAAACAAAGGCTGGATCGCTTGCCCGCGCTGCCGTTGATTGCCAACGACCCTTATTTTTCCATCTGGCTCCCGGGAGATACGCTTACTTCTGCCGGCCCCGTTCATTGGTCAGGCGCGCCGAAGCATTTGGACGGACATATACGCATCGATGGGAATGAGTATGTTTTTCTTGGAAAAAGCGCCCGTCCGGAAATGAAAACCACGGCGCTTCAGGTTACGCCTACCCGAACCATCAGCGTGATGGAGGCTTCCGGCGTGGAGCTGACCGTCACTCTTTGGTCCCCCGCTCTGCCGGATGATTTGGACGCGCTTTCTGTTCCCATCACGTTTATGGATTATTCCCTCGCGTCTTCGGACGACAAGGAGCATGAGGTTTCGATTCGCTTCTTTGCTTCCGCCGCTTTGTGCTATGATGGCAGTGCAGCACCCCCCCTTCATGGGGAACAGTTTTCCTGGGATCGGCTTCATATGGCGCTGATCGGCCAGGCCCGGCAGCATGTGCTGGGGCACTCCGGTGATCATATCACCATGGATTGGGGCTATCTGTATATGGCGTCGGAAGGCAACGTGTCCCTGGAAAACGGCGGCCTGCGGTTTGCCTCGGAAGTTCATATCGGAAAAGCGCCTGCAAAAGGCTTCCTGATGCTGGGCTATGACGATATTGCCTCCATCAACTATTTCGGCTCCTGCTGCAAGGCCTGGGGCCTGCGGGACGGCAAAACCATGCCCCAGGCGCTGGCAGAATTTGACCGGCGGCATGACGAGTTCTTTGACGCCTGTATCAAGCTGGACGAGCAAGTGCTTTCGGAAGCCGAAAAGATCGGCGGTGCAGATTATGCCCTCATCGCCGCGGCGGCCTGGCGGCACACCTTCGCTGCCCACAAGCTGATCGCCACGCCGGAAGGGGAAATGGCGCTTCTTTCCAAAGAAAACGATTCCAACGGCTGCATTGGTACGGTGGACGTGAGTTATCCTTCTGTTCCGTTATTCTTGAAATACTGCCCTGAACTGGTAAATGCCCTTTGCCGCCCCGTGCTGCGCTTTGCCTCCCTGCCCGTATGGCAGGAGGATTTCGCGCCCCATGACGTGGGCCGCTATCCCTACGCCACCGGCCAGGTGTACGCCGCCAAGCGCTCCCTTCCCAACGGCCAAACGCCCCTGCCCTTCTATCTGTATCCCGCAGGGACGGACGTGTACGATCCGCGCTATCAGATGCCGGTGGAGGAATGCGGCAATATGCTGATCATGCTGGAAGCCGCCGCATCCTTCGGGGCGAAGGATGATTTGATCCGCAAGTATGCGTCGATCCTGGAAAAGTGGGTAAAATACCTGGATACCTACGGAGAGGACCCCGGAGAACAGCTGTGCACGGACGATTTTGCGGGGCACCTGGCAAGGAATGTGAACCTGTCCGCCAAAGCCATCGTAGGCATCGCCTGCTATGCCCGGATTTTGCGCAGATCAGGAATAGAAGCGGAAGCGGGCGTTTGGGAAAAGCGTGCCCGCGAAATGGCGGACAGCTGGCTTACCCGGGCGAAAAAGGAAGAAGGCACCGCCCTCACCTTTGAAGGAAAAGGATGGAGCATGAAATACAATCTGGTATGGGACCTGGTGCTGGATCTTGGCCTGCTGCCCAAATCGTTCTATGATGAAGAGACCCGCAGCTACCTGCCCCGGATGAATACATTCGGCCTGCCCCTGGATTCCCGGGCGGACTACACAAAGTCCGATTGGATGATGTGGAGCGCCTCCATGGCCCAGAACGAGGAGGTTTTCCGTCAGCTGATTGCTCCGCTGGCGCATTATCTGCGCGTCACCGCCACCCGGGTTCCCTTCTCGGATTGGTACGATACCAAAACCTCCCGATTCGTGGCCTTCATTGGCCGCAGCGTCCAGGGCGGGGTATATATGCCCATGCTGCAAAAGGAACCGTCGTTTTTCCCGCAGAAAAGCCGCCGGCTCTCATGAACCGGCGCTTCATTCTTGTTAAGGATTCCATTATGTACGGTTTTCTTCACATCTTCTGTCCTGTTTCCCAGCCAGCGTGATCCCGTCCGCTTCTGCGTCCAGCAGTCTTATTCAGCATTTCTTCTCCCGTTATCTGACGGATTCTCCTCTTTCTCCCTTGGTTTTTTCCCATTTGCCTGGATAATGCTGTTTACGGGAAGCCCTCCTCTGTGCAGTTTTTTGTGGAAACGCTCCCTTGCACGTCTGTGGCTTCCTTTTCGAATGAGCGGAACATGTTTTACGATCTCATCACATCGCCAGCCCTTTTCATGCCGTACTTTTTGTAGATGGGTACGGCGTTTTCATTGGCGTTCAGATACACCGCGATCTCCTTTTCACCGCAGGCCAGCTGATGAGCTTTTTCCATCAGGCGGGTGTAATTCCTGTCCACTCCAGGGGCGGTAACAAAGCGTTCTTTGGGATACTGGGAGCCCAGGTCTGTGCGTTTGAGGAAGTCAATGTATTCCTCCGACGTGACCCGTTCTTCCTGAATCGTGATTCCAGGCTTCAGGAAATCGTTCACGCTTATGTCCTCCCAACGAAATCTGCCATTTCCTTTTCTAAAAGGCGGAACACATGGGCGATCAGGTATCCGTCGGCGACAGCATGGTTCATCCGGACGCTGACAGGCATGAGCAGCCTTCCGTTTTCCTCACGGTATTTCCCCCAGTTGATGATGGGAAGAAAGTACAGGTATCCATCGGGCAGTTCAATGTTCAGGGCATCGTAGGAAAGCCAGGAAATATAGGACGCATCAAACCAATTGGGATGGTTTGCAGCGTCCAGGCCGTATTCCCGCGTCTGTTTTGCACGCTCTACATCCTCCGAAGCATGGCGGTAAAACACATCGTACTCTTCCCTGAATTCCGTATAAACCGGCGTGCAGGTTTCCGTATCCTTGTGGAACACATACTGGGTCGGATGAATCACATCATAGCAGATCAGCTCATCCGTCTGCCACAGATAGGCCATCCGGTAATCGTCCCGGGAGTTGAGCGCCTTTGACAGGACATATAGAAAGTTGATATAAAACCTGGTGTCCGTTTGTTTGCTGTACGCCGCCAGGGCCGTTACGTCAGTCCGGGCGGTCATGGAGGTGGAGCACTTGCAGTCCTGCGTAAAGTGGCGATAGACGCCTTTGCGGTAATAGGTTTCTTTGTCAATGATTTTGTAATTCATCCTTTTTTCTCCCTGTTTCATTCCTGGTCTCCGGGAATTTGGACGAAGGAGACTTTTCCTTTCGCCTTATTCCCATAACATATCTGTTTATTTACTGACAGTTTTTTTGCGCAATCACGTCACTGTGAACTCCGTCCATTCGATGTGATTGTACTTCATCACATCGTCGGCCCTCTTCATGCCGCATTTCTCGTAAAACGGCACAGCGCTTTCGTTGGCGATCAGATAGACCGCGATGTCCTTTTCACCGCCGGCCAGCTGATGGGCGGCTTTTATCAGGCGTTTGCCGATGCCCCGGCGGGTATAATCCCTGTCCACCCCCAGATCGGTGACGTAGAGCCAATAGGCGTAATCCGTCAACCCGAACAGCACGCCCACCAGCAGCCCCTGTTCATTCCGAGCGGTGAGACTGATGGAAACCGTATTTACCAAGCGGCTAATCCGCTCCTCGAAGCGTTCTTTGGGGTACTGGGAGCCAAGGTCTGTCCGTTTGAGGAAGTCAATGTATTCCTCCGCTGTGACCCGCTCTTCCCGGATCGTGACAGCGGGTTTATGGTCTCTTAGATATGCTTCAAACTCCGGCGTCCGGCTCCAGTATCGGATGCCCCAGTTTTCAAAGCTCCATTCATCCATATAATTGTTGCACTCGTAATCCACGTACCAGATCAGCCCGTCCCGTACCACGAAATTGGTGGGGAACCAGTCGACGTTCAGCCCGGCGGCCTTCGCCTTGTCCGCCATGTCCCGCACCTGGGCAAGATAAGGCTCGGCAGACGCTCCGTCCCTGACCAGGTCAAAAACGGTGGGACCTTCGATGTATTCCTTCACAATGCGCTCCGCGTCCATATCGATGGCCAGCATCCGCGGGATGCGGATGCCCGCCGCCCGCAGGCGTTCATAATCCCTCTGCTCCGCCTCAATCTTATTGCCGAAGGCGTAGTAATCACAGGGTTCGTGGTGGATCTGCTTGATCACCGCCGGCTGCCCCTCAGATTCCGCAAGGTATGAATACCCGCCCTTCCCGTGACCGAGCAGCCGGAGGATACGATAGGATTTCCCGCAGACAATCAGCTGTTCCTCTATTCTTTTCTCCTGCATCATTCCTGCCCTCCGGGAATCCTGATGAAAGCAATATTTCCTTTTGCCTGATGTCCCGAAACGGAAATATGATAGTTTCCTTTTTCCAGAATTTCCAGAACAAATTCGGCGTTCTGCTGCCCGTTTCCCCGGTAGATCGGCTCTTTCCCGTTCATACCCACGGTCACATCCACAGTTCCTTCTGTATGCGACAGAGAAACCTGCAGACGGTCGCCCTCTGTCAGGTTCAGACCAGCCGATTCCTCCCGATTCAGGATGCTGTATTCCATCCGGAACCCGGATGCGTCAGAGACCCTGGATCCGTCAAAAACACTGCCTGTCCTGCATCCGGTCAGCAGGAAAAGCATTGCGGCAAGCATACAAACACATGCCGCTTGTTTCAGTTTGGACTGCCGTTCTGTATTTCCTTGCATCAGTGTCCGCGCCTCTTTTCCTTCTTCTTCAGCTGCTTCATTTCAAAACGACGCTGCGCTTCCG